>NZ_DATGLN010000098.1:0-5224 GCF_035294165.1 Chthonomonas sp.
CCAGGAGTGTGATCGCATCCATGCCGTCTGCGCCGAGCTGGCAAAGCTTGGAGTACGCGTGGAGGAGCGCCCGGATGGTTACACGATCTGGCCTGCTCACCAAATCCGTCCTGCAGAGATCGAGACCTATCGCGACCACCGGGTGGCCATGAGTTTCGCCCTCATCGGGCTGCGGGTGCCGGGCATCGTCATACGCGATCCGGGCTGTGTGGCGAAAACGTTCCCCAACTATTGGCGGTGTTTGGAACAGTTGCGCGCTTAGGGGTTTGGCGGAAAACGAACGGTGATTTCCGAGTCTGACCCAGGCGAGTATGCTAGCGCTCTTTCCCTAACGCTGGTAAGCACAAAACCTTGTGTGGTGCGCTGGTAGCGCATGGGGCGATTGTTGAAAGGATCGAGCGTCTCTTCGGTTGGGAAGGCACTTAAGTCTTTGGGAAACCGATGATGTTGCAGACGATATTTGAACAGATCGAGCACGAGCTGACGTTGACGCGCCCAAGCCAGCGGATAGATGCTTTCGATGGCTGCTGCTTGATAGTTAGAGTCCATAAGCGAGACCAGGAAGTACTCTTTTGGCGCACGCGCTGCAGCATTGGAGGCATCCGTTGAAAGCTGCTGGATGGCCTTTAAGGCCTGATAGGGATCGTTAGAGTAACGCTTTTCAATCTGCAAGAAGTTATGAAGGTAATCTAGCATGTTAGCTTCCATAAGGTCAATTGTAGGTGCTGCCAGCGTCTTAGACTGCTCTTTTCCAAGAAGCCGATTCCAAAAATGAACGAAGAACGACTCGGAGGAGTTACCGAACTGCATAGGAGAGTTAATCTGCTGATTGAACGCCTCCAAAAACTTCTCGCTCTCGGCGTGGGCGAGGTGGCTCGTAAATTCAGTCCATAGGGCTTCGCTGGCCATATAGCGCCTCAGATCGGAATCGTGTCCGAAATCGCGACTCACCTCCTCGGCGCGCCGCAGCACCTGTGGGTCGTTTGCATGGTTCTCCACAATGCGCATCCAAGCGCGTTGGAGCATGTCCTCCATCGAACACCGCACTAGAAAGGCGATAAGCACTGGGCCGACCCGATCTGTTTGGCCACTTTTACTCCCAAATCAATCTGCTGCAACGCCTCCAGCGGCTTTCCGGCACGGTCAAGCAAAAGCGCACGCAGCAGCAGAAGCCGAACGAGCTTTCGCGCTTGTGTATATTCGGGAAAGGTAAGGTTGGAGCCGAGGCTCCAGTTCCTCTGGAAGTTGCAGTAGGGAAGCGAGACCGCCTTTGCAGTAAGAGGAAACTGCGCGCGAGCGCTCTGTACATACTGTTCTGCTACATGGATCAGGCTCTTTTGTTGTGCGGATGTCATAGCGGTTGGGAGGAGAGGTGGGTTTGTGAAGCCGGAAAACGGTGTTGTGCCAAGCCAGGCGTCGAGAAGGGGGTAGGTCTGCCGTTCAAGTAGGCTCCATTGAGGGTTCTGGTTAAAGTTCACAAATATCTTGTCGTAAAGGGGGGCGGCGTTTTCTGAAAGTGGAGGCGGGGTGGTGAACTTATTCATCTCGTCTACGGTAAGAGGAAGACCATCTTGTTGGATGAGGACACGCGCGTGAACGAGTATTCGGTGTGCCCTAATGGAGGCGAAGTGGTTTTGCACTAGAACATAGCCGATAGGAAGCATAAAAAGAATGAGGATGCCTAGCAACAAGGTTGCAACAAAAAACAGCTCACGCCGGTCTTTTCTTTGTGCTGACATGGTTTTCCCCTAAGTTAGTGCTTTTTGCTGAACAAGCGATACTTTCCTTAGGAGAATAATAGCATTCATGGCCTAAAAAATGTATGTGGCGCAGGCCGGTTTGTAGGCGATGACGATTTCGGAAGAAAGAATATCCAACGAATGCTCTCCGGCATCTGCTGCACTGCCGGTAGGCGCCGAACATCGGCTGGCGCATGCCCGTGTTCACAGCGGTATATATACTGTTCAGCGAGAAGCTCCCTTTGCCACCACCTGCTCTCGGTTTGGAGCAGATGCTGCAAGATATAGGAGAGAGGCACCCGCGCATTGAGGAGCATATATTCGCGAGGATCGCTGTGGCCTAGGGCATCCGCACGCCCATCTAGCTCTTGAAGGGCTTGCTGGGCGGCGAGCACATTGGCCTGGTGGCTATTGAGAGTTCGGTAGGCGGTATCGTAGTACGCAAGCGCACGGGCTTCGAGAAGATCGATCTGCAGCGGGCTGAACTTGGAGGGAATAGGCCCGCTCTGGCCGGTAAAACGACGCCACAGCTTCTTCCACCAGACCTCTTGTGGCGGGGGTGCATTGAAACCGCCAGCCTCTTGAAGCAGTTTTAGAGCTTCTTTCGGGTGCTGACGAAGATAGTCACCCAGCCAGACGGTTTCATAAACCTCATAGCGAAGGAACCACCTCAGATCGTAGCTGCGCACCAGAAGATGATTGACTTTTTGGGCGTGCCGAAGCACAACGAGATCGTGGGGGTGGTGTTGCACGATCAATGTCCAAGCTTTCCCAAAAATAGTATTCATTGCCGAAGATACTAGAAGGGCCATTACGCTCGGATCGGCGGAGGTGAACTGCTGTACCATGCGAGCCCCGACGGCCAATCTATCGAGCGCTGCCATGGGTTTTCCTTCTCTGTCAAGGCGCACGGCATCGAGCGCTATCAGGCGTGCTAAGGTGCGGAAATTGGCATAGTTGGTGTATGACGAAAGGGGGCGTACGCTCCAATCGTAATGGAAATCGCAATAGGGGAGACGAACGGCCTTTTCGACCTTCGCCATCTCCGGGCGTGTGGCCTGCACGTACCGATCGGCGGCTCGAAGTGTTTTTGCGTTGGGTGGGAAATTGGCAAAAACGGAGAGGGCATTGGCTTCAAGGATGCGCCATTGGGGGTGCGCCTTAAAGGCGGTGAAGATACTTAGATAGAGGGGAGCGGCGTTTTGCACCTCGGGCGTATGGTTGGGAACGACCTGGTCGGGAGTGAGGGGTAGCCCATCGGCTCGGATGGCCGCTTTTTCCTGTGCATAGAGCGTTTTTATACGGTTGACCTCTGCCGATTGGAGGCGCCAGATGATGAGGGCTGCAACCGAGAACACGAGAATAGCAGAAAGGGCAAACGCGCGGAACGGAGAACGTTGCCACAGGGGTTTGGCAAGAAGCGACACGTGCATAGAGCCGTCCTCTCAAAGGGCCAGGGGGTTACAGCTCGCGCTGTGACCCCCCACTTTTAGCCGAGTTTTGCCAACTCGGCCTTGAGATGGTCTATGTAGGAGATGTCGGTAGGACAGACTCCATACAGATAGGCCAGATAGACCGACACAAAATCGGCGATATAGACAAGCGAGAAGAGTCGGGCCAGCAGCGATTCGCCCTCTGCCATCACCTCATGTACCGGCGCCACGCGGCCCACAAGCTCTGCCGTTACCTCTACGCGCCGCACAATGCGAGGGTTCTCGAAGCGTTCGTTGGGATCACGTAGGAAGATGACCGCCCAGTTGGAAGCCTGTTTTTGTGCCTGCACCCAGGCCAAAATCTCGTTATGATTTTGCTCGGGCAAGACGTTAGAAAACGCGGCGATTTTGGTATTTTCGTTGAACTGTGATTTCCATCGGTAGGCCACCACACCTCGATAGCCTTGCGAACCGTAGATGACGGGAATTTTGCCGTAAAGCGCTTGTGCCAGCTTCTTAGCGGGGTTTTGATTTGTGGGAACATCCGGCCCCAAGCGTTTAGCAAGGTTTTCAAGAACGGAGAGAGTCTCTTCGATGTCGCGTTCAAACTGATGGCGAAGCAGGCTACGATGGGCTAGATAGGTGAGTTGTGGAAAAAACATATAGCCGGTGGCCGAGCGCGGCGGTTGACCGCCCGGCACAAGGGCGTAGGCATAACTGGCCTGTTTGGCGATGTCGGCCAGCTTTCCCCCGCTTGTTACCACGGCGATCTGGGCTTCGGCTCGGCCTGCATCGCGAATGGCCTGTAGGGTCTCTTCGGTATTGCCGGAGTAGGAGGCCGCGATGACCAGGGTATTGCGGTTAACCCAATGGGGCAAATGGTAGTCACGGTTAACCATGACCGGAATGGGGCCGTACTCGTCGGCGAGGCAGCGCAAAAAATCTCCGCCGATGGCGGAGCCACCAAGTCCGGTCACCACAATGCGTCGAATCTCCACGGCCTCCGAGGGGCCGACGCCATAGTGCCATATGATATTCGCGGCCTCTCTGCACTGGGCAGGGAACTTCAGCACCAGTTCCAACATGCCGTGCGGGTCTAGTGAAGCCCGTTGCTCGGCAGACGTAATTGTGTCGAGAAGGTTCTCTTCCGGCATGGTTCTCTTCCTTAAGCTAGGCGCATCCGCTTAGGGCTACCGATTCATTCAAGGTAAACACAAGGGATGCGCCGTAATATTGAAAACCGAGGCTATTTGACCACGAAAGGCAGTAGCGCCATATGGCGGGCGCGTTTAATGGCACGCGCTACCATGCGTTGATGCTTAGCGCAAAGGCCACGCGTTCGGCGAGGCACAATGCGGCCTCGCTCGGTAAGCAGAAGGCGCGCATACTTCGGCTGCCATATCTGCTTATAATCTATGGTCTCGGCCTTTTCCACGCAGAACAGACATACCTTGCGCCGTGGCCGGCGGAAACGGTTTGTCGTTTTCGCTTTTGCCACAGGAGCGGCTGCAGTACCGTTTTCCGCGGCGGGCGTCTCTACCTCGGCTTCTGCGGCCAGTTCCGCATCCGCTTCAGGTTTGTCTATGGTCTCGTCGGGTATTTCGATTGTCTCCTGGTTGATCTCTGGATTGTCGTCGGACATATCACTCCTCTGCAAATGGGTCTATCTCGTCTTCGTCGGTTGGTGGCAGATCGGCCATCGGCTCCGTAGCGACGCCGGTAACGGGAACCTCTTCAAGCCCGGCCCCTTGACCTCCGGTCTCATCGGAGCGTCTATCGAGCAGTTGAACGTTCTCGCCCACGATCTCGACCACGGAGCGCTTCTGCCCGCTGGTCTGGTCTACCCAGGAGCGGGCCTGCAGGCGACCGTCCACGGCGATGAGGCGTCCCTTCTTGGCATACTGCGATACGAACTCCGCCGTCTTCCGCCAGACCACGATGTTGAAGAAGTCAACATCGTAATCCCCCTGCTCGTTGCGCGTGAAACGGTTGACGGCCAGCCCAAACTGCGCTACCGGCACGCCGGAGGGAGTGTAGCGGACTTCCGGATCG
>NZ_DATGLN010000099.1:0-12854 GCF_035294165.1 Chthonomonas sp.
CCCACCATGGTGCCGATGGAGAAGATACGCCAGCGCCACGACTCTTCCTTGCTCGCCGCATCGGCCAGCGCCGTAGCGCCCGAAGCCGCCACCGGAGCCATGGGAAAAGGAAGCCGCTCGATATCAGAGGTAATACGAAACAGATAGTACCCCGCGCTCATCCATTGAAAACGGCCCAGCACCTGACCGATCAACAAAAGCACAATGGGCACGAGCCAAGCCGTATCCAAAAAGGTGCGGTGGATAAGTGCCGGAGAGCCGATGGGTGGCACGACCCAACGCGGTATATCGTGGGCGATGGGGGCAGCCTGAGGCGACTGTTCAAAATACTGGTTCCATACAAGGTAGCCGAAGGGGCCACCGGATATGCTTAGGTTCGGGTCGAGACCGGTTAAGGAGGCTGCAACGTAGTAGAGAATATATATCTCTTGCCGTTTCATGGGGAGGAAGGAACGACGCATGATCTCGGAGAAGAGCACTATCGTTACCCACTCGGCGGCAGGGCCAAGCCCTTGTCCCGCCACAAGCCCCAAATAGATAGCTCCCGGCAGCATAACAAACGCCACAAAGAGGGTGCCGAAGAAGACCTTCCACGTATAGCCTTCTTCAAACTTTATCTCGCCGGTGCTTCCTTCCTCACTCGACTCGACCTCTATTTGATGTCGAAGTTGAGCGAACTCGCTCTGTTCCGCCACGCCTTTTGTGTTCCTCCGAAACGGTATTTCGTATCCGATATTTTTTAGCCGTTAAGCCGGCTGAGAGGCCTCACTCGTCGCATCTATCGCGTTTCCCTGCAGATAGCGCTCACGCTCGGCCTGCTTGAGGGTGCGCCAAATAAGAAACTGTTTGCGCAGGGTGTTCAGGAAGCGTCTATTGACTCGTTTCCAGTTCGAGATGTCTCCTGACACCCGATCGATGATGAGATGAATCTCGAAGACATCGGGGGTCTCCGTAGGCGTTGTCTCAATGGCGATGCGTTGAGAAACGCCTAAGTCAAACGGCGCCAGCCACACCATGCAGCGTATACTGTACTGCGTGCCGTATACGTGAGGGCTTTCTTCCGTCTGCACCCCCTGCGTCACAAAATCACCTATGCTGTACTCTTCATAGGCTTGCAGCCACTCGCTAAGGAACGAGTTGAGCGCGGTGGCCTGGTCTCCGGTAACCGCAAACGGGAGCGGAATCACCCAGTGGTCGCCCTCGGGGTCGGGTACCTTCCACGAGCGATCCACAGCCGGGGTGGCCACTTCCGCCGCCTTCCTCGCGGGATAGATGGTAGAAAGCAACACCACACCTACCACGATAAGGGTTGTGCCCACAGCGCTTACACTCGAAAAGTTGAGGTAGAGCCCCGGCAGCCACCCTGTCTTCACCAAGAGAATGCTTGTTAACTGCCCCAAAAGATACCCGGCAACGGAACCGAGAATGGCATAGACCATCGCCTCGGCGATAAACAACATGCCGATATGCGTGGGGGCGAGCCCAATAGAGGAGAAGATATATATCTCTCGAATGCGCTCATACACCGAGTTCAACATGGTGTTAAGCACGATAAGAGCCGCAATGATTATGGGAATAACCACCAGCTCCAGCCCGCGCGAGGAGGTAGTCGCAATGGAAGAGTAACGATAGATGATTCCTCGCTTGGCCGGGTCGGGGTTGTTCGGATCGGTAATCTGGCCCGCATAAAGGTTCAGCTCAAGCCGACGCATAAGCGGCTCCAGCTGGTGGATTACCTGTTCGGGATTGTTGAAATCTATGGCAATCGAGCGTAACTGGGCGCCCAAATCTATGGCCGTCTGATAGGGTATGAAAAACACCATATCGGGGTCAAGATGAATGTACTCCTGAAACCCTTGGCTCGCGGCACTGCCCCCGCTGTTTGACTGGGACTGTTTGTTCATCGCGATCCAGTCCACGGGGGTTAGCATCTCGTTATCGAGATCGTAATAGCGCTTCAACTTTTGCGAGTTGAGAATGCCGATCACGCGAAATTGAAGGCCGCTAAAGTTCACCGTGGCCGTTCCCACATCCCTGAGGCCAATATGGAGCGCTTCGGCGATTCCGTCCGGCAGGATGATAACGTATCGATCACCAGGCTTAAACCATCGGCCCACCGTGTTGCCGTTGGCATCCTTCACAAGCGCATCCTGTGGGCGCATGATCTGTGCCTCTTGCGGCGATAACCCACATAGGGCGCGGGCGTCGTAGGAGAGATCGGCTCGCTGAAGTGTAAGGAACGACTGTTCTCCCATCGAAGTGCCGTAGAACCACGCTCTCGGTGCAACGGCGTACTTCTTTCCGTACTCATCCGCCAAAATGCGATAGGCCGGTTCCTGCAGAGGGTCCCACATAGGCGTGCGGATCATAATGCCGTTATATCGCGGGCCGTAGTCGCTTGGGGCACGTACTTTGTTAAACCGCATAACCTGTACCACCGAAGTAAACGAAAGCACGGTGAAAGTGAGGAGTACGAGTGTGGTGCAGGTGAGGAACGTACGCGTCTTCCGGCGCCGCATGTTGGAGACACCCAAGTTGAAGGCCGCAAAGGCCACCGACACGCGCCCGATGTCGGCCCGATGCACCCCACTAACACTTTTGCTCATCTGCTTGAGCTGCTCCTCAAACTTGCCGGTGACGAAGGCAATGACGATGGCCGAAAGGGCTAACATCACAAACGCGAGCAGCACGATAACGGGGTTCATCGTGATCTCAAATGCCGGGTGAATATAGCGGAAGATGGCGAAAATGAGCAAGAAAATGGCGGATGCCGTCAACAACTGGCGCTTTAAGTCAAAGAAACCGAAGAACAGCCGCTCACAGAAATAGGCAAACGGCATGAGAAGCGCCAAATAGAAAAGCACCCCCTCCACCACATCCATCGCCGTGTGTTGCACATCGGGGTAGGCACGGCTCTCCAACCCCCAGGCCTCGCGTGAAAGGGCATCAAAATCTTCCCAGTCCTTCTTATCGCGCGCAAGTTTGGCCTCTTGCAGCGTTTTATAGGCCATATTATGCAGCCCTGGAGTGCCCTCCATGCTCTTCATATCCAAAATGCGGAATCGGGCCAGGCGCCTCATGCGAAAGTCGTCCAACTTCCACATGTCCTCGGCCACATGAAGAGCCGTATCATAAATGGCGCCGGAACGCGCTATCTCCTCCCCCTGCTCGGCCATATCCGGCGAGGCCGAATCGGGCAAGGCCTCTGCCCCCTCCTGATCGGTGGGATTGCCCGCCACCAAATAGCCTATTCCCTCCGGTGCCGGCGAGCGGCCGTGCTCATTGAACGGATCGGTAGGATCATACAAAGAGTTAATCAACAGCAAACGAATGTCCCCAGGTCCACTGGTCATCGTGATCTTTAAGCGCTCTCCGGGCTGGGCAAAGATCACGGCAACGTCCTCTACATAAGAGGTAGCCGTGCCGTTAGACTGCGGGTTAATCGCATAGCCGTACATGCGCGGCGTGCCGTTTGTAGCTCCATCGTAGATGTTAATGCCCGTTAACGCCTGCAAGGATTGCTGGTCCACCAAATCGTAGATGGCTGTCGGAACGCAATGGAAAACGATGATCGGTGTGGAACGGGTAGCCGTTGTAATGGCAACATCAAGCGGCACCTGCTCGGCGCCCTCTGGCCCCATATCCGGTGCAAAATCTATGCTGCCGCGGTCGGGGTTAGGCATTTGAACGGACGGATTTTTCGGATCGGGCACGGTATTGGCCTCATCAATGTGATAGGCTGCAAGCGATACCGTGCGGTTATAACCATAGGCGGTAAGCGGCGCGACCCCGTGAAAGGCGAAAAAGTCCTCACAAGGTACCGGATGCCCCTGGGCATCTAGAGCATCGCCATCGGGCGCGTAACGCAGCGGGTTCCCCTCACTATCGGTTGGAATATCGCTCATCTTGTCGGGTGTCGTCCACTGCACCATCTGGATCATATTGCCGCGCACGCCCATAAAGCTTTTGGTGTTGCTCCGAACGACAACCAGCGAGCCTAAAAGCCGCTTGGCCGAAGTTGCGATGAACGATTTATGTGGGTCGAATATCTGCACACGTCCCTCAAGGGTGGCAAACCCACCTTGGAGCGCCAGTCGCGACCACTGAGAGGGGTCGGTTATCGGCATGCGCTGGGCATCCACATCGCTAACGTTGTTGGGGTCGGTAACAATATGCCACATCAAGCACTCCAGCAACCTTTGCTGGGTCGCCAAATTGGCGATATTAACATGATCGGCCGTGTCGAAGGGGGTGTCTACCAAAGCACGGCTGTCGTTCGTGGTGGCGAAAGTTACCCCGTTGCCGCCGGCCATCGTTACCACTTCCGAATCGAAGGCCGGCTGACCGGGGATGTAGTTGCGCCAGTTCTTCCCGTTCACCGGGTTCACCCCATCGTTGAAGAACTGGGTGGAATCGAACCCCATCGTTTGCCCTACTTTGTCGGCATTTTCACGACAAACGCGGGCGATGTCACTAAAGCGCCCCTGAATATCCTCTCGATAGTCGTAGAACCAGCCCTTGTAGAAGATGCCGAAAGAAGGACTTTGGCTCGACATATCGAGGCCGGCCCAAAGATAGATGCGAGGTGGATTGGGTAGCGTCGGCGCGTGCGGCGCCAAGTAGTACCCGGCATTCAACCCTATCATCACCAAGAGGGAGATGCCGTTGATGATAAGCATAGGAGTGGCTTTCGGCCCGGACTGTGGGCGGTTTCGCCAGGCCAGCACCGATAAAACGAGAAATAGAACCAGAAAAGCCCCCAACCAAAGCCGCACTTTCAGCGCGTTTGGCTGTGCCAAGGCCGACTGTACGATGCCGGGCGGCATCCAAGAATCCATGTGCTGGTTCAGGTATTCGCGGATGCCTTGAAGTGCCTGAAAATGAGCGCTAGTGGCAACAAACCACATCGTTCTTTTGGGCGGGTGCGCCTTAAAGGCACGCATCAGCTCCAGCAGAGAGGCCATGCTGCAGGCACTTTCCGCCCCCGGCGCCAAAGCAGGCACGATGGACGTAGAGTCGTAAAAACTTTCAACAACAATAATCTGGTTGCGAAGCTTGGGGTCTGTGCCAGGCAGAATGCCGGTAAAATTACGCACCGTCTCCATGCGCCAAGGCATATCACAGTGCAGCTGCACCAACGGTGGCCGTCCGGCAGCACATGCCGCCAACAACACGGCAGCATCGTGCTTTCGCATATAGAAGCGGGGAATGGCAATAGGAATTCCAATGAACTTCGCTTCGGCCTCGCCACGCAAGGTATTATCCGGCGCAATAAAGATAACCGCCTTTGCCCCCAACCGCGGAGCGTTAAGCCACTTTTGCCCGCAATTGAAGTCTACCATCACCACAGCGCCTTCCACATCTTTGCCGTTAAAATGGCTTAGGTCTCCATCCCCAACATAGATAAGCGGCGCCGTCAGCCCTCCGGCAGGCAATGTGGAGGTGCGCACGAGATTAGGCCAAAGGGGGTACATCGGCAATTTGGGAGCGCCAGGCTTCGACACAAGCTGAGCATAGGCGCCCTTCGCAGGGCTTTCTGCCCCTGGATCGTAGGGTACGGTCACCCGAAAGGTATCGGTGTGGACGTTGTTGGCTCCAAGAATGCTCACAAACTGCTGGTAAACGTAGTCTTCTGCCTTCTTCTCCCCAGGATAGCCCGCCACGCGCGAGCCAAAGCTCGCCAGGGTATCCACCGTTTGCTGTAGGTTGGCAGGGTTCACAGAAGAGTAAAACAGGTGATACGCCTGTTGATCGTAGGCAGGCACCGTATCGGCGTACGTACATCGTACGCCACTCCCACCTAGTGCAAAGAGCAGACCACTAAGGGTGATAAACCAACGTAAAACGGCATATCGAGACGGGTTCCTTACCCCGAGTTCGAGCATTCCTTCACTGATTCCTTCTTGAATATCTATAATACCGACGGTGGCCACACAACACCACAGTCGTCATCGCCTAATGCTTTCGATGCACCTCTGCACCTCATCGTTCAGGATAGCCCAAATGCTATTCAACGCAGAAGCGAGGGGCACGCATCGAAATTGGGGGCAAATCGGTTATCACATAATAACATACCTGCCCACAAAAATCAAGCGTCCCATAAGCTACGAGGTATTGTGGCTCCCACGTAGCAGGGAGTTCATCCCGTGACCTCCAAGAGCCTAGGCGGCCTATGGCTAAAATTGATGTAACGCTGCGCCTTCTGGAAGTGTTATAGTATATGAGTGTGCTAGGGTGCAGGCCTTCGTAAGTACCCTAATCTGATTGTATAGGACGCCCTTATGGCTTTGATGTTACACGCTTCCGTCCGTTTCTCCCACTGCAACACCCTTTTCTAAGGGCATTCCTCAGCAATGTGGTTTGTTACCCTGCCTTTAGGGCGGATGGTGAAACTCCACCGTTTTGAGAATTTGCAGGAAGTCGTTATGGGCTTTGGGGGCCATCGCACTAGGAGCCATGAGTACCAAGCGCACAAACGAGGTTGTATAGGGCTGCACCACGCAAACATCGAAATGCGCATTACCCGACTGTAGCTGTGCGAACCAAGCCGGCTTTCCGGCAACCTCTCCCCTTTGCGGCTGCACCCCCTGCGGCCATAATGCGATGAAATCCTGAACGGGCGAAGCCTCTATCCTCTCGGCCACCGTCAGCTGCTCGCCTTGCGGAGACACCAAAACAACGCCGGCGCCCTGTGGCAGCGCGAGCGGCCGCCAACTCTTGGGCACCTTCAAACTCCACCAGGGGTTTTGCGAGGATGGGGCGTAGGTCATTTGGGTCTCTTGTTGGGGAAACTTCACGGCCACACGCCACTCTAATCCGGCGCTGAGCAAACAGAGCAGCACCGTCCCCAACGTGATCAAGGAGAGTGCGCGCTCGCGCCAAAGGTTAACCGGTCGCGGGTCCAGCAGAGCCGGCATAAGGAAGAGGGCCAAAAATCCTCCCCCTATCAACCCCCCCACGTGCGCCCAAAGGTCTATGCCTGGGGCTAAACTAAGCGCTAGGTTGAGAACGGTAATCCAAATCAGCTGTGTGAGAATCGTTTTGCGCGCCTTAGGCGAAATAAGTTCGGGATAGCGAATGGGAAACACAATGCCGGCGCCGATCAGCCCGAATAGGGCACCCGAGGCACCCAACGACGGCGCCGGCTGCTTCAAAAAGCTTAGGAGGTTGCCGCAAATCCCGCTAAAAACAAACAACATAAAGAATCGCCTTCGCCCATAGAGGCGCTCCATTTGATTACCTAGCCAATAGAGAGAGAGGCCGTTTACCCCGATATGCACCCAACTGCCGTGCAAAAAAATAGCCGTTACTAATCGCCACCACTGCCCCTGCCGAATGAGATCGTCCTCTTTGTCGCCAAAAAGCAGCGCCACGCGGTCCACATTGCCATGCCCTACGACTAACATAGCAATGTAAACAGCAATGATGACCGCCAAAAGCGTGTAGGTGACCCACGGTGTGGCCTCTAAGCGGGCCATACGCTCCGCCTTAGCCACCGATGTTGTCAGAGGCGATTCTAACTGTTGGGATGTTGGCTCGATTTCCAATGACTTTTCTCTCTAGTCCCATTGCATCTGCTCATCATACGAGACAAGCGTGACCTCTTCAGGCAAAGAGGCGGGCATTGCTCTCTATTCATACGTAGACTGCGAGGCCAAACTTTCCGTCTTTGCGTCCACCGTTTATTGCGAATTGCTTTGTAGAGGTACACTCCCTCCTAACGGAAAGCGCACAAAACCACCTCGACAGGCTCCTGACGGTTGCCGCCTCTTCAGCAGCCCATTATCTCAGCGCGAGATAGGCTTGTCCCAAGCCCATTAAAGGCAAAGGACTTGACCTTTTGCGGTTTCGATTTTATACTGTACCCTACCTATTCGCCAAACAAAAGCGAGTTCCATGGAGAACACGATGAACAAAACGGCATTTATCCGAACCACCTTAACCGGCATGGGCACGCTCTGCCTTCTCTACTTCGTTGCTGCCCAGCCCGTGCCGCAGACAGCCGCTCCGCAGGAGCAGCCTACAAACGCTCAAACGTGGCAGGCTGAAGGTCAACTGCTCGAATCCTGTACTTGCAATGTTCCCTGCCCCTGCAACTTCGGGCAGCCTCCCTCTCATGGCAGTTGCAATGCCCTGTTCGTCTACCGGCTCGATCACGCCCACTACGGCCCTATCGTGCTTGATGGGCTTAGCTTTGGAGGCTGTGACGGCCCTAAAAGCGCTGTAGGCTATCTCGACAGCCGTGCCACCCTCCAGCAACAGGCGGCCCTAAAACAGTTGGCCGAGGCGGTTTTTGCCAAAGGCGGCCCTTGGTCCGGCCGACGGAAGTGGATTATCGCTCCCATCGTCACCGAAATCACACCCCATCTTTTCCGAATACAGCTTGGCGATGCGGGGGGGTTCCAAGCCCAGATACTTATCGGCCGAGATGGCAAAAACCCCATCGTTGTAGAAAACAACGTTACATGGCCTGTAATGCGTTTTACAAAGGGCAAAGCAACTCAGATGAGCTACCACGATACCTTCGGCAACCAGATGCAGTATCAAAACGTTAATGCAAACCTGGGGCACTTCGCCCTCGAAGGGGCAGTCTCTCAAAGGCCTGGCCATTAGAAAAAGGCTCTGGGTAGTGTCCCAGAGCCTTTGCCATCTTTATGCAGAGGACGCCTACACGTGCTCGACGACTTTCTTCTCTTCCTGGCCAGAGGCCTCATACTCGTCGCGGGCTTTGCGCAAGGCTGAAATCACGTCCTCAATATCGCTTGAGCCAGGCTTACCGAGGTGGGAAAGCACATAGCCGAGGGAGTGGCCGGTTAGGCGTCGGCACACATCATCGAGCACCTTCGGCACGATCTCGGCGCGTGAGCGCGTGGGGCCGTAATACCCCTTACCGCTCCGACGCGGTCGCTCCACCTTCAGTAGCCCCTTCTCCACCATGCGGCTAAGGGTTACCGCAATGGTCGAGGGTGACTGCATCTCGCGCTGCTCTCGGCGCCGGGCGAAGTGCATGGCTTCGTACACCTGCACCGAAGATTGAGGCTCGCCCGCATCCCACAGCAGACGCAAGATGTCTCCCTCAAGCACACCAAGGGAGGGTACATCGTCACCGCCTACACCCACGTATTTGCGACGGTGAGCGAGATCAATATCGTCCATACTTCTCTCTCCTTAAGGTTTTTTGCAGTTGCTATCACAAAGCCACATCGAGCTTAGGGTGCGCCTTTTATTACACGCACGCTAACTGAAACTCTGATATTGCTTCTTTCTCTACTGCGGCTAGTTGCGTGATCAATATTATAGCGAATTCACAGGCGAATTTAGTTCCCATAATGCGACATCCGGGCTTTTATGCCTTATATCCCCGTAGGACTACGGGATTTTCAAGGATAATGACGCCCCTTCATCACGTTTTGTGCGGTTTAGTGGAACGATAAGATTGCCGGTGTCGCCCTACGGCGAACCCGCTTTGAAACATTGAAACTTTGTATTTGAGGAGCCATTGCAACATGCATAAAACGAATGAGACCCCTTGTCCTGAAACCACGCGCTTAACTCGACGCGAGCTTGAAGTGCTCACCCTGATCATCGAAGGAAAATCGAGCAAGGAGGTGGCCGATCTGCTTTTTGTGAGCAAACGCACCGTAGATTTTCATCTGGCCAACATCTACAACAAACTCCAGGTGAACAATCGCGTTCAGGCCTTCCGCCGAGCGGCTCGCTTGGGGCTTATCTCCTTCGATGCTCGTGCGACCCGATAAAAGCGATATCCCTACTGAGGTCTCCCGCTGCATTGTGGGCGCAACGGGAGGCCTCTTTTGCTTTTAAACGTGTTCCGTTTCCAACATCGCCGCGTGTACCCGCGCCTTCCCCGTCAACGAGATGGGGGGCTGTCCTTGCCAAAACCTGTAGAGCTGAGGCAGTGTGGTTACTATCAGGGCCGTGAGCGGAGCTGCAAAGAACATGCCGGTAATGCCGGCTACCTCTAATCCGCCCAATATAAGGAACAACACCAGCACCTCGTGCAGCCCAAGCGCCGCCCCTACCAAGCGCGGGTAAAGGATCTTTGAACCTACCTCGTTTATCACAATCAGAACTACGATAACAATGATAACACGAATCATAGGCGTTAAACCGTGGCTCTCCGGCGTTATAAGCGCTGCCAGCACCGCCGGTGCCGCACCGATGTAGGGGCCTATTACCGGAATCAGTGAGGCCACCATTACAAACAGTGCCAGCAGAAGCCAAAGCCTTATGCCTAGCGCCAAGTACAACATTCCCGCTGCAGTGCCGATGATCAGCGCCAAAACAAGTTGGCCTCGTACAAAGCCGCCCAACACGTGGTTCACATCATCCTGCCATACCTCCGCGTAGGAGCGTAACGCGGGGGGCAGTGCCATGGTGAAACGACGACGCATCTCCTGGCAATAGACCAACAGATAGATCGCTATCAGCCCAACGATGGCAGCCTCAAAAAGCGTTCGACCGATATCTCCTAAGGTCTTGATGACCCGCTCAAAAAGCCCGTTGGTCAACGTGCTGTTCTTTGGCAGAGGGTGTTTCAGAGCCTGCTGCAGATCGTAGTGAACTCCACGGGCTGCCAACCACCCATTGAAACGCGCGATCTCTTCGTGTATCTTCGCTTCATAGGTCTGAGCTGCCAGATCGCGCTGCTCTTTGGTGGCGTCCGCGGCCATGCCCTGTTGATACGTATTGTGGTCTCGCACAATGATATTGATCTGATGCACCAAAGCGGTGCCTAATAGCGCCACTGCGAGCACCATCAACAGCAAAAAGCCCCCACAGACCACTCCGACCGCCGCCCCTCGTGACATCGTCCAACGCCGCCGAATCCATTCCACAATAGGGTCTATGGCGTAGGCCAACAACCCGCCAAGAGCAAAAAGCAGCAGCGTGTGCTTAACCGCCCCTAATAGCCGTACAACCACCACGACGAAAGCGATGAGTAGCAAGATAGTGGACACCACAACCAAAAGTCGCAACCAATGATCCATATGCACATTTTTACTAAAATGCTGATCCTCTACTGTCTCTTTTGGCAGCGTTGATGCCTTTTCTGTCTCCATGTCTCTCCTTCCTCCGGCAAATACCCAATAGTACCTGATGTGGTCTTAACCGTTCGATGGCTCAAAGGCCCTTTTAGGTTCCCGCATCTCCTCTTGCTATAATAGCACCTCCCGCCATAAAAAATCACCGGCCTCCACCCCGGATTTACATTATAGTGTTCGGCACCAGGCGTCCGAACTTAGTTGAGAACAGATGGCATTCTCATCGAGCTTCAGGCATTCGTTAAATGAAAGGGAGGAAGCCTGCTTGTAAATCTAGACCTATCGGCTCTAACCCGTAGAAGCGGACTACCGTATTTTAGGCCTAACTCAACCTCTTTTGTGCGCATGTTTCGCCTGCCCCACATGCGCTGTGTGTTATAATATTCCAAAAAGCGTATTCCGTGTTCGTCGGGTGTTAATTTAAACAGAAGATCAAAGCTGTTTATCCTGCATTGGCATTGGTCACAAAATCACCGAGCAAGGACGATATTTCCATAAGTTAATTGAATACCAACGTTCTGCGAGCTAGTCCCGAGGCTTCTTCTTACCTCGCAGTGAAGAAGAGATGTTGTGTAGGAGTAGGCCTTGGGAGTCCGGAATGTAACATTTCATAAGGCCATAGTGCCTCAGAGAGCCACCCGCAATGTCGTGATGGCCCTGGTTTAAGGAGATGGCATTGCAGCAATACTGGTATGTCGAGCTGCTAGGGCCGCTACGGGCAACTTGTGGTGACCTTCAGATATCCCGTTTCACAACACGCAAGGTTGGTGCCCTCCTTGCCTATCTCGCCTTTCATCCGAATCGGGCCTACCCACGTGAATTTTTGGCGAGCCTGCTGTGGCCCGACGCAGATTTTGACCAGGCCAGCCCCCGCCTGCGGCAAGCTATCGCAGCCCTACGTCGTCAGATGGAACCTCCTGGCCTGCTGCCGGATGCGCTCTTCCTCACTGCCGGCGGCCGCATTACCCTGCAGATCAACCCTACCCTTGTTCGCACCGACGCTGCCGAATTTCAAAATCTCCTGAAACAGGCTCAAAGTGCTCCCGACGACCACACCACCTGCACCCTGCTAGAACAGGCCGTAGCGCTCTACCAAGGCGAGCTATTATGCGATTACGAGGAAGAGTGGATTTTTGTTGAACGTGAGCACCTCTCAGAAGCTGTTTTGGGTGCGCTCAATCGCCTCCTTGAACTCTATGTGCAACGGAACGAATTGCAAAACGCATGCGCTGCGGCTCGTCGTATCGTACAGTTAGACCCCCTTAACGAAAATGGCCATCTCACCCTCATGCGCCTGCTCATCGCCGCCAAGTTACCATCACAAGCTCTGACACAGTACCAGACGATGGCCTCCATATGGCGTGAACAGCTAGGCGAATCCACTTCAGAAACCGCCCACAAACTGGCCGACTATGCGAAAGAGATGCTTAACAATGCACATACCCAGGAGCCGAAGGCCTTCTCTATCTCATCCCCTTCCGACAGGCCAAAACCACCCGTTAAACCGCTCCAGCCGCCGTCTCCCACAAGCCCTCCTTCCCCTAAGGCTTTTTACTTTTTGCCCGCCCGTCTCAGTCGTTTCTTCGGCAGAGAAGAGGAATTGGCCCACCTAGAAACCGTGTTAAGTCCTAACCAGGCATCTCCGCGCCTCATCACTCTACTAGGGCCTGGCGGCTGTGGAAAAACACGCCTAGCCCTCGAAGCCGCGGCCCATATCCATGCCCTCTACTCCAACTCCATCTGCCACGTACCTCTTACAGAAATTCGCGATCCCTCTGTGCTCCCTCT
>NZ_DATGLN010000100.1:0-8249 GCF_035294165.1 Chthonomonas sp.
TACTCTCTACTTACCAGCGAAAGCGGAAAGGAGTGCGAGGAGTTATTGTGACGCCACGATTGCTCTCGACAATCGGGGGAATGCGGATAGCAATTCCTCCCCCGCGTAAACGCAGGGGGTCTCCTTGCTATGTTTTTATGACTTGCCCTCCTAAAACAAACGGTACGCAAACAACCTTGCTCGTCCGGTCTGTCCAGGAGAACGCGCTTAAGCCTATTATCGAGGATGATAAGCGCCTTCAGCTAAAATTCCGAGATGCATTCTTGCTCGATCCACAGCTATCTCGCACTCTTGTCAGTTTTCAAGCGAACAAGCAACGACCGATCTACCGATGGTACAAATACAAGGAAGCTTTCTCTGCGGCCTTTGTTGAGTACATCCTCCAAAAGTATCGTATTCAGGATGGCCCCATTTGTGATCCGTTTGCCGGCAGCGGGACATCTCTCTTTGCAGCCAGCGCCCTTGGGTTAGACTCAGATGGTATAGAGCTGCTCCCTATAGGCCAACAGATCATTCTTACCAAACAGACGCTGTCCTCTGCCTTTTGTGCCTCAGATTTCGAGACTTTGCGCAAATGGGCGATATCATCTCCTTGGAAAGAGGAAAATGCTATTTCTCCGCTTCCAGAAGTTGCTATCACACGAGGCGCCTATCCTGAGGAAACGAAGAGGGCGATTGAGAGATATCTTGCGGCCTGTAACAGAGAGAACGAAAAATTGCAGACCGTTCTTCGCTTTGCGCTTCTCTGTGTGCTCGAATCGGTGAGCTTTACGCGCAAAGACGGGCAGTATTTGCGCTGGGACTACCGTTCTGGACGCACGCATGGTAAAAAGCGATTCGATAAGGGGCCGATACTTCCCTTTGACATGGCCATTCAGGCAAAGATCGCTGAGATTCTTTCGGATACCGCACCCTATGTCACCCAACACACAGACACTCTTTTCCCAGCGGAAAAGTTTGCCGGACGCATTCGCATTTTCAACGGCTCCTGCTTAGAGCTACTCCCTACCTTTCCTGATACTACCTATCGCGCAATTGTTACATCTCCTCCTTATTGCAATCGCTATGACTACACGCGCACCTATGCTCTAGAGCTTGCATTGTTGGGTGTGGACGAAAAAGGCTTTCGCAGCCTGCGCCAGCAGATGCTTAGTTCCACCGTTGAAAATCGCATAAAAGACCTGTTAGCAATGAATTTAAAATGGCATTCTGTCCTATCTCTGGTTGATCAACAAAAGCTTCTTCAAGCTATCCTCGAATACCTTGAGTACCAAAAAGCCCGCAACGCACTCAATAACGCCGGTATACCGCGCATGGTGCGAGGCTACTTTTACGAGCTGTCCTGTGTCATAGCCGAGTGCTACCGCATCCTAAAATCAGGAGGCTATCTCTTTATGGTCAACGACAATGCGCGCTATGCGGGGGTCAGCATTTCGGTAGATATGATTCTCTCCGATATCGCCGAAAAACTCGGTTTTACCATGGAGAATATCCTCGTCCTGCCAGATGGGAAAGGCAATAGCAGTCAGCAGATGGGCGTGCATGGGCGAGAAACGGGAAGAAAGTGCGTGTACGTTTGGCAAAAGCCCCGTTAGTTTGTAGTTCTGGTGACCAATCCTATCAATAGTCTGGCATCTAGCTTACCATATTATTCTTCTTATTTCCATCAAGCCCTTACGTACCAACCCTAAGGGTAAAATAAAAGGTCAAATTTTCCTCGCTACGAAACCTACCAAATACGTATTATAAGATCAGAAATCAAACCTCTATGAGGATAAGGAAACCTAACCGTGTTGTTAGAACAGGCAAGAAACCGACTAGAAGAACTAGAAAAGCGTTATCAAGAGCTGACAGACCAGATCAACGACCCCGAATTTAGTTCCGACTACCAACGCTACATGACCGCCAGAAAGGCACAAAGCGAGATCGAGGACGTGGTTCTGGCCTATCAGCAGTACAAACGCGTCGAGCAAGACGTCGCCGACGCCAAAGAGATGCTCAAGACCGCCGAAGGCGAAGAACGCAGCTTCTATCAGGAGGAGCTTGAAAAGGCCGAGAGAAAACAGGAGGAGCTAGCCCAGCAGATACGTCTCCTGCTTTTGCCCAAAGACCCCAACGACGAACGCAACGTTATTGTGGAGATTCGCCCTGCGGCCGGAGGGGAAGAAGCGAAACTCTTTGCCGCCGAACTGCTACGTATGTACATACGTTACGCAGAACGACGGAAATGGAAGGTGGATATCCTCTCGTTGCAAGAGACCGGTCTTGGCGGCGTGCAAGAGGCCGTCTTCGAGATTCAGGGCAAGGGCGCCTATAGCCAACTGAAATATGAAGGGGGAGTTCATCGGGTACAGCGTGTGCCCGTTACCGAATCGAACGGTCGCCTACAGACATCCACCGTCACCGTGGCCGTGCTGCCGGAGGCCGAAGAGGTGGATGTGGAACTGAACGAGGATGACCTCATCGAGGAGGTGTACCACTCCTCCAGCGCTGGCGGCCAGAACGTACAGAAGGTGGCCACCGCCATTCGCCTTATCCATAAACCCACCGGCATCGTGGTCACCTGCCAGGATGAAAGAAGCCAACTTCAAAACCGCATCAAAGCCCGTAACGTGCTACGCACACGTCTCTATGAGATTCAACGTCGTCAGCAGCAGGAAGAGCGTACGGGTGCACGACGCTCGCAAGTGGGAACCGGTGAGCGCTCTGAGAAGATTCGCACCTACCATTTCCCCGATGGGCGCGTCACCGACCATCGTATTGGCCTCACCATCTATAACATATCCGCCATCATGGATGGCGATATTCAACCTTTCATAGATGCCCTTATCACAGCCGACCAGGCAGAACGCTTGAAAGAGGCAGCGGAAGGAAACGAACCTCACGAAGATAAGGTGACAGCAGCGCGTATGAAAGCATCGTAGGGAGAGTTGGGAGATGGTGGCCGTTTCAACCACGGATATGGTTAGCGCTGTTGAGGGTCGGCTTAAGGCGGTGGGCATTCCTGAGGCACGTCTAGAGGCCCAGATTCTACTCAGTCTCGCCACCGGAAAGCCCCGTTCCCATGTGGCCGCCGGCCTAGTAGACCACCTATCCGCAGAACAACAAAGACGTCTCGAAGCGTTGATAACGGCTCGTACCCAACGCATGCCCTTGGCCTATCTTCGAGGCACCCAGGAGTTTTTTGGGCTGGAGTTCCTTGTTACCCCGGCGACACTGATCCCGCGCCCAGAGACCGAACTGCTTGTGGAACGCGGCATCACCTGCTTACGCCAAACCCCTCACCCGCCGGTGTTTGCCGATATAGGCACCGGAAGCGGATGCATAGCGATTAGCCTGCTGAAACATATTCCAGAAGCCCTTGCAATCGGTGTGGATATCGCGGCAGAGGCGCTGTCTGTAGCCCATCAAAATGCCCGACGCCACCGCGTGGCCGAGCGCTTCGCGCTGCTACGTGGAGATAAACTTTCTGCCCTCAAACCACATCGCTTTGCGCTCATCGTCTCTAACCCTCCCTACATTCCCTCCGCTGAAATCGGCACACTGCAACCGGAGGTTCGTGACCACGAACCGCGCCATGCATTGGATGGGGGGCCGGATGGGCTTACCTTTCATCGAGCGCTCGTAGAGCAGGCTAGGCATCTGCTGGTGCCTAACGGCTGGCTGCTGGTGGAGGTGGCATGGGGAAAAGCACCCCAAGTACAGGCGCTTTTTGAAGAGGCAGGCTATTCCCAAATCGAGGTACTCCGCGACCTCGCCTCAGCAGAACGCGCCGTATGCGGGCAGATAACAGGCTGCTCGGCCGGCACAAACTTCGCTCAACAACAGCCAGGGCATCGAGGCTAAACTATGCCCCTCATCGAATGTTACAACCTTACCCGCTACTACGGCGATATACCGGCAGTACAAGACGTTAGTCTAACAGTTGAAGGCGGAGAGATATTTGGGTTTCTCGGTCCGAATGGGGCAGGCAAAACCACCACAATAAAGCTGCTCACAGGCCTTCTGCGCCCAACGGCCGGTCGCTGTCTCATTGGAGGGCACGATGTGCACCTCGAACCCATCGCTGCCAAAAGCCTGCTTGCCTATATCCCCGATAACCCTTTCCTCTATGATAAACTCACCGGAAGGGAGTTCCTTAACCTCATGGCCGACCTGTACCGCATTCCACGTGCAGGGCGTAAGGAGCGTATAGACAATCTTCTCCATCTCTTCGAGCTAGAAGATAAAGGAGATGCTCTCATCGGCAGCTACTCCCGTGGCATGCGTCAAAAGATCGTGCTGGCAGGAGCGCTTATTCACGATCCGATCGTCGTCTTTCTCGATGAGCCAACCGTAGGCCTCGACCCGCGAGGAGCCAGGCTTATTCAATCGGTGCTTCGCCTGCTCACCCAACGCGGCGCTGCCGTCTTTATTTCGACCCACAGTCTCGGCATAGCCGAACAGCTCTGCCATCGCGTTGCGATCATCAACAAGGGACGCCTTATCGCTCAAGGCACGGTCGAGGAGCTAAAAGCGCAATCGCTCACCACCTCTGCCGAAAAGAATGCCCCTAGCCTTGAAGAGATATTTCTGCAGCTTACCGGCAGTCCAGACGAAGAGGAGCTTTTGCGCTATCTGAATAAATAGTGCATCGTGCTTCACATATAGGAGCTTAAAATAAATGTTGGCATCAACGGTACCTTATACAGGCCATCTGGTTTACACGACCCTCTTAAATATTCTACTGGCGCTCCTAGCGTGGAGATTGCTGGTTCGCGGGAATGCAACCCGTGAACAGATAGGTCTTCTCCCGCCATCTGGCCGACAGGTGCTCTACGCCCTAGCGTGGGGGCTGGCCCAGATTCCCTTGCTTGCAGTTTTTCAAAACGCGCTTACCTCTTTGTTCTCCTCTTTGCAAAAGGTGCCGGCACTCGCTCCCTATGCCCGACAACAACTGCAACAGTTTCATCAAATAGTCTATCTCTCCCTTCACCTTCCTCTTCTCAGTCTTCTTCTGGCTTTGCTAATCGCCCTGCCAGCCCAACTACTTTTCTTTCAAGCTTGGCTCTACCGTTCACTGCGCAGAACACACGGTGTCTGGTCGTCGTGTCTGCTTGTTGCTTGCTTTGCCGGAGCGGTCGCTTTCTTGATACATTTTTCGCTTATCCATGCCGCCTCCAGTGCTCTCTTCGTTTTCTTACTCACCCTACTCTACGAGCGAATCGGCTCGCTCTGGGGCACCTGGATCGCAGGCGCTCTCTTCATCCTTCTCGCTACGCTCTTACACTTCGTCTCAACAAATGGTTCGCACTATACCTTCGGTCTCTTCACGCAGGTGGTTTTCGAACTTCTTCTCTTTGCATTAGGCATTTGGCTTATCCGCCGACGCAATCTCACCCTCCAACAGGCCGGTTTCAGACCGCCAACCCCATCGGAACTGTTGTTCATTGCTCCATGGCTGGGCATTGGTGTCTTTGTTATGGGGTCTGTCATCGGCAGACTACAACAGGATGTACTTGCAGCCCTGTTTCCTCACGCTACTTGGATCATGCAAAACCAGGGATTAGCAGAACACATTTTTCGACAACTGCACGGCTGGCAACGTTTCAGCTTCGTGATTATAGGCGCGGTTTTAGCTCCCATTGCCGAGGAGACGCTGTTTCGTGGTGGCATCTATGCTTCCCTACGGAATCGGTTCGGTATGGGCTGGGGTTTAACCATCAGCTCCCTGTTATTTGCCATTGCGCATCTGGACCCGTTAGAATTTGTGCCTATTTTCTTCATCGGCATGGCTCTGGCGCTGGTTTACGAAAAGACGCGTTCTCTATGGATGAGTATGATCGTTCATAGCACCAACAACGCCATAGCCTTTTTCCTGCTCAGCGTCTTGCCGACAGTCCATCACTAACAAAGTTCCCATCAGTTACCCTCACCTTCTGCAATGGCAAAATGTCAACATCTACCCCCTCTACATAGTGAACAAGCGGGCTGGCATCGGGTCTTTCCAAACCGGCAGCCGACAACAACCCCTCCTCTAGTTGCAGGATTTCTGCAGGCTGAAACGTATAGGGCTTATGTCGAATACAGCCACGATAAAGTTGCCGATCTTTCAGGGCATAAAGCACATAACGCTCCAACAAAAAGTGATCTAACGTGCCTGGCACGGCATGAGCTGCGGGCATTCCCGATAATCGGCACTGCAAAGCACTGTAGGCATTGGGTTGCCTTAAACGCCGCGATAGATAGCGCAACTCACGCACTGCGGTTCTCTCTACACGCATCTGCGCCCAAAAGTAGGGAAGCTTCCACAACGTGCGTGCAACAGCGACCGCAATGGGATTCGATGCATCCAGACTAAAGAACCAAACGCCGGGGTCTTTGCCTTCTAGATGAACATAGGTACGCACATTCGTTTCGTGAAAATAAGACAAACCTGGCAGAGGAGGCGCCCACCAGGGGTGCACCTCCCGCATCGTAAACGCAATAAGCCCCACATAGGCATGGCCTTGATAGGTATCTATATGCAGCGCTGGCGGCACATAAGGCCGTAAACTCGCCTCAGGTACCGTCCAGTGAAGGAAAAGTAGATGGCGCCACTTTTGCTGCATAACTACCTGCACGCTGGACAAGTCCATTGCCTGCTCGCTGCTGGACAGACAATTAGGAACGATGCCTAACATAACAACTCTCTCCCTTCCGCCTTGCACGTGGGAACAGGATTTGGTCGAACAGGCTGCGGTGACGGGCAACAAACCGGTAAAACGCTTCAACGACCCTTAAAAAGGGTGGCCAAGCCAGCCATTTCGCCAAGCGGCGGCATCCGATCTGCTCTAACAAAAACAGGGTTGCCCGTCCCGCCTTCAATATACGCCCATCGGTAGTGATCACGTGAACCGCCTGTGTACACGACTGTCTCAATTCCGGCGTTATGCTGGTGTCGTCTTGATAGGGGATGGCCTCAAACAGACCCTGCTTATCGTGCCGTAAGAACCACTCCACCACACGTCGGCAGAAACCGCAATCACCGTCCCATAAAATCCGATGAGGCATCGTGCACTCCTCACAAATGGTTTACAAGGCTCCCTTCTGAATACGTTTTAGCGGCCTCAAAGTGATAGGCAATCCGTATCCGTCGGTTCGCTTTGCCGCACAGATGCCCACTAAGCAAGCAATACTAGGCACGCCCCGAGAGGACGGAGCCGGGAATGAACTGTTCATAGCCATCGGCCTCTAAAACCGCATAGAGGGCGGCTAGAGCAACCTCCACCTGCTCCTTTTCCGGCTCGCGCGTGGTTAGATACTGAGCGGCCAGTGTGGGTGTGAGCAACCATCGCAGTGCCCGAATCCGTTGAAGGCGCATTGCCAAACGGATATACTCGTACCCAACACTCGCGATAATCGGCACAATGCTGGTCTGAAGCAAGAAGCGCCAGAGAAAGGAGGTAGGGCGCGGCAAGAAGGTCACACTTACCAAATCCAAGAACAACACCAGCACCGCGAAGCTGGTGCCGCAACGCGGGTGGATACGGGAAGCGCGCATGGCGTTTTCTACAGTAAGCGGTTGCCCCGACTCTAACGTATTGATAGACTTATGCTCGGCTCCATGATACATAAAAAGCCGCCGAATATGCCTATCTCGCGAAACAAGCCCCAAGTAGCCTAAAAAAAGCGCCGAACGAATCAGGCCGTCGCAAAGGTTCAGCAGGTGCGCCTTCTCCGACGACATAGGCCCTCGTGCGAGAAACTGGGTAAGGTAGGTGGGCAACGCCTTAAACAACAAAAGCGCAAAGAGAAAGCTGAGAATAACCGTGCTTAGGATCGCGCCGTTGCCGATGCTCTGTGGGGTGTCTACCCGCACCTTCTCTCCTTGCATGGCTTTCACCTGCACCTGGGAGGCGAACAGCAAAGACCTTATTCCCAACGTCATCGTATCGAGCAGGGCAAAAATGCCGCGCAAGAAAGGGATGTTCACATTGCCAAGCCGATAGAGCCATCGCGAGTCCAACCGCTCCTTGTCTACCAAAATCGTGCCGTCGGGCAGACGGCAGGCGATAGCAAAATGACGTCGCCCTCGCATCATCACGCCCTCTGGAACGGCTAGCCCACCGTACCGAAAAAGCTCTGGCGGGAGCGTACGCGCAGCATCATCCATCACTTTTTCTCCTTCTTAAGCAGAACGCCTCTCCCACTGTATTCGCTACAGGGAAGAGGCGCTGGAGATTTTGCATCGGCTAATAAGCTAAGCCTTCATCTTATATTTCTGGAGG
>NZ_DATGLN010000101.1:0-19844 GCF_035294165.1 Chthonomonas sp.
GTAGAAGAGTTGCCACACGTCGGAGTATCGGTTTTACTGATAGCGGTTGTTCTGGGAGCGCTCTGTGGAGCCTTCCTTGGATATTTCTTAGAACACTTCTTCATTGGTCGTCGCTTAATAGAGGAGCGTGCTCAGCTACAAGCACTGCTCCAAACACAGTCCGAAGAGGCTCAACGCCTAAAAGAACAGGCATTAAGAGAGGCGGAGGAGACGCGCCGTAGAGCGATTCTCGACGCCCGTGAGGAGTCGATTCGGCTGCGGGCTGAGATTGAAAACGAAAACCGGGAGAAGCGAGCCGAACTTCAGAGGCTGGAGCGGAGACTAGCGCAACGCGAAGAGAGTCTCGATCGTCGTGCGGAAAGTATAGATGCACAGGCCCGAGCGCTCGAACAGCGTGAGGAGGCCCTAGCTGCCGCGCAGCGGGAGGTGGAAACCCTGCGCCAGCAACAGGTCATGGAATTAGAGCGGCTCTCTGGGCTTACACGGGAGGAAGCACGGGCGACATTTTTGCACCTCGTCGAGGAGGAGTGTCGCCACGAGGCCGCTCGACGTATTCGCGAGATCGAGGAGGAAGCGCACAAAGAGGGCCTGCAACGCGCAAGGCAGGTTTTGGTAGATGTCATTCAACGTTGTGCGGTGGAGCAGACATCGGAAACCACCGTTTCCGTCGTGCCCCTCCCCAACGATGAAATGAAAGGGCGTATCATCGGAAGGGAAGGCCGAAACATTCGTGCCTTCGAGACCCTGACTGGGGTAGACCTCATTATTGACGATACCCCGGAAGCTGTGGTGCTTTCCTGCTTCGATCCGGTACGCCGTGAGATCGCCCGCATCGCCCTCACGAACCTGATCATTGATGGACGCATCCATCCAGGCCGCATCGAGGAGATCGTCCGTCGCGCCGAACAGGAGGTAGAAGAACGCATTCGCGAGGCGGGAGAGCGTGCCATCCTTGAAACGGGAATTACCGGCCTACCCGCCGAGATCGTGCACCTGCTAGGCAAGCTGAGGTACCGAACCTCTTACGGACAAAACGTGTTGAGCCACTCTATCGAGGTGTCGCACCTCTGCGGTCTTTTGGCTGCCGAAGTGGGCGCCGACATCCAGGTAGCTAAACGTGCCGGCCTGCTGCACGATATAGGAAAAGCGGTAGACTTTGACATGGAGGGACCTCATGCCCTCATATCCGGTGAAATTCTACGGCGCTATCATGAGTCGGAAGCGGTGGCCCATGCCGCCGAAGCGCACCATCACGACGTCGAGCCGGCTTCTATAGAGGCGCATCTGGTGATCTGTGCCGACCAGATATCCGCCTCCCGACCCGGAGCACGTCGGGAGGCTTTGGAAACCTACGTGCGTCGTGTGAAAGCGCTAGAGGAGATAGGAGACAGCTTTGAGGGCGTGGAAAAAACGTTTGCCGTGCAGGCCGGGCGCGAAATACGGGTGATCGTGAAGCCGGAGAAAGTGGACGATCTGGCCGCCATGCAGCTCGCACGCGAGATGGCTCGCCGCATCGAAGAGCAAGTGGAGTATCCGGGTCAGATCAAGATAACCGTCATCCGCGAATCGCGTGCGGTAGACTATGCGCGCTAAAGGAGAAGGGAGGACATGCCACATCTCCGCCTGCTGATGATAGGCGACGTGGTGGGACGACCGGGGCGTGAGCTTCTGCTGCATCTGCTGAAGCCCCTCCGCGAAGAGTTTCAAGCGGATTTCGTGGTGGCAAACGCCGAGAACGCGGCTGGCGGCATTGGCATTACCCCGGCGCTCGCTACGGAGATGTTGGAGGCCGGAGTCGACGTACTAACCTTAGGCAACCATGCATGGGGCAAACGCGATATCTATCCGATGCTCGATACCGAAACACGCCTCCTGCGCCCGGCCAACTACCCACCCCTCGCGCCCGGACGGGGATGGGGCGTCTACCCTACCAAGAAAGTGCCAGTCGGCATCCTCGTCCTTCAAGGACGTACCTTTATGGAACCCGTGGACGACCCGTTTCGAACGGCGGATAATCTACTAACCTTACTCCGTTCGCAAACGTCTATAATTTTAGTGGACTTCCATGCGGAGGCCACCTCCGAAAAACAGGCGTTAGGATGGTATTTGGACGGCAAAGTCGGTGCGGTTATCGGCACCCATACGCATGTCCAAACTGCCGATGAACGCATCCTGCCCAAAGGCAGTGCCTACCTCACCGATGTGGGCATGACCGGGCCTATCGACTCGATCATCGGAATGGACTGCAATGTGGTGCTTGAACGCTTTCGCACGCTGCTGCCCGTACGCATGGAGGTGGCCGAAGGGCCTGCACAACTTTCCGGCGTTCTCGTCGAGTTAGATACAGAAACCGGCAAGGCACACCGTATTCATCGAATACAAAGACCAGAATATATCCATCAAAGAGGAGACTCTTAAGCATGAAGAGTTCTAGCGTCGCTCTCAAAGGCCACGGCATGCTCTCTATAGTGGCAGGCCTATGCGCTATGGCACTGCTTACCGCAGCCGCCCCGAGCCGTGCACAAAGCGGCCTCGATATCTATAATGGGGTCATGAGCGCAAGCACCTACACGCTTTTGCCCATCGGCAGCGGCACCATCAAGCCAGATACTAATCTTGCCTATACCGGCACAACCTCTTTTAGCATCGCCACACAAGGCTACTATCAGGGAGGCGGCCTTGCTCTAAAAACTCCTGTGAACCTCGCGCCCTACCTTTCTAACCCCGATGCCTATCTCACCTTTGCCGTCTATCTGCCTAACAGCCAAAACAACGGGCTGCCCGGCTATAACGGCCGATTCCCCGGCTACCCCGGCTACGGTGGGCCGATGGGCTATCCAGGTGTCCCTCCCACCGGCCTAACAGGGTTCCCCGGTTTTCCAGGCTACCCAGGCGCTCGCGGAGGGTTTAACACCGGCACCCAAAAAGCCGTGCTGCAGAACTTTCGGGTAGAGCTGGTTACCACCACCGGTAAAAAAACGGAGGCCCTGTTGCCGCTATCCTATGCCTCTCAAAATAATAACTGGTACATGCTCAGCATCCCCGTGAGCGCTCTGCCCGGCCTGAGTGCGGCCGATGCCCAGATCGCCCAAATCCGCCTTTTCGGTGATGCACCCGCTAATTTCAACGTGGGGCGTATCGCCGTCGTTATCGATCAATCGCCTGTTAGCGGCTTGAGCCTGCCGGAGCAACTTGTGGGGGTTGGCCAGATGGTCACCTACTCCGTCTATCCAACCGCAGGCATTCGCCCCCTTAAGATTTGGTGGGACTGGGATGCCTCCGATGGCATTCAGTTGGAATCGGAAGGGCGTGCCGTGCGCCATGCCTACTACGTGCAGGGCGACTACATCGCAACCGTCATGGCAATGGACCCCTATACCGGTCGCATTTTGGCCAAAAGCACTTTCCGCGTGCATGTGCACCAGTAGGTAGCCTTTCGTGAGCGACATAGAGCCACAGTAGGTCTTAGCAGAACGAGGGCCTTTATTTTTGTTGTAGCCCTCGTCTCTGCTTTTTGAAACGAGTTGATAAGAAAGGTCTAACTATGTACCGGCTGCTTATCTTCGTGCCGGTTAGCTTCGTGCTGTACCTTCTTCACGTTCCGCCTCTATGGGTTTTTCTGACCTCCGGGCTGGCCCTCATACCCTTGGCCGGGCTTTTGGGGGAGGCCACCGAGTCGCTTGCGGCATCGCGCGGGCCCCTCATCGGCGGTCTACTGAATGCAACTTTCGGCAACGCCACCGAGATCGTGATCACCCTGGTGGCACTTCAACATAATGAGCTGACCGTGGTGCGTGCTTCGCTCATCGGCTCGATCATTGGCAACGTGTTGCTGGTGCTTGGATTTTCAGCCCTTCTAGGCGGCTTCCGACAAAACATACTCACTTTCAGCTCCGAGGTGGCTCAAGCGCATATTACCTCCATGAGCCTGGCCGTCATCGCTCTTCTCACGCCTGCCCTGCTGGTACAGAGTGCCCACTTGCCTGAAAAAAATCTGCAAGCGGCAGCGCTTATGCCGCTGAGCCTATGGGTATCCGGGGTGCTGCTGCTGCTTTATGGGGCGGGGTTATTCTTCTCCCTTCGCACCCACCGGCATCTTTTCCCAACAGGCGAAACCGAGGAGAAACCTAAGTGGTCCCTCACAAAGGCCAGCCTCATTCTGTTTGCCAGCACGGTGGTCGTCGCTATGGAGAGTGAACTACTTATAGGGTTGCTAGAGCCGGCCCTCCATATCCTCCATTTCAACCGCCTCTTTGCCGGTCTCATCCTGCTGCCCATCCTAGGAAATGCGGCGGAACATAGTACCGCCATTACAATGGCGCTGCGCAACCGAATGGATGTCAGCCTCGACATTGTGGCCTCATCCTCCATTCAGATCGCTATGTTCGTGACCCCTGTAGCCGTTTTTTCCAGCCTTATTTGGAGCCATCCACTCACCATTCTTTTCACCGCTTCCGAACTCGTCGCCCTTACCATGGCCATCCTCATCGCCATTCGCATCGTGAGCGATGGTCAGACTCACTGGCTGGAGGGAGCACAACTTCTCGGCGTCTATGCCATTTTGGCCATCACCTTTTACTTCGTCGGTGGATAGAGGCACCTGTTTCCCATCTGCTCATAGCCCTTTTGGCCTGCGGAGCCTTTAACGCTCCTTTCCGCCCGGCTCTCTCAAAGACTATTGCCGATCCAACCATCGCCCGCTATCGGGTACCAAAACGTGAGGAGCCTAAGCTGTCGCATCAACAAATGCTCGCACTAGTATACCAACGCATCAAGTACGTTTTTATTCTCTATCAAGAGAATCGCTCCTTCGACTCGTACTTCGGCACCTTTCCCGGAGCCGAAGGGCTTTTCTCTCATCCCCCAAAACAGACTCCGGGCTTTCACCAGCCTATAGAAAACACAGATGGCTCCTTCACGGTGGTGCATCCGTTTCGCATCGGGCCACAACAGTATGCCGCCGACCTCGGCAGCGTGGGGCATTCCCACCCTGTTACCCTCCAAAAAATGCACATCGTCGGTGGGCATCCTCTCATGGATCGCTTTGTCCTTACCGAAGAAAAACGCCACACCAAAGGCAAACCGCCTTCACTTGCCGCCAAACAGTACGGTGAACTTGAAATGGCCTATGTGGACGGGGATACGATTCCGTTCTTGTGGCGCTATGCAAATTGGTTTGTGCTATGTGACCACATCTTTGAGGAGATGGCTGCCGACTCTACCCCCAGTAACCTCTGTATTATCGGCGCCCAAAGCGGCCTTACCCAATGGCCTCTGCACCCTCATGAGGCTTTTAAAGGAGACGGAGGCCGAGGGCCGGGAGTACCGGTTGTTAACGGCTCGAACCCGTTTTGGGGTTAGCCATTAGATAAAAACCCGTACAGGCCGCATGCCCTTTAACCCCAAAGATACGAAAGAAGACTCCGCTCATCCCGAGCGCATTCAGTACAATCTTACCTACGCCACGCTCATGCTGACACTGGGTGGAAGGTCGCTACAACATCTAGTTACCGCCGATCGCGACCCTAAAAACGACCTACGCGATGTGCACCAAGATATTACCGCTATCGTTCACCACAATACACCTGCCATCACCTGGGAGTGGTATGAGGAAGGCTTTAGAACCCCAGACGACCATGATGAGATAGATGCCGATGGTCTGCATACCTCCTATGTCACCCATCATAACGGCCCGCAGTACTTCGGCTACATCAACAATAACCCAACGCTAGCGGTACACCTGCACGATCTGAAGGCTTTTTTACCGACCTTCATTTCCATCGCCTGCCGCCATCCGGCGGCGTTATCTATGTTAAGGGAGGGAAACGAAATATCATGGGCCTGCAGCCGGCCGATCCGCAGCTGAGAGGCACCGGTCGTTTCCTTGGAGATGATGACCACCCCGGCGATTCCGACTCGCAGATCGGCGAGGCCTTTGTTGCCGAATGCATCAATCAGATCGCAAAAAGTCCTTACTGGGCGCACTGTGCTATCATCATTACCTGGGATGACAGTGAAGGCGACTACGACCATGTTCCGCCCCCGCTTCGCGCCATAGGACCAGATGGACACTGGCTCTCAGATGGGCCACGTGTGCCCCTGTTTTTCTTGTCTCCCTATGCCCGCACGCACTATATCGCGCATGCATCGGGCGATACGGCTAGCGTTGTGAAGTTTGTAGATAGCGTGTTTGGCCTGGTACCTTTAGCCGATCTACCTGCCGAGGCCTATGCACGTCGCTTGGGGTTTCAGCGGTACCATCAAGCCAATCTCGGCCCATTCGATGACAAAACCCCTCACATTACCGATCTCCTCTGTTGCCTAGACCCGGCACGCCTAACAGGCCGCGCGGCACCGCTGCCACCCAGTTACGCGCTTATCCCCGAAAATCTCATTCGTCACCTGCCTCAGCAGACCGGGATCGGCTGGCGATGGGCCGGCATCGAGCCGATAGACATACAACGCCATATCCCCAACACCATCCCCGCCGATTTCAACCCTCCACCCCAAACAAAAAACAACTAAGGCCTGGTAGCTAAAGAACTCGAACACCTCAAGGCCGACGCCCTCCCCCTTAAGGCCAGTATTGGGGTCCCCAGAAAATCGCAAGATTTTCTGGGGCAGGACGCCTTTCCACCTCAAGGCAACTTACCCCCGCAAGCGCCACGTGCTAAGGCCGAATCTACCTCTGCTTCCGGCACAAACTCACCGATAATGGATGTGAGGTGTCTCCTCAATGCAATCGCTCACTTTATTCGGCGGTCTCCCTAAGGAGATAGTTCTATGTTCGACACAGGTGATCTTATCGAGATAAGCTTATTCCATACGTCCCTGCCACTGCTCGCCACCGTTCAGCAGGCCAGCGACAAACTGCTCGTCCTTGCTCTAGACCATCCTACCGAGGCCAACCTTCTTCGAGAGGGCACACGGCTATGTCTTCGCTATGCTACCGAAGAAGGCCTCTATGTGATGGAGACAACCGTCTTAAAATGCCGTGATCACCTTTTTGTCGTGTCAAAAGAACGATTAGGGTTCCAACAAAGACGTCGTTCGGAGCGACTCGCTTGCAACTTTCTGGGTTCCTATCAGCCCAATACCTCACTAGAAGAGATGCAGAAGGCTGGCCGCGAGGCAGGTGAAATCATCCATATTCTAGACATCTCTCAAGGTGGCTGTCTGATAAGAACCAAACAGATTCTCCTCGCCCGCACTCCGCTCGGCCTTCGCATCGAACTGAACGACGGAGAGCCTCTCTTTGCAGAGGCCTCCGTTGTGCGCTGTACCTTAGCAAAAGATAAGGATTCCAAAAAAGGAAGCTACGAGGTCGGGCTGAAATTCACGAGAATGCTGAGAGTACACCAACTGCGCTTGCTGCGTCTCCTGCATCGCCTCGCCGAGGCGGCCTAAAGCCAAAAATTTACACACGACGTAAAGGGTCTTTATGGAATCAAAGATCACGGAAAAAACTCAATCTGCATCGGTTCGCTTTGTGGAACGGCGGGCCACGGCACGACTCAAACTTACTTTCCCGGTAGAGATTGCCTTTGGAGAAACGGAAGACTGGATCGTAAGTAAAGGCGTTGAAATCGGGGCCGGAGGATTGCGTATATTACATTCCGGCGAAATAGCCCCCACCACAGCCATAAAACTGCGCTTTACCCTTCCCACGCCTTCCGGAGACATCTCCTTCCAATTTCGAGCGACCGTCCTCCGATGTCAACCGCTCATCCCCCCCACAAACACGCTGTTTGAGATCGCGGCCAAGTTCGATCTCTCCTCCATTGAGGAGGCTCTGCGTTTAGAACAGGCTCTCATGTGTCAACCCGTCTCAACTCGCTAAGCACAGTGCAGCCAAACTCAATTCCCTCATCAAAAGCGAATTCTATTTTATTGTGTTATAATATTTTCTAGTAATTTTTACAGTAACTCTTTTCCTGCGCGACTCCGAAAATAGGATCGAAGTCCCGTAAATCTGCATGTCAGGAGAAAGCCCTTGTCGGTTATTTTGATGACGCCTGAAAGCTCCTTCACGATGATCGCTTTGCTGAGTGGCGGGCTTGCTTGGTGCCTAGCCGCACGCCGAGCCTCTAAACGCCAGCAGCGTTACTGGGAAACGCAGCTCAAGATGGAGCAGACGCGTGGCCAGCAACTCTGCCTCTCCACCATTGAGGCGCTTACAAGTGCCATAGATGCACGCGACCCCTACAATATCGGGCATGTAGAGTGTGTGAAACAGTGTGCCCTTGCTATCGCGCGCTCTCTCTCTCTTTCAGAAGAAGAAATGGCCGCTCTACAAGCGGCGGCCATGCTGCACAACATCGGCCGGTTGGGCGTTCCTGACCATATTTTTCTGAAAGCCGACACCCTTACACCGGAAGAACAGGAGAAGTTGCGCACTCACCCCGTTTTAGGCGCGCGTATTCTCGCCTCCATCCCCTTCCCTTGGCCGGTGGTGCCGCTTGTGCGCCATCATGCGGAGCATTGGGATGGAAGTGGCTATCCCGACGGCCTAAAAGGCGAGGAGATACCGGTGGGCGCGCGTATTTTGGCGGTGGCTAACACCTACAGTGCGTTGCTGCATCCGCGTCCCTTCCGCCAACCGCTCTCGCCCAAAGAGGCCATTGCCGAGATCGAAGCGCGTGCCGGCACCCAGTTCGACCCGGCGGTGGTGGCCGCCTTTCGTACACTGGCTGTACAGAAAAGCCTTGAGGCCATACCGGCCGATGCCTTCACCTTCCAGCCAAGCAAGGATGTGAATGCTGTCCTCCACGACATTGCAGCAGCTCAAAGAGAGACGCTGGCCCTCCACACCATCACGCGCGCTCTTTCGGAAACACTACATCTCGAAGCCATGGCCGATGTGCTTCTCCATCACATTCAGGCGCTCATCGGCTGCGATGCCTGCGCCCTCTTCTTGCCGGAAGAGGGTGGCGAGTACCTTCATGCACATGCCGCAGTAGGGCTAAATGCACGTCACCTTTTAGGCAGCGTTGCCCGTGTAGGCACCTACCTCACCGGGCGTGCCTTCTTCCGTGCCGAGGCCATCTGTGCCTCCTTCCTTCCCGAAGACCTGATTCTTCGAGATGTAAGTGACCCGTGGGTACCTTTCCGCTCTACCCTCATTGTGCCGCTTGTCTCTGGTGGACAATCGTTAGGTACTATCAACCTCTACAGCGAACTGCCCGACGCTTTCAACTCGGAAACATTGCGCATCATGCGGCTTGTAGCCACCCAAGCAAGCCACGCGCTGGAACGCGCGCAACAGTTCTCCGAAATCCAGGAATCGGCCTATACCGATGCCCTCACCGGTCTCCGTAATGCGCGCTATCTACGTGAATATTTAGAGCGAGAGATAAACCGGGCCAATCGTGAAAACGGCTCTTTAGCCGTGCTGAACATAGATGTAGACCATTTTAAGCCCATTAACGATCACTACGGCCACGCCACCGGCGACCAAACGCTGAAAGATTTAGCCGACATCTTCCGCAACCATGTGCGCAACTACGATCTTGCGGCGCGCTATGCGGGCGATGAGTTTGTGGTGGTACTTGCTCGGGCCGATCGGGTCGCTGCCGAGGTCGTCGTGAGCAAGCTGCGGCGTGCCGTGGAGCGGTACGTGAGGCAAATCCAACAGCATGACCCCGATTTTCCTCCCCTGGGAATTAGCATCGGCGTCGCCCTCTATCCGGAGGATGCCATGGACATTCAAGGGCTGCTTTGCCGCTCCGATGCCGCCATGTACGCCGATAAGCGTGCACGGCGCTCCTCGCACGAGGCCGCCTGATACGCTTCGGCAGGAAATCCTTCCTAAAAGAAGAAAAGACTCCTGCCGGTGGAACCGGTAGGAGTTTTTACTAAAGGAGGATGACACATGTATACCCTCTTCAATCGTTATCAGGAGACACGGCGAAAGTTTCTTACCCGCGCCCTCGCAGCCATTGCGGCGGCAGGCCTGCCCACATGGTACGAAAAAGAGGCTATGGCCTCGGAGCGCGCGCTCGATGCCGAACGTCCGCGTCGCCTTGGGCCAAACGACACCATTCAGTTTGGCCTCATCGGGTGTGGAGGCAAAAAGGGTGGCTTTCGCCAAGGGCTTAACGATGCCCATGCCGCTGCCAGCAAGGCCGGCTGTAAAGTGGTGGCCGTCTGCGATGTAGATCGCACCCACTGCGCCGACGCGGCTAACGAGTTCGGCCCCGGCACAAAACAGTATCACGACTTTCGCGACCTTCTGGCCGATAAGACGATTGACGCCGTGATCATCGGCACACCCGACCACTGGCATGTCCAGATTGCGATAGCGGCTCTACGGGCAGGTAAGGATGTCTACTGTGAAAAACCACTTACCCTTACCATTGATGAAGGCAAAAAGCTGGTGCGGGTAGCCCAAGAAACCGGCCGCGTGTTTCAAGTAGGAAGCCAGCAACGTTCCGACCCTCGTTTTCGCCTTGCCTGTGAGATCGCGCGAAACGGATTGATCGGCAAGATCAAAACAGTCACAGCTCATCTGCCCACCGGGCCTACCGGTGGCCCCTTCCAGCCACAACCGGTGCCCGACGATCTCGATTTCGATTTCTGGCTTGGCCCAGCCCCCTCCGACCCAACCATTCTGCGGGGAGATGTGCCTGACGACATCATCTTCAACTTCTGGCGCAGTCCCGTCGCTCAATCTGACCTGCTGCCCGACTATTTTCCCGAGCGGGTCTATGGCAACTTCCGCTGGTGGCTGGACTACTCCGGTGGCATGATGACCGACTGGGGTGCCCACCACAACGACATCGCTCAATGGGGGCTTGGCACCGACCATACCGGCCCCATCAAGGTACAAGGCTTTGGCCGAGGGCCTATCATTGGAGTAAACTGCTACAATACCTTCCCCGAGTTCGATATCTACTCTACCTATGCCGATGGCACCGTTCTTCACACCACGAACCAGGGCGAAAATGGGGTGACTTTTGAGGGCGAAAACGGCACGGTGTTTGTATCGCGCAGCCGCATCGAGGCCAGCGACCCCAAACTGCTCACCAACCCCCTGCCACCCAACGCCATAAGGCTTTATGTCTCCAACGATCATATGCAGAACTTTGTAGACTGCATTCGGACTCGCAAAGAGACCATCTGTCCGGCGAGTGTGGGGCATCGCTCAGCTACTATCTGCCATCTCGGCAACATCTCTCTGCGTCTAGGCGGCAAAATCCTTTACTGGGATCCCGAGCGCGAGACCTTCCACAACGATCCGGTGGCAGAGGCGATGCTGAGCCGACCTCGACGGAAACCCTGGTTGCTGTAGTACAGAGGGGAAACAAAAGAACAGTCCTCACCGGGCAGGGGACACCTCGCGGTGAGCGCCCTAGCGGACGGCGCCTTTTCCCTCAGTTTCGCGTACAGGGGTAGGCCTTGTGCCTACCCCTACCCCCTCAAGGCGGGTACTGGGGTCCCCAGAAAATCTTGCGATTTTCTGGGGGAGGGCGCCCTCCCCCTCAAGGCCGACGCCCTCCCCCTCATCTGCTAAGACCGCTGCATTGCCGTCTGCGAGGACGAAAAGGCGGCAAGGAGGCGTAAACGAAGCAGACACCTTCATTTTCAAAAAAACAATAGCACATGTGGAATTCTTCATAAATAGTCTATTTGCTATTTTTAAATTTCACGATAATTTTACGATAGCTCTGTAGAATGGTGGTAGAGCAAAAGAAGTCCGCTAGAAAAAACACTCTCTAGAATGGAAACGTACTGCTGTGTCACTAAGGTCGGTTTTTAAAACCACCTCGCTGCACCATATTGCGGCAGGTGCGCCGCTGTTTATGGTCAGCAGTATCGCTGCCCCCGCCGAACAGGTGAGCGGCGCCATCCAGAATGTGCACCTTCTGCGAGCACACAAAGGGGCTACCAAGGGGTAAGTTATCCGCGATGGCAAGACCAAAACGGTGTGGACCTGAGCAACACTGGCTCCAAGTCAAAATGCTCTATCTGGCCGACCCTGTGCTATCTTTCGGCATCGTTGTAGATGCCATTACAGAAACATGTTATTGTATTTCTATTATCGGCTTCTACGATGGTGGGCAGATGTTTCAAAAAAACTTCTGTCTTCGCGCCCCGTAGTTTATCTGATAATATTAAACATAAATTCACTCTAAATAGGAGAAATAGGTGAAAAAAGCCTTATGTTACGTTGTCGCTTTTCTTGGTGCTCTGATTTTACTCGGCCCGCCTGCCCAAAAAGCGAAAGCGCAAAATGCGCTCTGGAGCTTTACGCTAACAAATCCAGATCAAACCGTTGTCGCCGGCACCTCCGGCACGGTGGTCTACAGTGGAACGATCACAAACAACGATACGAGCAATGTGCTCAATATCAATGGAGATAGTTTCTCAACGGGTACTTGGGATGCTTCGCTCAGCCTTTCCGAAGATCCAGCGTTCGTTAACTTTCTACAGAACACCGGCTCCCTAAACCCCGGTCAATCCTACACGGGTGCGCTGTTTGATGTAACCTATCTGACCTCTACGCCGGCCACAACGAATAACCCTTATAACGGCGCCTTCGGGATAGATACCGATGGAAATCCGAACTCCATACAACAAGGCTTCAGCCTACATGTCAGCCCCAATGCATCTACTCCAGAGGCTAGCTCGTTCTGGGGGTTGGTGGGGTTGCTCATAGTCTGTGCCTATGTTGGAATTCGGCGCCAACAGCGCTATACCGTTTAAGTTCCTCCTAGGCTTCTCGAACCTCCCGATAACTTTATCGGGAGGTTTTTTTGTGGTAAAATCGCCGCAACGATCTAAACTTTCAATCTCTCGAAAGCGGTTTTTATGACAGATAGAGGCCTACTTGCGGTCGTCATTTTCTCTTTGGTCTACCTCATTATCCTCGCCGGAGAGAACTCCCCACGAAAACTCGATCGCCCCGCCGCCAGCCTCGTGGGCGCCGTTCTGATGATTGTGGCCGGCGTGCTAACGCGCCGCGAGGCAGCCCAGGCCATTGACCTGGCCACCCTAGCCCTCTTACTCGGCATGATGATCGTTATCCACTACGCCATCATCTCCGGCCTGCTCGATATGCTGGCAAGAACGTTGGTGTATCGAAGCCGTACCCCAGGTCAGCTCCTCTGGGTCGTCTGTGGTACCGCAGGCTTGCTCTCCGCGCTCTTCGTCAACGATACCATCTGTTTGTTGATGACCCCGCTGATTCTCAGTGTAGCCCGCAGGGCCAAACTACCCGCCGAGCCGTACCTATTGGCGTTGGCCACCAGCAGCAATGTAGGCTCGGTGATGACCCTTACAGGCAACCCACAAGATATTCTCATCGGCCAATCCTCTCAATGGAGTTGGGGCGGATATGCTTTGAGGATGGTGCCCATCGGACTTATTTGCCTCTTGCTCAACGGCGCGATCGTGCGTTGGCTCTACGCCAAAAAGCTTGCTGGGCTTCAGATGCCCACAGAAAACACTCCGCTGGAACGAGAGGGACGGCTTGATCGCAAATTAGCCATAAAAACAGGTGCAGTGCTTTCAGGTCTACTCATCGCCTTCTTAGCAGGAGCCCCTATGGACTTGGCCGCCCTCTGCGCCGCAGTGGCGTTGCTGATTTGGGCTAACCGCCCGACCGAAGAGACGTTTGCAAGGGTGGACTGGGCGCTGCTGCTGTTTTTTGCCGGACTTTTTGTGGTGGTAGATGGGGTCAACCGAGCGGAAGGACCGGTTTTCGCCCGATTGGCCCCCCTTCTTTTCCACAACGCCGGCAGTCTAGCTCAGCTAAGCCTTTTCTCGTTGGCCTCTGTAGTGGGCAGTAACCTATTCAGCAATGTGCCTTTCGTAATGCTAGCTCGCGGGTGGGTAACCACCCATGCGCAAGCTCCCCTACTATGGCTTGTGCTGGCGGCATCGAGCACTTTTGCCGGCAACCTCACGCTGCTGGGAAGTGTGGCCAACCTGATCGTAGCCCAAGGGGCGAAGGAGGAATGCCCCCTTGGCTTCTGGCCTTTTTTGAAAGTAGGCATCCCTTCCACCCTCGTCACCACCTTCGCGGCAACCCTTATGCTATGGGTTTATCGGCAGCTTGGACTGATTTGAGGGTTTGTAGGTGCCGTGAATGCCGTGAAAGTCGGCGGCCGATCCGCCATTGGGGTTATCGTTAGCGCTGCGTAGCACCACAGGCGGGTTCTCCTCTGAGTTGCTTACCGGTGGCAGCTCCCGCAGAAGCGTTTGCACGGCCACAATCAGCTGGTTATCCTTATGCTCGGCGATGTCGTTTGGTTTGTTAACCACGATGATGTCGGGCTTAACCCCCAGGTTTTCAAGGTTTTGGCCCGACAGGGTGTAGTAGCCCCAAGAGGGCAAGCGGAAGTGCGTTCCGTCCACAAGGGTGCCCTCATAGGTGCCGATAACATAGCCCGGTGTGGGCACACCTACCACGAGGCCTCTTTTAAGCGCCTCAAAACTAGCGGCAAATATCTCCGCATCGCTATAGGAGTTTTGGTCTATCAAAAGCACAATCGGTTTGGTAAAAGCCCGAAGCGGCTGTGTCTCCAATAGGCCATCACGAGGTTTCGTGTAGGCATAAACCTTCTGATCGAGGGCACGCAACACCTCATTATGGGTATTCCCCCCTCCATTTCGGCGTATGTCGAGAATAAGCCCCTCTTTTCGCATGGCGATGCTATAGAGGTCGCGTTCAAAGCTACGAAGCGAGCTTTGATCCATCGCACGGATATGGATATAGGCCAAACGCCCACCCGAAAGCTTATCCACCAACTCACGGTTCTGCTTTACCCAGTTTTTGTATTCCAAATCCGCCCATTGACCTAATGTTATGGGCTTGATCTCCACGGTGCGTGCTCCCTGCTCGGTAGGTTTTGTGTTAACGAGCAGCTTAACGGTTTTCCCAGCCTTGTCTTGTAGCGTCTGATAGTAGTACTCGTTCATTGAAACTGGTTTACCATCCACTTGCAAAATATAGTCGCCTGGATTGATTCGGGATTGGGGCTGATCGCCGGGGCCATCGGGCATCACACTCACCACTTTTAGGCCCGGGCCAAGGTAGTTGTAATCGTATTTCAAACCCAGTGTGGCCGTCTGAGGGCCGCTAGACGCGATGGCCGGAGAGATTTCGGAGTGAGAGGAGTTCACCTCACCAACCATTTCCGACAGCAGGTTCGCAAACTCCCATGGTGTGCCCACACCATCGAGTTGAGGTTTGTACTTCTCCCACAGGGCAGCCCAATTCACACCGTTCATACTCGGATCATAGAAAGCCGCTCCGAACCGACGATAGAACTCGTTGAAGGCCTGTAGATAGAGCAACTCCCGATTGAACGTATAGTTCGCATTAAAGTTAACGACTTCAGGCGTCCCTGCAGGGCCTGGCGGAGCCCCTAACGAGCGAGGCGTCCCGTTGGCGCCAAGATAAAAGAAACGCTTACCATCCGGTGTGAACTCAATGCCGCCCCCAGGCTCTCCTTGGCTGGTCAACTGCGTTACCGAGCCTCCCTGCACAGGCACAGCCCAGAAGTTATTGTTAGCATGAAAAACGATGTACTTGCTATCGGGAGTAATGGCGTAGTCATCCACCGGAGCAGGTGTTTGAATAAGCTCCGCCCGATCGGTAATACCGTCGAAGTCAATCTTCACTTGAACGGGCGCGTTCGGCGGCTGTTTCGGCTCTAACCCCGGCTTGAGAAGGGGTAAACGGAACAACTGCGGAGTGCCGTTTCTATCGGAAATGAAAATGAGGTATTTTCCATCCCTTGTAAACTGCGGATCGGCATTGTTGTTCGGATAGGCCGTTATGTTAACCGGTGTGCCGCCTACGCTAGGTACCACCCAAATATCGCGCGTGCCATAGCGATCCATGCGCGAAAAGGCCAGCCATTTGCTATCCGGTGACCACGCGAAGGAGTTGATGCCTGTGCCGTAGAGGTTATCTCCGTTGCCGGCGGCCACCATCCGTTCCGGCTCTCCGCCGGCAGCCCGTACCACATAGAGGCCGGGTTTGGGGCCTGCTTTTGCGTAGGCGATATAGACCCCATCCGGCGACCAGTTGGTATTGCTCTCTTGCGCCATATCGTTGGTGAGCCGTGTGATCTGCTTGGTCTTCACATCAATGGTGTACAGATCGGGCTGATTACCGACATCCGAAATAAAACCGATGCGCGTGCCGTCAGGCGACCAGGTGAGGTCGTTGTTGTTAGCGATGTTGTTGGTGAGACGCTCTGCATCGCCACCTGTCGTGGGCACCAGCCAGATATTCCCTTTCAGAACCAGGGCCAGCGTTTTACCATCAGGGGAAAGATGGCTTTCGTCGGCGCCATCATGAAGCACCATCTGTTCGGTGTTTTGGACGGGGCTATCCGAGGGCGCGTAGATGGTGAGGGGATGCGCATCAGAGCCATCTGGTTTCACCGTATAGATGTCGCCTTTATAGAGATAGCAGATCAGCGAGCCGTTGCGTGCAATGCTAGGCCATCGCACGGCATCGGTGGTGTAGTGAGTCACGGCTTGTGGTGGGCCGCCATCTAGCGGCACCCGCCAAATGTTGGGCGTATTGCTGCGCCCATAGATGGTGGTGATGAAAAGCGACCTTCCGTCTGGGGCATACAGCGGCCAAAACTGTTGAGCCGGGGTAGAGAGCACCTGGCGAACCCTGCCGGTCGCCAAATCCTCCACCATCGTTTGGGCAGCAACACTGCCCCGATACCACCCCCGCCACCAGGGCTGACCGCTGCGCGTATAGGCGATCTGCTTGCCATCCGGCGAGCTAACGGCAAACCGTAGAGGTTCGGTATCGTGGGTCAACTGCTTTAGAGAGCGGTCACGCAGGTCTATGGAAAAGATGGCAAAGGTATGGGTATCACGCCCGGCCGAGTAAAACAGCAGATGATAGCCATCCGGCATCCAATCGGTAACCCAGTTGCTGCCGCTAAAGTAGGTAACCTGTCGTGGTTCCCCTCCACGAGCCGGAATAATATAGATGCCGAAGTTCCCTCGGCGCAGACTGGAGAAGGCGATAAACTGTCCGTCTGGTGACCAGTGGGGGTCGAAATCGGTGGTGTTGCGAATGGTCAATCGGGTTGCTTTCCCCCCCTTTGAGGAGACCAGCCAAAGGCTTCCGCGGTACACAAAGCATATCTCTTTTCCATCCGGTGAGAGCGCAGGGGTGCTCATACCGAGAATAGGTTTTTCGGGAGGAAGGGCAAGAAGGTTCGTCTCATCTTGAGAACCTAATTCCTGCGGATGTTTAGCAAGGGGGAAAGCCAAGCTCTGTAGGGCTAGTATAAAAAAGATGCTGAAACTGAAAGCGCCAAAGAGCGCAGACCTTTTGAGCGCGCTCCGTTTGGCCATAGCGTTCATGAACCAACCTCCTGTATGTTTTTGACGGTAACAGAATTTCACTTTTCTGCACCTTTTTCCTGCCAGCCTATCGCCCCTGTGAGATTAAGACTTCGACTCTCCGGCAGCCGCATCATCTACTTCGACCCAGAAACCGACTACGCTATCGTGGAACAAGACCGCATAGAGTTTTCTATTAGTGAATTGAGAAGCAATAGATAGTATCATAACCATTAGCGGGATGGCGGCATCAGATACTGCAGCGTAGTGTGGGGGTATTGCAGCTTATAAGGAGCGCTTATAAGCTGTAGGGAAATTATAAAAAAATTATAGCAAAAATAGCGCAAAATTGAGAACAGGCCTTGCAGTCATACGTACATAGATATAACTTATAGATGTGATGCGCAGGGGACGGCAAGCCCTCCGCTTGGAAGAAAGGAGCGCTGTTTATGATCTTTCAAGCAAAATGCCAGGCCATTCAGAGTGTAGTATGCTATTTGTCATGCCTATCTGGCCTATGCGGACTACTATGGTTAGCGCCTTCAGTACACGCACAGGTCTATTGCAATATCACCTTAGGCAATCCAGGAGAAGGACCTCCACAAGGCAATCTTTTTAGTGGAACTGACAACAATTTTACCGTCTCTGCCCCTACACAGTTCTTCGATCTAGCCTCTTTGGTTGTCACCATCAATGGTATAGTGGTGGATATTCTCCAGCCTCCGCCCGACGCTCCTATACCGCCCTATGCCCCAGTAAGCATATTGGTAACTTTCGATAGCACCCATTTCCCTGACGGTACTCAGATCACCCTCACAGCCATAGCGACAGATGCTGGAGGAAACCAGGCTACCGCAACACAATGGGGCATGGTGGTCAATAAAGCGCTGCTCTATGGTCGCAATGACTTCGAAACATCGCCCGGCGGGAACGGATGCACTGCAGCCACTAATCCACTGGCCGCAATGAACCATACAATAACTACCAACACCACTTTGGGTTGGAGCGCAACAATGTTTTTGAACGCCCTAGGAGGTACGGTAACAGCACTGTATGTCAACACCCATGGAAATAACAATCCACAGATAACTTCCGATTTGGATGAACTGAACGGAATTTGGGAGTACATTACCCCATCAACGCCACCTTTAGATGTACAAGAATATTGTGAAAGACATCAAATCCCTATTAATATCGCTTTCCTAGATGCCTGTCAAACAGGGCAAAAGCAGGATTTTGCCTTAGCCCTTCTGCTTCCCTATCGCGGAATAAGCAATCCACCCCTATTTGGTAACGATGCCATAGATCAGGCTGAAGTTGGTTGGGCGGTCAATTGCTTAGTACCTTATACAAACGCTGACTCAAGTCAGTTTTGGAATGCGTTGGCAAACGGGAGGCCCGTTTATGCTGCACGAGATGCCGCTGTAAACGCACAGTATCAGGCCTATTTACCCTTATACCAACAGGGAGCACCGTGGCCAGATACTTGGCCGAATCCACTTGGTGGCGCTTTACCACCTCCTCTAAATCTGTTGCCTCCGGCTCTTAATGATAATCAATGCCAGCTTTTCGCTTGTGTTTGGGGAGACTATTATGCTACTCTCCATGGTGTATACACAGGGAATTCAAATACATCTGCTAACATATGGTATCTCATACCCTAGTAGGTTCTCCGTTACCAATTAATTAAGGAGAAAGCCATGAAACGTTATCTTTATCCTGCTATAACTACCTTAGGCATCTTTGTGTGGAGTAGCCTTGCCTCGGCAACCGCTTTCGGACAAACAACCTCCCCACAGCCTCTTAACTTGCCCAAACCATCCGCTGCCGACATCGGCAAGACCCTCCTCTTCACCCGCTACGACATGAAACCGGAGAAGGCCATAGCAGAAAGTGACCAACTGCTTCATCGTCTTGGCCTAGCTCATGAACGACAGCCTTCTCGGGTGAGGGTAACTTACAGTACTAACCAAGAAAGGGTAGTAGAGGTTGAATGGCCTGCTAAGCTACCGGAGGAGGCAGACCCTCGATATGTCGCAGATTTCGATAGCCTACATGGGCTGTTGGTTCATTTTATGAACTATGCTGCTTTTTACCATCAAGTGAAAGGCTATGGGGATAACCGGCGAGATAGGATAGAGACGGATAGACAGGCGCGTTGGTTATTGCTGCAGTACGCGCGCTGTTTAGAGCCAAGCCTCCCAAAGAATGCAGACGTAGTCCTACTATGGATGCATCCACCGAGAAGCGGGATGAGTAAAGATGCTATAGAAGGCAGTGTGGGTTTGCCCTTCCCGGGCGGATATGCGTTTGGAACAACCGACATAGCCCGAACCTACGGCATACCCTTGATAGAGATGACGTTATCACGTCATACGGGAGCCTTAGTAGAGGCGTCTGTAGGTTATCCCCCCGCACCAGGAAGCCTGCGTATAGACCCTCCAGTTGTCCATATTACCAAAGACCAGGCGGCTAAAAGCGCTCTAGAAGCCCTTAAACAGGCCATTACACAAGGTCAT
>NZ_DATGLN010000102.1:0-2020 GCF_035294165.1 Chthonomonas sp.
TGTCGCAACACCCCTACCATACTTTTTTCTGACGGCCTTAGCTAGCCCCATTCCTCCAGCTATACCCACACGGCCAGCCGCGTCCTGAACAATGACCAGGGGCACCGTGAGTGCGAGCATAACGAACACCATTCTATAACCCCAGCTCGACCCCGCCTGAAGACCGGTTATTATGGATGCTACATCCACGTCGGCCATCATAACTAGCCAGGCTGGTCCAAATCCTTTGGCGAACCAGTTAATTGTATCAGTTTTAGTCAAGGCTTCCCCCTTAGCCTATAGGGATTCGTTGGCTTAAGGTGCCAACTCACGCTCCATGTGTCTTGGTGGTGCGACCCAGCCACCCCTTAAGCCATCCGATAAAACCATGGGTCTACGTTTGACATAAGTCATATGTTTGGCAAAACGGTCACAAATTTAGGCTTATCGAGACGTGATATATCGTTGGTCAACGCCACGTCATATCAGTTCAGATGAACCACGGTTTAGATCCTACTCGGAAATCTTATTAGATCAACACGGATAGAGTTTTCGGTGTACACCAATCGGATTCTCTGGAGGCTATATTAACAACTTCGCAGTTGTGGACCTATCGAAGAGTGCGGTAGAATATGAGGATATAGATGAGCGCATCGCTGAGTCATTTATCGGTGGGAGGGGGTACGGGGTAAAGAGGTTATACGACCATAACCCAAAACTTGAGCCCTACTCCGAAGAGAGTTGGATAGGGGTATACACTGGCCCAGTCACTGGGACAGCGACGCCTCTCGCGAACAGGCTGACGATCGTGTTCAGATCCCCACTAACAAGAACAATAGCATATGCGAACACGGGTGGCTACGCTGCGGCAGCACTCAAACTCGCGGGCTTCGACGGGATTGAAATAACGGGTAAAAGCCAGACACCCAAATACATTCTCGCAAAAGATGGTAGGCTCGACTTGCTCGATGCCTCAAGCCTCTGGGGGAGGGGTGCGAGCGAGTGCATCAGGATTCTCAAAGCCAAGCACGGAGATGTCAGGGTACTATCCATAGGTATAGCGGGGGAGAACATGGTGAAGTTCGCGAACATAGTAAACGACGCTGGGAGGTCGAGTGGTGTACGTCACGGCGCCGGAGCCGTGTTTGGAAGCAAGAAGCTGAAGGCCGTGGCAATAGCCGCGGACTACACTAAGAGGGTACCCGTCGCCGACAGGGAGGGATTCATGGGGGTTCTCAAACGCGTCGACGCTAAGATTAGGGCGTCGCCCATGCTAAATAGGGCAACAGGGCTCTTCTCGACATACGGGACGCCTCTTGCGGTTGAGCCGCTAAGCCGATACGAGGCTTTACCCTTCCATAACTATACGCAGACGCGTTTCGAAGGCGCATCAGAGTTGACAGGCCAGAAGATGAGTAGCACAATCCTGATATCCCGGCTCACATGTAGCGCCTGCCCGGTTCAGTGTAGGAGGGAGACTGCGGGTGTTAGGAAGTACAGCTTCCGAGGGGAGGGGCCTGACTACGCGCAGATATCCTCGCTTGGCACCAACTGCGGTGTGGGCGACTTGGAATCTGTCGCATACATGAATTATTTGTGCTACGAGTTGGGATTGGACCCCATCGAAACGGGTAACCTGCTCGCCATCCTGGCCCAAGCCACAGAGAAGGGCCTCGTCTCCCCCGAGCTTGGACTTAGGTGGGGGGATGTGGACCGCATGGTCGACCTAATACACCTAATCTCGACGAGGAGCGGTATGGGGGGTACACTCGCCGAGGGCGCCGTGGGCCTGTGCAATACGTTGGGCGACCCATCTCTCACCACGGCGGTTAAGGGGATAACGATACAGAACGCTGACCCCCGCGTGGAGTATGCCTGGGGTCTGCTTAACGCCACAGAGAACTCAGGGGCCTCCGCGCACATATGGGTGTACCCCGACCTTATCTACGCCTTTGTAGATCTACTAGGTGTAAGGAGCCTTGTCGCCCACATTGCTCAAAACGAGTACGATAAACTCGCCTCGGCTGTAAAACAAAAGCAG
>NZ_DATGLN010000103.1:0-1325 GCF_035294165.1 Chthonomonas sp.
GGGCGGATCGGGCGAATGTTGAGCACCGTACCGTCTTGTAGCGTAATCTGTGCGGTGTACTTCGTCGGGTAAGGACGAATTGCCGGTTTTGGAATTTCGGAGGGATCGGTTTGCGGCCCGTAAAGAACTACTCGCGCATCCAGCGCAAGCAGTCCTTCGGGCGAGGCAAGCAGCGGGTTTATATCGATTTCGCAAATCCAATGCTGCTCGAGTACGAGCTGGCTGAAACGGACCAGCAAGCCTTCGAGCGCTTCGATATTTACCCCTTTGCGGCCGCGTACACCTTTAAGCGCGCTGTAGATGCGAGTTTGTTCCATGAGTCTACGTGCAAGCGTCGTATTGAGCGGAGGCAAAGCGAGCGCTCGGTCGTGAAACACCTCAACAAGCTGTCCTCCCATCCCAAACAAGAGCACTGGACCGAACTGGGTATCCATGCTCGAGCCGAGAATCAACTCATACCCGCTGGTCTTAATCATCGGCTGTACGGTCACTCCGTTAAAGTGCTGTGGGCCTAATTTGCCACTAACCGCACTTTGAATCTCACGATAAGCGACTCGAACGGCCTCTGCGTTTTCAATGGAAAGCTTCACGCCGTCCACATCTGTCTTGTGTGTTACAGTGAACGAATTTAGCTTCAGCACTACTGGATAGCCCAGCTTATCCGCGGCGCTGACCGCGTCCTCCTCCGTTTCAGCTAGATCAGTTTTTACCGTTGGGATGCCGTACAGCGCAAGTAGCTGTTTAGATTCGAACTCCGTTAGCAACCTTCGGCCACTTCGGCGTATGCTCTCGATAAGCTGGCTAGCTGCCTCCGCCTCTACAGCGCCCTCCGTGATAGAAGGCGTTTCATAGAGAAGACGTAGGTTATAGCTATAACGCCACATGTAGTGGAATGCACGTACAGCCGTTTCAGGGAAGGGAAATGTTGGGATGCCCGCCTGATTCAGCACCACTTCACCCTCTGTGGCCCTTTCGCCACCCATCCAACTTGCCAGAATGGGCTTATTCTTTAGGTTGGCTAACGGTGCGACCTTTCTTGCAATCTCCACTGGATCACTCATGGCTTGTGGCGTCATGATGACCAGAAGGCCATCGGTGTTGGGGTCATTTGCAGCGATGGTAACGGCTTGTTCGTAACGCTCCGGTCCTGCATCGCCAATAACATCGATGGGATTTGCGTGGCTCCAATGCGGCGGCAGGATCTGATTTAATGCGTCAATAGTTTCCGAGGCTAAACTCGCTGGCTGTTCACCCAAGCTAACCAAGGCATCAGTTGCCAGCACGCCTGGGCCGCCGGCATTGGTGACGATAGTGAGGCGTGGGCC
>NZ_DATGLN010000104.1:0-13284 GCF_035294165.1 Chthonomonas sp.
GAAGTAGACGCCCTCAATATCGTGTTCGCACAGCTCCTTGACTACTACACGAATCGCCGAGCGGTAGGCATCTCCCGTCGTGCAAAGCCTTTGTAGTGGCGGCGTCTCTCCAATATGGCCGTAACTTCCATAAGGTTTCCCGTCTGGACCAATGAGGACCCAGTCCGCAAATCGAGGGTTTTTAACATTGAGCCATGACGGCGGACACGGATGACCGTAACCTGTATAACAATAGTGATGCACTCTCGTTTTCCGGCACGCGCGCGAAACTTCGTCGATCAAGTCGCGACTTCCCAGCTCGGGATGCACGGCAAACACTTTGCTCGGGTAATATGCATAGTGCCCGATGGGTTGGGATCTTAGGGCATTGCCCCCTAATTTCATGACAATGTCGAGAAGCTTCTCAGCGTCAAAATCCTTCATGTGCGGTGAAGCTGGAGGGGCATAGCCATCGAAATATACGGCTTGCGCGTAATGTAGCCATTCCGGCGGTTTATAACCGTCAAGAGAAATTTGATCGGCGTCTGGAACATCTGTGTTGTCTGGCCTAGCCTCAGTGCGCGCTTTCCCCAGATCTAAACTTGCCAATGCACCAATTCCCAACGTAGTCCCCTTCAGAAACGTTCTCCGTCGCATCGCGTCTTACTACCTCCGCTATATTGAACACCTGACTTCGATGACAAAGCGCCGCACAACACTATCGAGCCTTCGTTTTGTACTGCGTTTCAGCAGCAAAGAGTGAGCGGATGCAATAGTGTTCGTGGTACAGCGGCTTAATGCCCATCTACAGCTTCTTCGGAATCCCATCCCCGATCTATAGGACCGCCCGGACGGATCATCCGCCGAGGACCCTCACCTAGAGGCCGTAACGGAACCTCACAGGCTGCCAACATCTTCTTTTCTTCTTCACTGCGCACGCGGTAGGCCTCCCGAGATTTAGATCCAGTCGGCATATATATCACATTGCCTTGTAATATCTTTCCGCGTTTTACGGCAACCGAGCTAAATCTGCTCGGCACAAATCAGGTCAGCATCAGGCCCTCCCGCTGCCACCTGAGAATGGCGGTAGTCGATTCATATACTGATATACCATCTACTAGATCGTGTCAATAGGGCCTCTGAGGTCCAGGTCCGACATTGCGGGAGCACTAACGAAGAACCTCCCGTCGTTGCCCGTAAGCGAAGCGGCGAGTTTCCATCGGCCTCGCCTCGCAGGCAGAAGCCGAGGCTATCTGAGAAAGGCTTGAACGAACCGCATTCAATTTATCTCAGCCCATATGGCAAAGAGCCCTCAAACCCTCCCGATAGTAAATAGCGATTTTCATGGCAATTTAGATCTTTTAATGGCTTTTGCATTCAATATGTCCTTCTCATGTTAGAAGTCTGGTTTGTAGCGTCCCCGAACGAAGGGCTACTGACGGCCGTGGCACACATCATGCCGATGTCGTTCATTTGGTTTCCACGAGTTCCGGCTGAGCGGCGAGACGTCGTTGAAGAGGAATGGGAAAATCACCAGTTTGCAATGTAAAAGGAGCTTGACTCCGATCAGTGGATCGCATATATTTGACATTTCAATGTCAGGGAGGCTTCGGGCAACCCTTGACACAGATCTGAAAGGTTGGAGGGGTTCAAACATGAAACGGTACAGTATCCCGAATCTGAGGTCCGCTTCGGCACATTACGCCGGGGCGCTCCGAGTCTTAATCTTTGTGACTTTCTTGGCTTGCCTCACGGCTAAGGGCATGCGGGCGCAAGCGACATTAGGGAATGCTGCCGTTAGTGGCACGGTCACGGATCCCTCTGGAGGGTTTGTCCCTGAGGCGCAGGTTTCTCTCACAGACATTGCCCGTAATTTCTCGCGCCAAACGGTCACGAACACCGCAGGGTCTTTTTTATTCCCCTCGATCGCACCTGGCGTCTATATCCTGCGTGTCACCGCAAGAGGGTTCGCCGTGTATGAGATGAAAGGTATCACCGTCGCGGTTGGGCAGCGCGCCACTCTAAATGTTGTTCTCAAGCTGGGACAGGTATCCAGTGTGGTTACGGTATCTGCTGGAGAGCAGCCTCTATTACAGACACAATCCAACGCCCTTGGTACCGTCGTGGGCTCTGAGCGCGTCGAAAGTCTACCGCTGAATGGCAGAGATTTCCTCCAACTCGCGGTAATTACAGCCGGGGTAGAGCCGCCGTTCGGAACGTCGGGGGGAATTCTCTCGCAAACCGGCCATCCCGACCGAGGCGTCGTTATCGACGGTATTATGCCGTCGGCGACCGGTTACGCAATCGACGGTATCTCTACGCGCGGGGGGCGCGTCGGCGATCCGCTGTGAACGTTTCGGTAGCCGATATAGACCAGTTTAAAGTACAGCAGAGCTTCTTCATGCCCGATCAGGGCCCGAACCCTGGCTTGGTGAATGTCACTACAAAGAGTGGAACCAACGAGATACATGGGCAGATATTTGAGTATCTCCGCAATGATGCCATGGATGCGCGAAACTTTTTCTCCCCCCAGCCGGAAAGTTTGAAGCGGAATCAGTTTGGGGGGGCAGTCGGCGGCCCTATCCGCAAGGATAAGATATGGTGGTTTGGCAACTACGAAGGATTGCGCCAGGTCCAGGCGGCGGTTGCTAGCGGGTACACGCCCACTTATGCAATGTTTCAAGGTGACTTCAGCCAAGTGGGGCAAACCATTTATGACCCGGCTACATTCTCGTCCGTTAGTGGTACTCGGTCAGCATTCCCGGGTAACATCATCCCTACGTCACGGATTAACCCCGTTTCCAAAGCGCTGCTCAAGTACTATTTGCCGGGAGCAAGTTTGGCCGAAACCCCCAGTAATCTCTTCGGGTTTCCGCGAGTCACTTTAAACGACGACACATACGGTGGCCGCATTGATGCCGCTCTCACTGCGCGGCAGACCCTCTACGGGCAATATATTCATGAAAACTCGCCCGAAAGAACACCCGGCCTTATGCCCCTGACCGGCCAATATTATCCGATCCAAAATGATCTGATTGCCATTCAGCATGCCTTCTCTCTACGGTCAAATCTGGTCAACACGCTTCTGATTGGCGGAGTACGAAACTATACGCTTTCGGCGAACCCAGCCCTTTCCCTTCCTAGCATAGCCGAGGCTGTGGGAATACCCAACACCCTCGATGGTCACGGCATTCCTTACGTTAACCTTCAGGGCTACACTCCCTTTGGAGACGGTGCTGGAACACTCGGTGATATTGAGAATCAGTACCAGCTTGGCGATACTCTCAACTACATTCGTGGTACGCACGACTTTCAATTTGGCGGAGGAATACACTATATACGCACCTGGCAAGAGAATGCCAATGCCGATGCCAACGGAAGCCTGAGCTTCCTGCCCCAGTTTTCCGCCCAATTGGTCCGGAATGCCCAGGGGCAACTCTTGCCAGAGTCCGGAACCGGTAATGCATTCGCGGATTTTCTGCTCGGAATGCCGAATCAAGCTTACACCCAAGGCTTGCCCATGATCCCTTACCGATATACCGAGTTCATGCCCTACTTTGCCGATACTTGGAAACTCATTCCCATGTTGACGTTGAATTATGGCATCTCTTGGTTTCTAAGCACGGTGCCCAACCCCCAAGGTAAATATCACGAATGGCCACATGCCTTCGACCCTCAAACGGGGTTGCTAACCTATGCTGCATTAGGCCAAATCTCGCCAGAGGTTATGTCGACTGCATACAACCACTTCACGCCCAGGCTCGGGTTTGCGTGGCAACCAGGGTTCCTTCCGAAGACGGTCATTCGTTCGGGGGTCGGGGTATATTTCTTCGAAGACGGGTTGATCGAACTTCAGGGTGCGATGGCCGCACCGCCTTATAACACAGCGGCCACCTACGTCAACTCCACGACAAATCCCCAACCCACGTACGTGCTGGGCACGAACGTTTTTCCACCGGTCAGCTTTCCCCCTCTCACTTCTACATTCGCTGCATCGCTGCCGAGCCCCATCTCTGCTTTCGTGCTCAATCCGAGCGGCCGCACTCCGTACTCTACACAATGGAATTTTTCCATCCAGCACACCCTCTCTTCGCGAGACATGGTCGAGATCGACTACCTCGGCTCAAGCTCACACAAGCTGCAAACGCGTTATGACCCTTCGATGTGCGTGCCGGCGTTGCCCAGTCTGAAATGTGACAAAGCGACGTCGCCCTACCCACGGTACAGCGCGCTCTTATATCTGGACTTCACTGGTAATTCAACGTATGAGGCTGTGGTCGCCAAGTATACCCGAAGGGTTGGCAGTGGTCTAAACTTCAACGCGGACTATACGTTCGGTAAGGCGCTAGCAGACACTGAAATCTCTGGCAACAATCCGAACCAGATCGCAACCTGTCGGAGGTGCGACAAGGCACCGGCTAGTTTTGACCAAACACATCGCGCGGTTTTCAGTGCTGTATACGATGTCCCATTGGGACGGGGAAGGAGGTTCGGAGCGAACATGCCGCATGCCGCCGACCTCGCCTTCGGGGGTTGGAAGGTTACCGGGATAACAACGTTTGCGACCGGCAGGCCGATTAACTTCACGAGCCCGAACACGACAGGGGTTTTCAACACAACTGTTCGTCCAGATCGCCTCTGTAATGGCAGTCTATCCGGCAATCTTCGCCAGAACGGCTTTGTGGATTTTAATACAACCTGTTTTGTTTCACCACCGGCCGGGTATTTTGGCAATTCAAGCCGTAGCCCGCTTTTCGGTCCAGGGCAGAACAACTGGGATTTGGGACTATTTAAAACGTTTCCACTTCACTTCATGAGCGAAAACGCGGAGTTCGAGCTTCGGGCTGAACTCTTTAATGCATTCAACCACACACAATTCGGCCAGCCGAACGGGAACACCGGAGCCGGACCTAACTTCGGAAAAATTTCGTCAGCGGCATCTCCGAGGCTAGTTCAAATTGCTGCAAAGATACTGTTTTAATTTTAAAATGACCAGTTGACGCGGTGGCGTAACAGAAAGGCTCAGGTCGGCGCGAGTTCCCCTAAAAGGGCGCCGTATTACTTCGATACAGAGTTAATGGAGGGTGCAGTGAACTCATTCTTAGGACGCCTGCGGTGTTATGTGTTGGCTATGGTCGTTGCCTACTGTCTGTTGGCGCTGGCTTACGGAAAGGGCCTTACCCCCCAGCAGAACACTAGCAGAGCTCCTATCCCTGTTGCTAAGGGAATCCAGAAGATCGCGCACGTCGTTTGGATCAGTCAAGAAAATCGCAGTTTCGACAACTACTTTGGTACATATCCCGGCACGGATGGCATTCCGCCGGGGACGTGCCTTCCTGTGCTACCAGGCAGTCGCCGGTGCGTCAAGCCTTTCCATATGCCCGACGGAGGCGTAGGCGTGGACGGGGGCCCACCCTGCGACTTAAGTCATCTATGGAACGCTGCCCATGCCGCTTACGACAATGGCAGAATGGACGGCTTCGTTTGGGCTGAAGGCAGTGCCTACACCATGGGATATTACGACGAACGCGACATACCAAACTATTGGGCTTATGCACGCCACTACACGCTCTGCGATCGGTTTTTTTCATCTCTTAACGGTCCCAGCTTGCCGAATCACGTTTATATGGTGGCCGCGCAGTCAGGCGGTCTGATCGTCAATGCAGGTAGCATTAAGGAAGTGGAAGAGGATCTAGACGACCCGGACGGTTTCAGCTTCGCTTCCATCATTAAGCTCCTTACCCAATCGAAGGTTTCATGGAAATATTACGTGGAAACCGGCCCGGTCTTGGAAGCTGAGAAAGGAGACCCTGACTTGCATTGGACCAAGAGCGCGAAACAGTTCACTCTATGGAATCCCCTGCCGGCCTTTAAGCAGATTCGCGACACTCCCAACGAGATGGCGAACCAGGTTCCACTGACCGAATATTTCAGTGATCTTAGCCACGGGACTCTTCCACAAGTTAGTATCATTATTCCAAGCAATCAGGATAGCGAGCACCCGCCGGCCGCTGTGCGACGCGGCATGTGGTACGTAACCACACTTGTGAACGCACTGATGAATAGTCCGTACTGGAAGGATAGCTTGATCTTCATAACATGGGATGATTATGGCGGGTTTTATGACCACGTTGCCCCTCCTGCAATTGATGCCTTTGGTTATGGCCCTCGAGTACCTGCATTAGTGATTTCGCCGTACTCGAAACGGGGGTACATTTCTCACTCAGTGTACTCCTTCGAGTCGATTCTGAAGTTTATCGAGGAGCGTTTCAATTTACCTCACATGACGGCACGGGACGACCGGGCCGATGACATGGCCGATTGCTTCAACTTCAACCAAAGCCCAAACCCGCCCTTGGTCATACCCGTTCCTGCCAAGCTGCCGGAGGAGACCAAGTATCCATATTGCATTTACAGGGCCAGTGTCCCCTTGCCTGTCCTTTACCCGCCCAATCCCCCTTTTGGACTGCGGATGATTATCGAGCAACAGCCTGGCGAATTGAGGAGGCTGAGGTAGTTGTGATGCAAGCGGGTCTGTGCGCCTGCGTAAGCAGGGATTAGTGCTCACACATTGTGACAAATCGACAAAGCTTGACGAGCTGACCAAATGGGGCAGCACGAGTGGTAAGTTAGCAACATTCAAACTTTTCGCGCTTGGCCATCTACGAATAAATTGGAAAATGTCTGGGGTTTAGGACGTGAAAGTAACTGACATCAAGGTTGACATCCTAGGAATGGACTTTCGCAACTCATTGATTGTAAGAGTGGAAACAGATAGCGGAATTACTGGATGGGCGGAGACCGTGATGAAACGCCACTCACGCTCGGTCGCGGAATCGATTCTTTCGCTAAAAAGTTATATTGTTGGAAAAGACCCTACAGCGGTCGAAAACCATTGGGAGAAGATGTATAGGGACTCTTTCTGGGTCGGAGGGCCAATGCATAGCGCTGCGCTTAGCGCCGTTGATTGCGCCCTTTGGGAAATCGTGGCCAAAGTCCACGACGTGCCCGTACACAAACTCCTCGGGGGACCGACGCGGGATCGAGTGCTGGTGTATTGCCATTGTCCGGCGGGTGCGAGTCCGGAAGTCTTTGCAGAAAATGTGAAGCGTTGTAAGCAAGCAGGTTATCGCGCGCTCAAGACCACGCTACCGCTCTTTTACGGCGCGGAGGAGGACAGCAAAGAAGCCGGTAGCGGATATTCGGGGACAAAAGGGCTGATTGATCGCACTAAACGGGAAACAGAGTATCTGGACCCTTCAATCTGGGCGCGGATCAGCGAATTCTTCGCTGCTGCCCGGGAGGCGGGTGGGCCGGAAATGGGCTTGGCAGTAGACTGCCACGGACGGTTAAACGTGAAGAATGCCCGGCAGCTATGCCGCGCACTAGAGAACGTTGGGATGATGTGGGTTGAAGAACCGGTGCCTCCGGAAAACGCTGATGCGCTAGCCGAGGTGAAACGGGAGACGTCGATTCCCATTGCGGCCGGAGAAAGATGGGCGACCATCTACGGTGTGAGAGAGTTCTTGGAGAAAGGGGCGATCGATATTCTGCAATGTGACCTTGTCGTCTGTGGGGGTATCACGAGTCTAAAGAAGATCGCAGCATTGGCCGAGGCGCATTACATTGGAATGGCTCCGCATAATCCGAACGGGCCCCTTGCCACGGTCATGAACACGCAATTTGCCGCCGCAATTCCCAACTACTTGATCCTAGAGACGATCGGGTCAGCGACGGATCTACGCACTGCGGAGAGACTTCTGAGGCGCCCGCCGCAAATGGAAGATGGATTCTTGCCCGTGCCCCGAGGTTCTGGCTGGGGCGTCGAAGTCATTGCTGAAGTTTTCCCAGAATTTCCATATCTTCAGGAACGTGGGTGGAGGTAGGAAGAAGAGAATTGGCAATCGATCCGGTTCTGTCAAAATCTCATGAAAATGAAACCGAGTATCCGAGGGGTAGACCTGTTGGACATGAGGCGTCATGATTCACAGATTTTAGATTTATCACGTTCATGTCTAGAAGCTATTTCGGCTCTATAGCACAATATGTGGGTAGATCTTCGCTGACGATGACGGACTAAAGGAGCGGAGGCGACAAGCAAAAGGCGCACAAGGGGAGCGCCGCCCAAAGCGCGGCTGAGAAAAACGGGTTTCCATCGGTGGGGTTAATCTGTGGTGGGAACAGCAGAGAAACCTTCGACGAGGAGACCAGTCATTCAACTGAGCGTTAAAAAGATTCTGAACCAGATTCAACCCCATGCCGGATTTGTTTTTCAAGACATTCGGCTTCACGGGCGGCATGGCCAGCCGGAGCGAATTGAGATCAGGGTGAGAGCTCACGCGGGCATGGCTCGGCGCTGTTCGCGATGCCGGCAGCCCGCGCCGGGCTATGACGAACTGCTCGAGCGAGAATGGTGACATATTCCGCTGTGGGGCATTCGGGTCGATTTCCGCTATGCGCCGCGGCGGGTGGAGTGTCCCGAGCATAGGGTCGTCGAGGACATCCCCTGGACGGAGGGCAAGCGCCGGCTGACCCCGGCGATGACGGGCTTTCTGGCCCGTTGGGCGCGGCGACTGAGTTGGCGGGAGACGGGGGAAGCCTTTCAGGTCAGTTGGGAGGCGGTTTATCGGTCGGTCGAATGGTTCGTGGCCTGGGGCGTGGCGCACCGCGCGTTGAAGGGGGTGAAGTCGATCGGGGTGGATGAGATTCACTGGGGCCGCGGGCTGCGAGCGAGCAACTTCTTGACCGTGATCTACCAGATCGACGCGCATTGCCGACGGTTGCTGTGGGTGGGCTCGGGCCGTTTGCAGAGGACGTTGTGGCGGGGGCTGAAGGCGCTGGGGTCAGAGGGGGCGAAGGGTCTGCGCTTTGTCTGTAGCGACATGTGGAAACCTTACCTCGACATCATCGCGGCCGAGGCCGGCGAAGCGCTGCACGTTTTGGACCGCTTCCACATCACGATGCACTTGAACCAGGCGGTGGACCAAGTGAGGCGGGCCGAGACGGTACGTCTCCGAGCGGCAGGCCAGGCATCCGCCCAGCAACTCAAGCACACCCGCTGGACCCTGCTGCGTCGTGGCAGCCGGGTGCGCGGGCGGGCGCGGCAGAGGCTGAACGCGCTGCTGACCAGCAAGCTCGAGACGGCTCGGGCTTGGGAATTGAAGGAGGGCTTCTCTCATTTCTGGAAGTACCGCTCCGTCACCTGGGCCGGAGCCTTTCTCGACTACTGGACCTGGAGGGCGATGCGCAGCCGCATCGAGCCGATGAAGCGAGTTGCCCGAATGTTGCGCGCCCATGAGGAACTCCTGCTGAACTGGTTTCGAGCCCAAGGGGAGATTTCCACGGGCTCCGTGGAGGGTCTCAACAACAAAATCCGAGGGATGACCAGACGATCCTACGGCTTCCGCACCTATGAAGCGATGGAAATCGCGCTCTATCACACGCTTGCTCGCCTCCCCGAGCCGGAATCAACCCACAAATATTGCTGAGGAGGCGGATTTCTGTTTGCACATGCTGATTATTGACAGTCATGCGCATGTCTATGGTGATGATGACAGTCGATGGCCACCCATCGCCAATCCAACCCGGCCACCGGATGGATCGGGGACCTTTGCGAGGTTGCAATCCCTCAGTAGAGAAAACGGTGTTAGCGGGATTTGCGCCGTGCAGCCTGGGACATTTTACGGGTGGGACAACCGGTTCATATGCGGTCTTGCCCGAGCCTTTCCAAATCGGGTCGCTGCAATTTGCTCTCTCGACCCTGACGATTCGAAGTCATATGAGCGGTTCAAACGGTACGTACGGAGTTACGGAGTAAGGGGGCTACGCAGTTACCCTGCGTCGGACGGTCATCTCAATCACCCTGGGGTGCTTGAGCTATGGAGAGCTGCCGAAGAAGAAGGAATAACAATAAGTGTTTTTGTTAGGCATGACCAGGCGGAAGAGTTATTCCGAATGGTGGAGAATCACGCGCACCAACCGATTGTGATCGATCACTGTTTCATTACGAAACCTGACGGAGCTTGGAGAAGGTCATTAAAGAGTATGCTACGGTTGGCGAGGTTCCCGAACACATACGCCAAGCTGAGTTTTTTGCCGCTAGGCAGCGTGGAGGACTATCCCTTTCGGGATATGCACGAGCCTTGCAAAGGAATCATTGCGGCGTTCGGTGCGGACAGGTGCGTATGGGGCAGCAACTACCCGTGTGAACTCTGGACTCCAAAGTCGAGTTACGCTCAAAATCTGCGGCTCTTTACCCATGAGCTTGGCCTTCGGGATGCGGAACGACTCGCTATTCTAGGGCAAACGGCAAACCGATTGTGGTTTCGAGACAAATTGACTCATCCAGCCAGCTTATAAGGGGATCTGTCCATGCGAGCAAGCGTGATCGGAGCAGGCGGAATCGGAAGTGGAATCGGTGCATATCTTGCTCGCGCTGGGCATGAGGTGACACTCGTATTCAAACACAAAGACGAAGCTAGTGCAGTACGAGCAAATGGCTTGCATGTGACGGGCGTGCAGACTTTTGCTGTCCAGGTAAATGTAGTTGAATGGCCGGACCCCATTCCTCCTTCAGACTTATTGGTTGTGGCAGTCAAAACCTATGACACTCGTGAAGCCTTGCGCTCTGCGTTGGGCACTTCGGTCAAGATGGCACTTTCGGCACAAAACGGCCTCCAGAAAGAAGAGATGCTTGCGGAGTTTTTCGGACAAGGACGCGTAATTGGGGCAGTCATGCAAGTCACGGCAACGAACCAAGGTAAAGGCAATATCTTCAATCCTGATGTTTCTTTAAGTCACATCGGGGAGCTTGATGGTCGCCCTTCCCTCCGAATAAGGGAACTCGCCCACATTCTCACTGAAGCGGGGATCCTCACAGAACCAACCTCTGAAATTCGCTCTATTGAGTGGACAAAAACCTGCCAATGGATTGCCACGTCACTCCTTTCTGTTATGAGTGGATACCCCTATTCATTGATTTTCTCTACGGATTGGCTCTCACCGCTATTCGTCGAAATCGTGCGCGAATGCGCGGCGGTCGCATGCGCAGACGGAGCTCACATCGTTGAGACTCCAAGCCTGTTCGTAAATCGTCTTATCGATTCTCCAACCGACAAAGCATGTGCGTGGCTTCAGGAAAAGGGAAGGCACCTTGCAGCCGCGTGGGGAGCGCGCTATAAGGCCTCGATGCTGTTGGACGTGGAAAGACGCTCAAAAACAGAATTCGACGACGTTGTGGGGTATGTGCTCAGAAAGGCTCGTGAGCGGAAGATTGAAACGCCTGCGCTGGATTTTGCAATTCGACAAGCCCGTAATCATGTGGGATCGAGGCTCGGCATAGACGGCTAAAGGGTTGCTGTGCCCCATCGGGCTGACATCGAAGGTGTCTTGGATTCCGTTGAAGGTTGAGCGACAGTTCTCTGACCCGGTTCGGATAGAATCGGGTTGGAAAAATCTCAAAAAAAGGAGAACCGTCGTGGAGAGACGATATCAGATTGTGGGTAAGGAGAGCAGCGAAGAGTTGGGAAGATAGCTGGCCAGGAGTGGACAAGTTTTGTTGCCGAGGGTGGAGTTGATCGAACAGTCGCGGATGGCGGTGGGTGAGCGGATCGACGTTTTGGGGCGGCCGAAGATCGAGGCAGTACTGCGGTTGTTGGACGAACGGGTCCCGGGTCCTTCGCATCCGGGAAAGAAGGGAGGAAGCATCGGCTGGCATGGGCGGGAGGCGGGCATGGTCTGTTTGAAAGAAAGGAAACTGCGGGTCAAGCGGCCGCGATTGCGAACGAAGGGCGCGGGGAAGGAGGGCAAGGTTCTGATTCCCGCTTACGAAGCGATGCGGTCGGAAGAGAAATTGGGCGGTCGGATGCTGGAGATCTTGTTACGCGGCGTGTCCACGCGGCAGTATCGCGCCGTGCTGCCCGAGATGGCGGAGAGGGTCGGTGTGTCACGGTCGAGCGTGAGATTGGAAGCCGTCGGAGCGAGCGAGGAAGAATTGAAGCGCTTGTGTGAGCGGCGCCTGGAGGAAATGGATCTGCTGATCCTTCATCTGGAGGGGTTGATTTTTGGCGAGCATCACGTTTTGGTGGCGGTGGGCTTGGACGTGGAGGGCCGCAAACACGTGCTTCGGCATCGCCGAAGGGGCGAGCGAAAATCAGGTGGTGGCGCGGGGGCTGCTGGATGACCTAGTGCGAGGAGGGCTGAAGACGGACCGGAAATACTTGTTCGTAGTGGACGGCTCGAAGGCGCTGCGTGCCGCGACGGACGCCGTGTTCGGGTCGGAGAATCCGGTGCAACGCTGCCGCCACCACAAGATTGAAAACGTCAAAGCAGCCAGGCGCGCGGCCTTTCGGTTGCCAGCGAAGGAAGGCGTGGCGCGATGGGAGAAGCAGGTCGAGGGGCTGGAATGCGAATATCCCTGCGCGGCGGCCAGCTTGCGGGGAGGATTGGCGGAGATGTTCACTGTCAGCCGGCTGGGCTGTCGCCGAGCCTCGCTCGTTGCTTTGTTTCAACCAACGTGATCGAGAGCCCCATAGCGTGCGGCTGCGCACACGGCGGGTGTGTCATTGGCGCTATGGCAAGATGGTGCTGCGCTGGGCCGCCGCCACGCTGCTCATGACCGAACAAAACTTTCGTAAGGTCATGGGTTACCGCGACCTGTGGATGCTCAAAGCGGCCTTGGAACAGAAGGGAGTGTTAGCTGAGCAGGAGGTCGCGTAATATGAACCGAGCCGCCGCTCACCTCCAACGGCCATTGGGACACCTTCCTAAGGTCGGCTTCGCACCTCACGTGAGCAACGGAGCATTTGACAAGGATGAGTCCTAAGGAACTCTGAAAGTCGAAATAAGAGGAGCGTGTAATAACAGGATGAGGCGCCGACATTTTCTCACCAAGTCTCTTGGGACCGCTGGGCTCGTCTACGGCCTCGGGCAAAGTTTAGATTCGGCAAACCGCTTTGTGGCACGGCAATTTGGCACTCAATCTATAGGCGGCGAGGCTAGATACGATGCGTTGGCAAAGGCATTGGATCGAGGCGCGATGGTACGCGGGTGGCTACCAACTGTCAATCCTGGCTACCACCATGCTCCGGACAAGGCAGTGGAAGCGTTCAAAGATTTGAAGTTCGGCATCCGGATCCATTGGGGTCTATATTGCATGATTGGTAGCGATGCATCCTGGGCGTTGGCCGGAGCGAATCGAGAATTCTGGAACATTTACAATGTGTTGTATCAGTTTTTCAATCCCACTGACTTCGATGCCGATGCTTGGATGGATCTTTTTGCACGCGGGGGGATCCGGTTTTTCAC
>NZ_DATGLN010000105.1:0-1899 GCF_035294165.1 Chthonomonas sp.
CCTCGGTAACTGGGCGTTCCTGCAACTGCGTCAATTTATCGCCTATAAAGCAGAGACGGCAGGAGTGCCTGTGGTTCTAGTAGACCCGCGCAATACCTCTCGCACCTGTTGTGTGTGCGGCTACTGCGCCAAAGCCAACCGTAAGAGCCAGAGCAGCTTTCGATGTCAAGAGTGTGGCTTTGAGGCGAATGCTGATTTCAATGCGGCGGTAAACCTCAAAGCACGGGGCGAAAGTTCAGACGCCCTATTGTGTCGGTCGGAGGCACACGCTTCCAACCAGGCGCAAGCCCCTGTGCTTTAGACAGGGGTATCTGACTCTATCCTAATAACGCATTTTTTTATTTTTAGGATAGGACGCTTTGCGAACGAAATAGTTGCAAATTCCTAACGAGGAGCCTACCACCGTTCGGCAGGAGGAACTGCAAGGTCTGTCGAATTGACTTTACCTGTAACATTGCGCGTTTCTTAACGTCCTACTTCAAAGAAAGCCGTGATACGGCGGTCAAACGCAAACATCGAGCAGGTGTCCGTCGCTTCTCTTTACACCTTCTGAGATAGGTTACCATGTTCTACCAGGCCTGCCTAAGAGGTTCTTCTGCAGCAAACGTCGAAAATAGAGGGTGCACGTTGTCACCCTCTGGGGCCGCTGCCGCAAGCGCATCGGCCGGAGACTATGTGGTCAGCATGAACGCCCATTCATCGGACGAGGCGGAAAGTCGCCTCGAATTTGACGAGCTTGTCGCCCGATACGAAAAGCGGATATTTAATGTTGTCTATCGCTTCTTGGGAGACTACGAAGAGGCCGCCGATGTCACGCAAGAGACCTTCATCAGCGCCTATAAAAACTATGCTAACTTCCGTGGCGACTCAAAGGTGTTTACCTGGCTGTACCAGATAGCACGTAACCTCTGCATCAATCGCCTGCGACGCCGTGAACGCCAACGCCATATCCGAATCGAGTCGCTTGAACAGATGAGCGATCCTGACGACGACTCCTTAACCACACGCGATATTGCGGATTGGACTCATTCTCCGCAGCAAGTGCTCGAACAAAAAGAGCTGCATCAGAAAATCCTTGCTGCCATCGACTCCTTGCCCATTGAGTATCGAGAGGTCATTATTCTGCGCGAATTCCAACAACTCTCCTACAACGAAATCGTAGAGGCAACCGGCCTCAGCCTCGAAAACGTGAAAACCCGCCTCTCACGGGCGCGCGCCATGCTGCGACGTAAGTTAGAGCCATACTACCGTTCATAGTCTAATTTGAGGCCCAAACAGGGTAAACTTTGTTGCGACTTATTAATTCTCTACTCGTACGCGCCTCTTAGCGCGTGCACAAAGGAGTGTTCGACAGCAAATGAGCCTTCGGCCCATCGGGAAACAATCTGCCTCTCTTGTGTCGCTTCTTCTCAGCATGATGCTGATTTTGGCATCGCCTCAGGCGAAAAGCGCTCCGCTTGCTCAAACCCCCGATTCGTCAACGGCTCCGCCACCGGCTGCCCAACAAGCCCCACGCATCTCCGATATCGAGGTGCGCGGAAACCACAACCTCAATAGCGTTTTCATTATCGGCGCCAGTGGTGCTAAGGTGGGCGACCTCTTTACCCCACAACTCCAGGCCCAGATGGAACAGAACCTCCTCGATACCGGCTACTTTGGTGTTCTCGACCCAGACCCGCGCAACGGCGTGAACGTCTACGCCGAAGAGCCAACTCCCCCTAACGGCACCTGCAAGGTGATCATCTCGGTGGACGAAAACCCCATGATCACCAACATCAGCATCACCGGAACCGGCCCCATCAAACCGGAAGTCGTGGAGGCCCAACTGCAGGGTCTGAAGCCGGGCAATGTGTTCAACAGCAAACAGTTTCTTAACGATGCCAACGCCATTATAGACCT
>NZ_DATGLN010000106.1:0-5434 GCF_035294165.1 Chthonomonas sp.
GTGAGCCGGAGGCGCCTGAGAGAATGCTTGCGGATGCCAAAGCCTTGGAGGAGGCGGGTGCCTTTGGGGTGGTGCTGGAGATGATTCCGGCGGACCTAGCGGCTCGGATCACCGAATCGATCTCGATACCCACCATAGGAATTGGAGCCGGCCCCGCCTGCGACGGACAGGTGCTGGTTTGGCACGATCTCCTGGCCATTCCGCCGGGGCGTCCCTTCCATCATGTCAAGCAGTACGCCCAGATTGGAGAGCAGATAGAGAGCGCTTTGCGCAGTTACGCCGAAGAAGTTCGCAAAGGAATTTTTCCTTCAAAGGAGCAGAGTTCATAAAGATGCGCTTGTTTCATCAAATTGCCGAGTTACGCACCTATTTACATAGCTTGCGACGAGAAGAAAAATCGGTTGGATTTGTGCCCACCATGGGAGCGCTGCATGAAGGGCATCTCTCCCTCTTCCGGCGGGCAAAGGCCGACTGCGATATCGCTGTCGCCTCCATCTTCGTGAACCCCACGCAGTTCGGCCCGAACGAGGACTACCAATCCTACCCGCGCACCCTGCAGCAAGACCTTCAACTGGCCACAACCGTTGGGCTAGATGCCGTGTTTGCGCCCGGTGTCGAAGAGATGTATCCGGCAGGCTTTCAGACGAAAGTGGAGGTCGAAAATCTCAGCCGTCCCCTCGAAGGGAAACATCGTCCAGGCCACTTTGCCGGCGTGGCCACCGTGGTGACGAAGCTTCTGAATATCGTACAGCCCGACCGCGCCTATTTCGGGCAGAAAGACTATCAGCAGGCGGTTATCATAGAACGCATGGTTCGCGATCTGAACATCCCCACGGAGATCGTGGTGCTGCCCACGGTGCGCGAACCCGATGGTCTCGCCCTTTCCTCTCGCAACGCCTATCTCTCTGCAGAGGATCGCCAAAAGGCGACCATTCTGTTCCGTACGCTGCTGCTTGCCCAGCAAGCTCTCTGCGGGGGGGAACGAAACGCCGAAAAGATTCGGAAAGAGATGGAGTCCTTCCTGGCGCAGGAGCCTTCGGCTCAGGTGGACTATGCAGCCGTCGTTCACCCGGAAACTTTGGAGCCTCTCAAAACCATTGGGGATCAGGACGCCATCTTGGTGGCCTTAGCTGTGCGAATCGGCACCACGCGCCTTATTGATAATATGCTGCTTACCGCTCAGGGAGCCTCTATCACCCCCATGCAGTTGCGACGCGGTGAGAAAAGCTGAGCGGCTCGCGCTCTAAACTGCGTTAAGCAGCTCCTCTTCAATATGCTGCCGCAGCCTATCTCGCACCAGACGGTACAGGTTTCGCTGCTCCTCGTCGGAGCCGGTGGCTCGCGAGGGGTCGGGCAACGACCAATGCAGGCGGCGTTTGGCGTTTGGGAAGTGGGGGCAGGCCTCCGCAGCCGCATCGCAGACGGTGATCACCCAATCGAACGGTTCCGATAGGTAGCGGTCGAGCGTCTTTGAGGTCTGCCCGGAGATATCTATGCCGATCTCTTTCATCACTTCGATGGCCAAAGGGCGCACGAGGGTCGCCTCGGTACCGGCGCTGTAGGCCTCGAAGCGCTCGCCTGCCAAGGCGCGTAGCAGCCCTTCGGCCATCTGCGAGCGTGCCGAGTTATGGGTACAAAGAAAGAGCACCTTTTGCTTCATCTGTCCTCCTCACTAGAGACATTTTGATCTGCGAATAGGCGATTACAATTCAGCTCCCTGCAGGGGCTTGGAGCAGGATGCGTTGAGCTGTTCCCGAAATAGCGGTGTTGAAAAAGGAGGGCTACCTGCACAAGTCCAAGCATAATAGGCACCTCGATGAGAGGCCCGATAACGGCTGTGAAAGCCTCTGGCGAACCGATGCCAAAGAGCGATACGGCAACCGCTATGGCCAGCTCGAAGTTGTTGCTGGCTGCCGTAAATGCGATTGTGGTGGTTTGCGAATAGTCGGCACCGGCCCCCTTCCCCATCGCGAAGCTCACTAAAAACATGACCACAAAGTAGAGGAGCAGCGGAATCGCCACATGAAGCACGTCGCGGGGATCATGAAGAACGGCTTTTCCCTTAATGCTGAACATAATCCCTATCGTTCCAAGCAGAGCAATGAGGGTTATCGGTTGGATTCGAGGCAAGAACCGTTCGACATACCACGTAGAGCCGCGCTTGGAGATAAGAACAAGGCGTGTTAGAAGGGCAGCGATGAAGGGAACGCCTAGATAAAGAAAAACACTCGATGCGATCTCTCCTATTGAAACGTGAATGCGGTTTGCTTTAACACCGAAGATCGGCGGCAGTAGGGTTAGAAAAAGCCAAGCGTAAAGGCTGTAGAACAGCACCTGGAACACGCTGTTGAAAGCAACTAGCCCCGCCGCATACTCCGTATTTCCTTCGGCCAGCTCGTTCCAAACCAGCACCATGGCGATACAGCGTGCCAGCCCGATGAGCACCAGACCTGCCAAAAAGTCGGGAGAGCCATGCAGAAAAAGGAGGGCCAGCAGAAACATCAACAGAGGCCCGATAACCCAGTTCTGTATGAGGGAAAGCACCAGTATTTTTCGGTTGCGAAAGACGGTGGGTAGCGCCTCGATGTTCACCTTGGCCAGAGGCGGATAGATCATGAGAATAAGCCCCGCGGCAATAGGCAGATTGGTCGTGCCTATCTGAAACCGGCCGAGCCATGTAGAAAAGGTGGGCCATAAAGCACCGACGCCTAAGCCGGTAAGCATGGTAAGGCCTATCCACACTGTCAGCCAGCGGTCTCGCACGGAAAGCTGCTTCAAGGCTAATCTCCTTTCTTCTTGTTGGTCATTTTATCGTTAATCGGCGATATACGATAAAAGGCGTATAAAAATTAGGGTAATCTGGCCGCGAGCGTTTGGAACTCGGCCAACGTCTCTCGATTGAGCCAGTAGCAAGTTCGAGGGCCTTCGATCTCCCCTTGAATCCAGCCGGCCTCTTTGAGAATTTTGAGATGCTGGCTCACCGTAGATTGGGCAAGGGGAAGCTGTTTCACGATATCGCCGCAGAAGCAGGTGGGCACCGTCGCCAGAAACTGCAGGATTTGAAGACGTGCCGGGTGTCCCAACGCCTTGCACAACCGGGCGAAGCGCATGCGTTGTTGTAACGCCTCTTCCGAGGTGGCCATAGGGGCCGGGTCGGCCTGACACTCCATCGTAACTCCCTCATTTATCGTCATTCCACGATGAAGTATACCCCCATTCTGGCCCTTCACATCGTGTTGCTGCGAACACACCCCTCTATCCGTGCTATAATCAATTCAACGTAGAGGAATTTTACATGGGAGCTGACTACCGATATGGCTTTAACCCCGGAAGAGGTGCGGAAAGTAGCGCTTTTGGCCCGGCTTGAACTGACCGACGAAGAGGTTTTGCAACAAGCCCAGAACATCAATAACCTGTTGCAGCAGTTTGAGAAACTTCAGCAGCTCGACCTAGAGGGGGTCGAGCCGACCTCGCATTCCATCCCCGTCTACAACGTTTTACGTGCTGACCAGGTCACGCCGTCGCTACCGCGTGAGGAGTTGTTGGCCAATGCCCCTGAGGCACGCGAGGGCTACTTTGTGGTTCCCCGCATTGTGGAGGACGCCTAGGCGATGTCGGAAAGGCATTTTTGGTCTGTGGATGCCATGCGCACGGCTCTTGCCAAAGGCGAGATAAGCGCTCAGGAGTTGGCCACTCTGTTTCTGCAGCGCATCGAGACCTTAGACCCTCACATTCAAGCCTATCTCACCGTGACTCCGGAGGAGGCCATCGCTCAAGCTAAGGCGGTAGACGAGAAACGCGCCCGCAAGGAGCCGCTCCATCCCCTGGCAGGTATCCCTATCGCGCTGAAAGATAACCTCTGCACACGCGGCATTCGCACAACAGCCGCCTCGAAAATTCTTTACAATTTTGTGCCTCCCTACGATGCCACCGTGGTAGCCCGTCTTCGTGAGATCGGGATGGTCTTTTTAGGAAAGACGAATTTAGACGAGTTTGCCATGGGGTCATCCACCGAAAACTCCGGTTTTCAGCCGACCCGCAATCCTTGGGATTTGGAACGCGTGCCGGGAGGCTCTTCCGGCGGCTCGGCGGCTGCGGTGGCTGCTGCGGAGGCCCCGCTAGCTCTCGGCTCCGATACGGGTGGCTCCATCCGTCAGCCGGCAGCCCTCTGTGGCATTGTCGGCATGAAACCGACCTATGGGCGGGTAAGTCGCTATGGGCTTATCGCCTATGCCTCCTCGCTCGACCAGATAGGCCCCTTCGCACGCACCGTGGGCGACTGTGCCCTTTTACTGCAGGCCATTAGCGGCCATGACCCGCTCGATTCCACCTGCCTTAACTTAGAGGTTCCCGACTACGTTGGCGCGCTCACAGGTGAAATAAAGGGCTTGCGGTTAGGTGTTCCGAAGGAGTACTTTGGGGCAGGCGTGCAGCCCGAAGTGGCCGCAGCGGTGAGGCAGGCTATTGAGGTGCTTGCCGATTTGGGGGCCACTGTGGAGGAGTGCAGCCTTCCTACCACCGACTATGCCCTGGCCGCTTACTATATTATTGCGCCGGCAGAGTGCAGCAGTAACCTGGCGCGTTTTGATGGGGTGCGCTATGGCCTGCGTTCCAAAGAGTGGGTCGGCCATATTGGCCTTACCGAGAAAACGCGCGACGAGGGGTTTGGTCCCGAAGTCAAGCAACGCATCGTGGTGGGAACCTACGCGCTCTCTGCAGGCTACTATGATGCTTACTATCGCCGCGCTCAACAGACTCGAACCCTCATTCGGCGCGATTTCGACCGTGCCTTCGAGCGTTTTGATGCCCTCGTTACACCCACCTCTCCTACCCCCGCTTTCCGCATAGGGGAGAAGGCAGACCCGTTGGAGATGAAGCTGGCCGACGTGTGCACCATTCCGGTGAATATGGCGGGGCTTCCCGGTCTGTCGGTGCCATGCGGTTTCGTAAACGGGTTGCCGGTGGGGCTGCAACTTATCGGCAAGCCTTTTGACGAAACCACGCTCCTGCGCATCGCCCATGCCTACGAAGAGGCCACCGATTGGCATCGGCACAACCCAAAAATCTTAGAGAATTAGCGCCATGAAAGCGCGTTGGGCCTTCTGTTTCTAAGAAGAGGTCAGATACCCCTGGCTAAAGCACAGGGGCTTGTGCCTGATTGGAAGCGTGTGCCTCCGACCGACACAATAGGGCGTCTGAACTTTCGCCCCGTGCTTTGAGGTTTCTCGCCGCATTGAAGTCGGCGTTCGCCTCAAAGCCACACTGTTGACAGTGGAACTGGCTCTGGCTTTTGCGGTTGGCTTTGGCGCAGTAGCCGCACACACAACAGGTGCGAGAGGTATTGCGCGGGTCTACTAGAACCACAGGCACTCCTGCCGTCTCTGCTTTATAGGCGATAAATTGACGCAGTTGCAGGAACGCCCAGTTACCGAGG
>NZ_DATGLN010000107.1:0-11461 GCF_035294165.1 Chthonomonas sp.
CAATTTGGTGACCACCGATCCGGGCTTTTTAGACCCTCTGGCCCCCGAAAAACGGGGTTTTGAACTCCTGCCTCGTTCTCCCGCTCTCCATATGGGCTTCCGACCTATCCCATTCAACCAAATAGGGCCGAAAGGCTTTACGTCCAGCAGATAAGGGTAAAATTTGGGTATGAAGTCGCACCTGTATGTAGCCCTAAGCTGTTTTATCTGCTTTCTGTCGGCCTGCTCCGTTTCTGCCGAACTAACCTTTTACCCCAAAACCTTTACACCCAACACCGTTGTTGAAGCCCGCTATCTCCTAAAAAACATCGGCAGCACGGTGAGTGGACAAGAGCGCACGGTTCCCAGCGAGGGCTATGTCCTCTACGCCTTTCCGGCAACGGCGGGCGCTCTTTTTAAACTAAGCCTCACCCTATCGCCAGACTCCGCGCTGCCTCGAATTGCCGTGCTGGATATGCACAACAAACCGCTGCCTTTCCGGCTTCAAACCGAGCCGAACGGCGTACAAACCCTGCAATGCCGCATTCCACCCACCTGGCCTTTCGCCGACAGGCTGCGCATACGGCTGGGTGCAAAGTCAGGTTCATTTACCATTCAACAGTTTGTCTTTCAAGAAAACCCCATTTGTGACCCTAACTCACAGCTTCCCATCGGGGTACTTCACTGGCTCTCTGCTGCAAACAACCTACAGGCTCTAACGTTCCCATGGAAAGATCACCACACCGATCTGCTTTGGGACACCATTGGGTTACCGACACCGCAAACCGAACCGCCGACAAGTGCGGTACAGTTGCCGCCAACCAACCTTTCGGCCACCGCCATTAGCGCTTGGAAATCGCGCGATTTCGCCGTCTTTTCCTATCTCTCCACAAATCTCGATCCGCTCTACTTCCAACAACATCCCACTTCCGCCCAAGTGGGAGCCGATGGAAAACCCATCCTTTTTAACAATATCCCTCTTCTCGAACCGCTAGCCTCTAACCTAAGCGCACTTACGCCCAACCTCTCTCTGTTAGCCTCCCAGCCCCTTAACGGAGTCACGGTACAGGCCCTGCCCTATCTTGCCGATGCCGCCTTCTCTTCGGCTTTTCAAACCGCCTGGCAACAAAGCTATCACGCCCCATGGCAGCCTCCTACCGCTAATCTCGCCGCACGCTACCACACCTCATCGCTCATGGCACAGCTCGATGCCGATTGTCATGCGGCACTTCTACAACAGCTACAGTCCAAAACCTCCTCCCGTCAAAGCCTCCTGATGGTGCCCGATCCGCTAACGGCCCTCCTCCAAAACGAGATCGTACCTTGGTGGCAAATTCTCCATAAAGCACCCTATGACGAGATCGGTACCCTGCCCAACTTAACCACCCTCCTTCACCCCATATGGCTTGCAGGCGATAGGCGCCCCGATCCGTTTTATAACGCCTATCTCATCGCCTCGTGGCTCCAAGAACTGACACGTGGCCTCCACACAACCCCCCGTTTTTCTCTGCTCTTGCCGGCTGCCGACACCCCCACGCTTTCGCAAAGCGAGGCCACCGACTTGATGGAACAGCAGACGGTAGCTGCACTGCTTGGCGCCTCCCCACAAGCCTTCTCGCTTTATCCCTTAATCTCTCCCATCGCCTCTATGCCTAACTATCAAGAGCTGCTCAATATCCTGTCGGCTCTTAATGCCATCGGCAACTACCCGGCCTCATCGGACAACCTATCGCCTATCGGCCTACTCATTGGAGACGGCATAACCTATCAGGGCGATACAGCCGGCGCTTTAGATGACCTCTACGCGCTCACTCTGCCCATCCTCTCGCAGGGTATTCCCTGCGCGCTCGTTTCTTTAGAGCGAGCGGTTGACCCCGGCTATCTCGCCCCTTATAAAGTCCTTATTCTCACCTGCGATCCTCAAAAACCCGTTGGCTCCGCCACAATGGACGCCCTTGCGAACTGGGTACAGGCCGGGGGCGTGCTCATCGTGGTAGGCGGCTCCAGCGCCTTTAACGACATCTCGGATGCCTGGTGGCGCCGGACCGGCTTTGAGAATCCCATCGCCTACCTGTGGCATCGGCTTGGGCTTCAAGTTGGCCCTTCCGCCGTTGTCGCTCCCCCCCAGGAAGCCAACACCCTTACTTCCATAGCCACCTATCCTGCCGATAACCCTCGCATTGTCCGCACGCTCAATCTTACTCCTTACCTTAGCCAGAACGGGAGCGTGGCCGTGCGCTTCACCAACCCCGGCGACACCTCCAATCGCTCCGCTCTCGTGCACACCATCGAGCTGCGCGTGGGCAACAAAGTTGTGGCCGCCTTCCTTGCCGGCAGTGAGGTAGAGAGCTACTTCCTGGTCTACAACCACGGCTCCGACATCGTTCCCACAGGTCGCATCGCTCCTCCGAACACATCATGGACTTATCAATTCGATCACCTGCCTACCAACCAGCACATCGAGCTGCTTGTAGATTGCGAAGGGCCGCTTCAAATTGCCGCCGGCCCTACTACCCCAGACTATGCGCGGGGCTTGCTCTCGGCCAGCCAAGAGGGCGATCTTACCCGGTTCTTTCCGCGCTTCCACCCACCCTACGATTGCACCATCACCTCCTACTCCTTGCCAAGTGGCGCACAGAGGCCGGCCTTTCAGCCTCTCTACCTGCTGCGCAACGGCACCAGCCCCATCTGGATGGCACATGTCAATAACGGGATCGTTTTGCAAGTTGGGCTATCCCCTCGCTATTTCGCCGCCAACGAACTGAGTGCATCTCTTTTGCGGACACTCCTCGAAGTCGCGGCACACCATGCACGCCTCTCTCTCCCCGAGCACAACACCCTCGTTCGCCACTACGGCCCAATCTATGCCATCCGCACCTTCAACGGCTCCTATACGCTTCCGGGTCGCTCCTTAGACCTCTTTTCTTCCTCCCTTGAAGTGCGCCAAGACCGCGTCATCCCGCCCCATACCGCCGCTTTGCTTCTCGCTGTTCCCTCTACCAACACGCCGGCTCTGCTGTTTACCGATGGACGGCTGCTCGCCGAGTCCACTGCACCTAACCGACTTGGCTTCCTCGTTGCCGGCCCGGCAGGCACCCAAGGTTTAGCCCGCGTTGCCACACCAAATCGTCCTCTGCTCGGGGTGAAGGCCATTGACCTCTACGGCGATCCGGTGCCCGTTCAAGTGCTGGATAGCGGCGATACCCTCCTGCTTATCTATCCAAACGACCCTGACGGCGTCGCCATTCGGGTTCATTGGAAGTAGGAGTTACGTCTTCTCTGGAGAAAGTAGCGCAGCGTTTTGGCAATCTGGTTGCCATAGGCACCCAACAAACCTTCGGTCAATGCAGCAACACGCCCCTATCATTCAACAAAGCGATGCCGCAAGCTGCTACAATAATAGCGTCCAACTGTCAACGACCATCGCATAAGGGGATGTCTTGCCCTCGCCGTTGTGGTCGGCTCTTAATCCGCGACCTAAGCGATACTTAATGGCGATGATGCGCTGGATACATATGGGGAAGCATACGTCGAACCCATCAAAAATGTGCGGAGGAGTGGACAAGCGGATAGGGCGACTTGGTTCCGTCGCCTTTGAGGGGACGAGACAATTCCTTATGCTGGCTACCGTTCCCTTGTCTCAGGTTTTTTATGGAATTTAAAATATGTGCACGGAACACATCTCTCTTAAAACGATTGGATAAGGAGCGCATTATGGATATTGAAGGGGTGATCCTTCGCCCACTGAAACGTCATACGGATGCACGTGGATGGCTCATTGAGCTGTTTCGAGATGACGAATTGCCCGAAACGTTTCGCCCCGTTATGGGCTATATCTCTCTTACCCACCCCGGCGTTGCACGAGGCCCTCATGAACATCGCGATCAGACCGACGGCTTCGCGTTTCTCTCCGGGCGCTTTGAGATCACCCTATGGGAAAATCGGCCCGGCAAAGAGCGAGTGAAACAGGTTATCCTCGCCGGTGAGGAGAACCCCATTTTTCTGCTGGTCCCTCCAGGGGTGGTACACGCCTATCGCAATGTTGGTGAAACCGACGCCTTCGTGCTCAACTTCCCCGATCGCCTCTATGCGGGCTGGGGTCGCCAAGAGCCGGTAGACGAGATTCGCCATGAAGAGATCGACTCGGAGTTCAGGCTGTCATGACGAACGAAACCAAAACGGTTTTAGTAACCGGTGGGGCCGGCTTCATTGGCAGTAACTTCTGCCGATACACTCTACAACACCATCCCAACTATCGTGTCGTGGTGCTCGACGCACTCACTTATGCCGGCAACCTCTCCACCCTAGCCGACATCCAACAAAACCCATGTAACGAGGGCCGCTTCCGCTTCTATCCAGGAAAAATACAGGATGAAACGGTTGTACGTGGTATCCTAGAAGCCGAGCAGGTGAACTACATTGTCAACTTCGCGGCCGAGAGCCACAACGATCGCTCCCTGCTCGATCCCGGCAGTTTCATCCAGACCGATGTCTACGGGGTTTTCGTGTTGCTCGATGCAGCCCGTCGTCATAACGTAGAGCGCATCGTTCATGTCTCCACCGACGAGGTGTGCGGCACGATCGCCACGGGCTGCTTCACCGAGGAAAGCCCCCTCCTTCCCAATACCCCCTACTCCGCCAGCAAGGCGGGCGGCGAATTGCAAGCACGGGCACACCATATTGCCTACGGCACGCCGGTGCTGATTACCCGCTGCGGCAACAATTTCGGCCCCTATCAGTATCCAGAAAAGCTGTTGCCTTTCTTCATCACCCGCCTTATAGACAACAAAAAAGTGCCTCTCTATGGCGACGGCTCCCAAGTTCGCGATTGGGTCTATGTGATGGATCACTGCAGCGGCATAGACTTTGTGCTGCATCACGGCGGTGTCGGCGAGGTCTACAACATCGGTTGTAACGAGGAGCACCCAAACAAGGAGATCGTGCAGGTGCTGCTTGAGACGCTGGGCAAGCCCGACACGCTCGTTCGCACCATCCCCGATCCGCGCGGGAAAGCTCATGACCATCGCTATAGCCTCAGCACCGATAAAATTCGTTCCCTCGGATGGCGCCCCTCTCATTCCTTCCGCGAAGCGCTACAGCAGACCATTCGATGGTACATCGAGAACGAAAACTGGTGGCGCCCAATCGTCTCCCGTCCCGACTACCAAGACTTCATTAGCCGATTCTACGGCCCCTACTTAGGAGCAGACCTCTAACCATGGGGCAGTTCATTCCAGACTACCATCGCCTTGCCGAAACTCTCTCTGCTTTTCGTAACGAGGGGAAAACCCTTGTTACCACAAACGGCGTTTTCGACATTCTCCACATCGGGCATGTGCGCTATCTACAGGCCGCCAAACAGCTTGGCGATCTGCTTGTGGTGGGGGTCAATACCGATGCCTGCACCCGCCGTCTCAAAGGTCCCAATCGCCCCATCGTGCCCCAAGAGGAGCGCGCGGAAATTCTGGCCGCTCTTGCTTGCGTAGACTATGTAACCCTGTTTGACGAGCCGACCCCAGAAGCGCTTCTAGAACAGTTGCGCCCTCATATCCATGTAAAAGGCGGAGACTACAACCCGGAAACTATTCCGGAGGCGGCCGTGGTGCGCCGTTTTGGTGGTAAGGTGGTGACCATACCGCTGGTGGACGGGCATTCGACGACGGATATCGTACAAAAGATACAACGCTCTCTGTTACGAGGCTAACGGTCTTTTATGGAAACAAAGGCTTCTTCTTTGCCGGAACCGCTACCGAAAACCGATCGTTCTGTGAGACGCACGCTTCGTGCGCTCCTTGAGGCCACTCGCCCAAAGCAAGCAACCAAAAATCTGTTCGTGTTCGCGGCTCTCGTGTTTGCCGGAGACCTGTTCAAGGCCTCCCTCTTCCTACGCGCCCTTCTCGCCTTTCTTATTTTCTGCATCACCACGGGCGGTGTCTATCTATTTAACGACATCTTTGACGCCGAGCGCGACCGACTCCATCCTCAAAAGCGGCATCGCCCCATTGCCTCTGGAGCGCTTCCTATTCCGCTGGCTTGGACGGCCGTTTTCTGCTTAGAAGCATTAGGTAGCATCGCGGCTTTCATCATCAATCTTCGGTTCGGTATCGCAATTGTGGCCTATATTCTGTTACAGGTGGCCTATGGGCTTTTCCTTAAGCAGATCGTGCTACTCGATGTGTTTGCTCTGGCAGCAGGCTTCCTTTTGCGAACCGCCGGTGGTGGGTTCGCCATTCAAGTGGGCATCTCTCCGTGGCTGCTGCTCTGCACGCTAGAATTGGCGCTTTTCCTCGGTTTCGGTAAACGGCGGCAAGAGATCGCTACGCTCGGCCCCGATGCAGGCAAACATCGGCCTATCCTCGAGGAGTACAGTCTGCCTCTTCTCGATCAGCTCATCGGCCTTGTGGTCGCCATGACCCTCATCTCCTACTCCGTCTACGCCGTCGAATCGCCGTCGGCTCGCTCCCATCCCCATCTCTGGGCAACCGTGCCTATCGTCCTCTATGGGCTTTTCCGTTATCTCTACCTGGTCTATCGAAAGGGATGGGGAGGCGCACCGGATGAGGTGCTTTTGCAGGATCGGCCTCTGCAGATCACCATTCTGCTGTGGTTTCTACTCGTGTTAATTCTTTTCGCCTTCGACGGGCATACCAAAGGGGGCCTTTTAGGCTATCTTATCCTTCAAAGGTAAAGGAGGAAGCGCATGCGCATTCTGGTTACCGGTGCCAATGGAATGCTGGGTACAGACCTGTGTTGCCTGCTCGAGCAGAGCGGCCATGAGGTCATTCGCTCTTCGCAAAGAGAGAATACCGAAAGCGATGTAACCCTCGATATCCTCGACTTTGCCGCCACACGGGCGACGCTGCGACAGCACAAGCCGGAGATGCTCATCCACACGGCCGCCTACACCCATGTAGATGGCTGTGAACGTGACCCCGACCGAGCGTTCCAAATCAACGCATTGGGCACCTGGCACGTGGCGGCCGCCTGTGCGGAACAAGATATCCCCTTGGTCTACATCAGCACCGACTTTGTGTTCGACGGCCGCAAAACCACCCCCTACACCGAGTTCGACACCCCCAACCCCATCAACCACTACGGCGCCTCCAAGCTTGCCGGTGAACAGGCCGTGCAAAAGCTCTGCCGTCGTCACTACATTGTGCGCACCCAGTGGCTCTTCGGCGTTCACGGGAAAAACTTTCCTGGCACCATTCTCGAATTAGCCCAAAAACGCAACGAACTGCCCGTTGTGGTTGACCAGCGCGGCAGCCCTACCTCCACGCTTGCCCTCTCACGTGCCCTTATCAAGCTGTTGGATAGCCCTCTTTATGGCACCTACCATATCGCGTGTAAAGGGGAGTGCAGCTGGTTCGAGTTCGCACAGAAAACGTTGGAGTTGGCCGGCATCTCGCATGTAACCCTTCATCCTATTCCCGCGGAGCAGTGGCCCTCGCCAACCCACCGCCCGGCCTACTCCGTATTGCGCCGTTATGTGCTTGAACTGCAGGGTCGTGACGACTTACCGCCTTGGCAAGAGGCATTGGAAGAGTTTATCGAGTTGCTGAAGGCAAAAAAATAAGCCTGTGCTACAACTGCAGCACAGGCGCCATCAAACACGACGGTCTTCACAATCGAAAAGGAGGACATGCGCTGCACAGAACACTTCTCGGAAGGGCTCCCGAGGGCGCTCTGTACAATCTCTATTAACGTAAGTGGACAAGGAAAAGTTCCTTAGCCAAAAAGTCTGTATTCTTTTGAGCTTCCTGCCGCAGTTGCGGTTCTTTCCAGGGCAACGACTAAGACGCGATGGACACTCCCGTCGCCAGGCTCTGCAGTGACTTGAGCCGCTTCAACCTATCGCTCTTCCTGGGTTTTCTCTCTTCGTTGCGACCTGTCCCCGCTGCGCAATAATACCCATTGATCGTCTTCCCTTGAGAGAATTTCCTCGGTATTTCCACGTAACAGACTCCGTTTTGGATGACCGGACTCTTGGACAAGTCTTTTCACATACCGCCCTAACGGAAATAGCACCCTTGACCAAGCCAATCCTATCCTACTTCCCATAACCAATATCTGTGGCTAGGGAATAGAGCGCCTCCGGCAGAAATTGTAAACAAAAAGCGCGCATCTGCTCTCAAGCACGAGTATAGCTAGATCGCCCCCTCCAATACCCATAAAGGCAAGACCTCAGACAGCTACTGCTGCCACTTCAAGCCAGTCTATTTGACCATCTTTTGTCTAGTCTTGAAAAACCAGATCGGCCAGTCCACTCGAAATGGCTCCCAGAAGTCCAGAAATCCCTATCGTGGTCAGGCTTGAGACGAGCTCAAAACCTTTTCCATTTCCGTCGAAAAAAGTGGTAGGATTGTCCCACCATACCAAAACTAGTACCGATTGCGCCTTTAATCCTGTTTCTCGGGGTGGATATTTTGTAGACGCGCCTCGCATATCTCGTGTAAAGTGAATACATCCTTTTCATTGCTGTCTATGGGACGTAATAAGGTGTGCGAACGCTCCGGTCGTGAGCCGCCCCTTAACAAAACCTGGCTGATTTTGCTCATTCTTCCGGCATTCTTGTGGCTTGGTCTTAGCAATAGCTTACTACTCGGCGTACCTAAGGTAGTCCTTTGCCTTTTTTGGCTCGTAGCGCTTATAGCTTCATATAATGCCTCTCCCGTAAAAAAACCTATGAGGTTGAGATAATTTATACCATGAAAGCGAAAACATAACAGAGCTGCCAAAATCATTGGGAATATAGCCTGCAAGTTTCCAATGGTTTTGTTAACTTTCTCTCCACGTGCTATCTTTTTGTCCTGCTCAGATATCTTCTTATGCAGATAATAAGTCGTAAGTAGGCCTAGGATAATGCAGCAAAGCCAATCTCGGTTATACTCTGTCATACCCTTCGCTTCCCCCATGAGAATTTCAATAGCTACAAGCATCCAATGCGCCAAAGGTTCCAAACATGTATGCCGCCATCCCTATTAGATCAGTTATTGCTAGTAAGTAGGTTTCGAGACTCTCCAGCCCATCGTACACATACCAACTCACACTCTGATGCACCACATCCCGACGATACTCCGGACCACGAGGGCCTATTAGGTACATGGCAGAAACATAAGGCGTGTTCGTACCCTGTGCATACCCCACCTCCTCCACTGGCATGCTCGCATCATAGACCGTGTCCGTTACATTCGTCACCCCATTACTCACCACCACACTCCGACGCCTTAATCCATCCGCTCTGAAATAGTCGTTCCAGCAGCGCCCTTCACTACGCCATACCTAGCTGACGGTTCAGCTCTGGCGGTAGCTCATGCCTAATTAACCACAGACCAAACTCCTTCTCTGTACAGTCCCAAGATAGATAGGGCAGACGCAGGAGAGAGGCCAATCGCTTCAACACTTCTTCCGCACCCACATGTTTGCTGAACACCACGATATGATCCTCAAGCCCTTTCCGATAGGGAGCTAATAGACCCGAAAATACCGGTAGAACCGGCTCCTCCTTGGCAAATAGTAGGTTTAAATGAAGCTGCTTCTCCATTCCAAAAAGACATGATAGCCCTCCCTCTCGCCATAGCGTGTAGAGTTCTATCGGCTCCTCCGCCCGTTCAAAGATCAGCAACTTCGCCCCGCTATCTCCTCGACGAATATCATGAGGAAGAAGCAGCAAACCCCTCTCTGTGAGCAGCTGAGCCGGTGTTTCTAACCGTAGGATCACAGGTACGCGCTCTTGAGGCCTGCCACCCGTATGTGGAGTAGGAACGACGGGAGAACCCGCCAGGTAGGGAGAGGACGATAGAAAGGCGACCCCAACACCATCATACCAACCGACTGCCCAAATGACAGGGTCACGCAAGTCATGACACATCAGTTCAAGCAGGTTCAACACCCATGCTGGATTGTGCCAAAAGGCAGGCCTGACAGCGCTTCCTACCTGTGCATCCGGCGACACGGCTACTATGGTTGCGACACAACCTAGAAGCGTTTCGGTTTCGGAGGAACCCGCTTGCCCTACACGAACCGATGGAGCTACCTTCGGAAAAGTGAGAACCCCCTTGGGAACACCTCCCTGTCGTTGAAGCAGGGCTTTGCTCAGATAGGTCTGCAAGAACCGCGTAACCTCTTCTAGGGTGCAATCAACACGATTGTCGTTCACCAAAGGCAAGACTGCATCGTAGTTGTTAATAACCAGCATTGACATATAGAAGGGTACTTCATCACGCGCGATATACACGCGGAAGTCCATATTGAGGTTGGTCAGAAGCGGCTGGAGAACAGGCATCAGAAGCTGAAGCGTTCGTTCCACTTCCTCTTCAAATCGCCGTGCAGGTTCCTCTCTCATTGACGGTTCCATATTCCCCTAGTCCCCTTCAGGTTCAAGGGTTTCTGTAAATGCTACCATACTTCGCCAAAAATCAGGGTCTATGGATTTACAATCTAAGTTATAAAAATTGCCATCTTTGGAAGAAAACAAGCCATAGAATCTTGTTCCATTGTTTTCGATTTGTACATGATAACACCAGGCGGTTCCAGAAGGATCTTTGCCTAGTATTGCTGTAACCAGCATTGTGCCTACAAGAACATGATATGTCATCGTTCCTTGTACGCCAAACTGTGCCATCGCTACTAGCTCTTGGAGAAGATATCTCATTACAACACAAACAAGTTTTCTTACTGCATAATTTTCTGCGTAGAGCGCCTCCGCACCTTGTGATAGTTCGTACTGTAAGCCATCTTCAACAGCTATCAGCGTTCCTGGACCTAAACCTGTATAATCTGTAAAAGATATGGGGTTATCACGACAATATATGCACCAATTTATGCCATCCCTACCAGGGTCTTCACTGAGAAACCTGCCTAACACAGGGTCCATGTAACGTGCCCTCATGTAAATTAAACCCGTGTTCGTATCGCTCTCATGCCCCAAACTCCCCACATACTTCTGACTGCTGCTCCCTAACTGACCACTTCGCACTAAACCATACACATCGTACTTCCTGGCTGCGGTTATATTGCCACTGGGGTCTACCTCCTCAACTACACTCCCCAAACCATCGTACACGTACCAACTCACACTCTGGTGCACCACATCCCGACGATACTCCGGACCACGAGGGCCTATTAGGTACATGGCAGAAACATAAGGCGTGTTCGTACCCTGTGCATACCCCACCTCCTCTACAGGCATGCTCGCATCATACACCGTATCCACTATATTCGTCACCCCATTGCTCGTTACTACGCTCCTACGCCTTAGACCGTCTGCCCCATAGGTGAACTGGCTGCTGTAGGCCACACCGTTGGGCGCCGTGTAGTTGCAGGAGACCAATCGGTTCTCGCTGTCCCACACATTGCTGCGCCCTCCACCACTGAGCGTGTTCCCGTCTAAATCGTTGACGTAACCACTCCCATTCCGGCTTACCAACATGTTGGCGTTATTGTAACCGTAATTCTCCGCCCCACTCACATTATCCTGCTT
>NZ_DATGLN010000108.1:0-10818 GCF_035294165.1 Chthonomonas sp.
GACCGAGTTGGTGCTAGGCCGACTCACCTATGGCAAATGGCCAAACCTTGCCAGCGCCTATGTCAGCGGCATTAGCGTGGGCATTCTGCTGCGTTCGGATTTCGTTTGGCCCTACATGCTCTGTAGTGCCATCTCCATTACCTCCAAATATGCTATTCGGGTGAACGGACGCCACCTCTGGAACCCCTCCAACCTCGGCATTGTGGCCACGCTCTTCATTGCGCCTAACGCGGTTTCCACCTTGATGAACCAGTTCAGCAATGGGTTGCTCCCCATGATTGTGGTGTGGGTCGTCGGCTCTTTGGTGATCTATCGTCTCAAACGTTTTCACATCTGCCTCACCTACGTACTGAGCTTCGTCTTCTATGCCTTTCTCCGTAGTCTTATCCTACACGACTCGTTTATAACGGAGGTGGCCCCCATCACCGGGCCTATGTACCAGCTGTTTACCTTCTTCATGATTACCGACCCCAAGACCACCGTTCACTCGAAGCGTGGCCAGATGTTGGTGGCCTTCCTTGTGGCGACGGTGGAGAACTGCCTGTGGCTCTACGGCTCGATTGCTTCTCCTCCGGCCGGTTCGTTCGCCGGCATAATAGCCTCTCATGCGCCTTACGTCGCATTAACGTTGGTAGGCCCACCGGCCAATCTCATCGAGATATTACGTGAGAAACGCCGGAAGCCGGCGCAGCAGCAGGCCGACGCCTCCCCGGCTCTCCGAGTGGCAACGGGCAACTAGACTCGCCATTTGGGCCTGCACTTCTAGGAAAGCCTGTCAAAGGAAACCGCCTGTAGGGGCACGGTGACCGTGCCCCTTTTGCTCATCTCCCCTCTCCCCGATGGGGGGAGGGGGTTAGGGGGTGGGGCTGCAGAGACTGCCAATCTTACGGTTCTAGAGGCAGTTAACCAAGCAAGTCAGCCTCGCTCGCCCCCTATCCCGTCCTTTCCCCCTATTAGGGAGAAAGGGGGCGGTTATGTTGAGTTTCCATGAGGAAAGGTTATCGTAGCAAACCGCCGATGGCCTTACTGGTCTCCCCTCTCCCCGATGGGGGGAGGGGGAGGGCGTCGGCCTTGAGGGGCGGGGGGAGTGGGCTTGAAGAGCTGGCAAGATGAACACCTGTCATTTCGAGCCGAAGGCGAGAAATCTTGAGTTTCACTTCCCCGCAGTCCTTAGGGGTAGGGGGTGGAGCTGACAATCTCACGGTTCTAGAGGCAGTTTTGCAAAGCAAGCTTATCTTGTTCGCCCCCTATCCCATCCTCTCCGTCTTGCAGACAGCGATGCAGCGGCTAGAGAAAGAGACGATTAAGGAAACGACACAGGCCGCTGCTGCGCTGTCCGCGAGGACGCACTCCACTCTCACACTAAACCGAAAAGCGTTCTCCTCCGTATGCTATACTGAAGAAGAGAAGTGCTTTTGTATAAAAGGCAAACGGCACGGAGTTGTGCTCTTTGGAGGAACCGATGGCTAGACCGCACGAACCGGAGATCATTGTATTGCATGAACAGCCCCCCGCATTCCCACGCCGACTAGGGCTGATCTTCCTCATAACCTTTCTGGTGCTTTTTGGTCTCTTTCTCGTGCTGCACAACTTCGTGCCGGTCTACACGGATTGGCTTTGGTTTCGAGAGGTAGGCTATCGGCAGGTTTTCTTCACCGAGGTGATCTCGAAATCGCTGCTCTATTTTGCGGCCGCCGTCATCTTCTTTACCATCTTCTTCACCAGTGTGACCATCACGCTCAACAGTACGCCCGATGCCTTCTGGAGTCAGCTTGTTCAACGCCTCGGAGGCAGCCAAAAACCGGCCTTACCGAGCCTCCTCCGGCGCATCGCTTTCTTTGTGGCTCTCATCCTCTGCTTGTGGGCGGGAAGGTCGGCTTCGGACGAGTGGAACGATTGGCTGCTTTTTACCCATAGCGTGCCATTTCATCGGCTCGACCCGGTATATCACAAAGATATCGGCTTCTATGTGTTTCAGTTGCCGTTTTTGAGCTATCTTCAGGGCTTTTTTATGATCACCTTCCTGGTGGCGCTAGCAGCGGTTATCGGCATCGGCTACCTGGAACGGGCACTCAATGCACGCCCCGAAGAGGGTTTGCCGCAAAGCGCCCTACGACCGGCGCTTGTGCTTATCGCCCTCCTTGCGCTTACCCAAGCGTTTGGCACACATCTCGGAGCCTACGGCCTCCTACAGCATGACAACGGCATCTTTGTGGGTGCCGACTATGTGGATGTGCACTATCGCCTCTTCGCCATTCGTGTTGAGATAGCCTTGCTTATTATTACGGCCATCGCCAGCTTAGCGGCCCTGAAAACGTGGCGCCTTAAACCGGCTATTTGGAGCGGTGCGGCCTGGCTTGTGGTCACTATCCTGTTGGGTGGTGTGGTACCTCAAGCAGCCCAAACGCTGCAGGTTGCCCCAAACCAGTTTGGGCTTGAACGCCCCTACATCCAACGCAACATTCAGTTCACTCGCGTGGCCTACGGGCTAGAGGGCGTACTCCAAGTCAACAACTTTCCCGCAGATCTCAGCCTCAACACGGCCGTTCTGGAGAAAAACCGAGCCACCCTCGATAATGTGCGGCTTTGGGACTACAAATATCTTGCCAAGGTCTATCAGCAGATACAGGCGGTTAAGCCCTACTATCGCTTCGAGGCCCTGCTGCCCGGCGGCGAACGCGTGCCTAATATAGATATCGATCGCTATCTCTTCCAGGGTCACCTGCGCCAGGTGATGCTTGCCGCCCGCGAGATGGATGTGGATGCTCTGCCCGAATCGGCTCAAACTTGGCAAAACCGTCGTCTAAGCTATACCCATGGTTACGGCGTAGTGATGTCGCCGGTGAACCAGACCGTGGATGGCGACCCGGTCTACCTCATCGAAGGGTTTCCACCCAAAGCCACCGGTGAAGCCGCCGGATTGACCATCGCCCATCCCCAAATCTACTACGGCATGTTAGACTATCGCCCCGTCTACGTAGATACCCAACAGCCGGAGTTCGACTATCCGGCAACAGGCAACGATGACCAAGATCACTACGCTTTCTACCAGGGGCATGGGGGGATTCGCATCGGCAACTCCCTGTTTCGCAAACTCCTCTTTGCCTATCGTCTGAACGACTGGAATCTTCTGCTCATCCACAGCCTTACACCGAACACGCGCGTGCTTTGGCGACGCGATATTCGCGAGCGCGTACAGCTTGTAGCCCCCTTCTTGCAACAAGACACCGATCCCTATTTGGTGATCGATCCGGATAACGGACATCTGGTATGGGTCATTGACGGCTATACTCTTTCCGATCGCTACCCCTACGCCACACCGCGCCAGCTCAGCGTGAACCCAATGACCACCGAATCGCTCAACTACATTCGTAACAGCGTAAAGGCCACGGTGGATGCCTACAGCGGCCGCGTGAACCTCTACTTGGCCGACCCCTCCGATCCCATCGCACAGGCCTATAGCCGCATCTTCCCCGGCATTTTTCACCCACTTTCCGATCTCTCGCCGGCAATGCGAGCGCATCTGCGCTATCCGGAGGACCTGTTCCGCATTCAACGCGCCATCTATGCCGTGTATCATGTGGACGATCCCCGTGTGTTCTACCTTCGTGAAGATGTGTGGGCAGTGCCGGACGAGCCGCTCTCTACCATCGAGCAGCAACCGCGTGAGATGGAGCCTTACTATGTGGTAATGCATCTGCCCGACTTGGGCACCGGCGACAAACCTAGCAACCCCATCCAGGCCTCCGGTGGCGAGGAGTTTGTGCTGATGAGCCCGCTCTCACCTATCCGCAGAGAAGACCAGAATATTCTCGGATGGATGTGCGCCCGATGCGACCCACCCCACTATGGCCAGCTTGTGCTCTATCGGTTCCCACAGCAGGTATCGGTGCTGGGCCCCACTCAAGTCTTACAGCGCATCAATAGCGACCCGGTGATCTCGCCCCAACTCTCTCTGTTGCGCGCGGGTGGCTCTACCGCCGAATTCGGAAATCTCCTCGTGATTCCCGTAGCCCATTCGCTGCTCTATATCGCCCCGCTCTACGTGGAAGCCACCGGCAACGTGAACCGTCTTCCCAAATTGGCCAAAGTGGTTGTAGCCTATGGCGATCAGGAGGTCATGGCCAATAGCCTCGACCAAGCGTTGGCGCTTCTCTTCCCAGGCTACGGTGCCGGAGGCAAGCCCGCGCCTCCTGCAGCTCCCTCGAAGGCAAGCATAAGCACAATACCCACTAAACCGGCAGGTAACCTCTCGACAGAGGTGCGTTTGCTCATCCAAAAAGCCAGTTCCCTTTTCAGCACATCGCAACAACAACTGCGTCAGGGCGATTTTGCCGGCTACGGCCAGACGATGAAGCAGTTGCAACAGACCCTAGAGCAGCTTAAACGCACTGCCGGGGTACCCTAAGGCTTGCTATAGAGAAGGAGACATGAAGATGCCATCTTCCCTGATGGATCATAACTTGGTGACAACCGCCTTTGAACTGCCCGGTTATCGCATTGTGAGAACGTGTGGAGTGGTACGCGGCATTACGGTGCGTTCACGAAGCGTTCTAGGGAATATTGGGGCGGGGATACAGGCGTTCTTCGGTGGCAACATCACGCTCTACACAAACCTCTGCGAGCATGCGCGCGAGGAGGCTTACGAGATCATGATTCAGCACGCGGTAGAAAAAGGCGCTAACGCGGTGATCGGCGTGCGCTACGATGCCACAGAGATCGCGGCAGGCATCACCGAGGTGCTGGCCTACGGCACCGCCGTTGTGGTAGAGCCGCTAAGCGCGTAACGTCTAGCCTAAACAGGGGATAGGCTACAGAAATGGGGTAGGCTTTCCTTTGGTAACTAACCACACTCGCCCTCTTTCTCCATTCAAAACAACTACACGCCTCAGCGGCCTATGCTCTTGTCTTACTCGTCTCTTTCTCTAGCCGCTGCATCGCCGTGCCCTAGCACCGCCCGAATCGGGGGAGAGGATGGGATAGGGGGCGAACAAGATAAGCTTGCTTTGCAAAACTGCTTCTAGAACTGTGAGACTGGCAGTCTCGACAGCCCCTCCCCAACCCTCCCCCCGCGTGCGGGGGGATGAGAGGGGGGCTTGGGCGTCGGCATTTTGCAGTCCCACCCCTGCCCTTCAGAACTGGGGGAAGTGAAACTCAAGATTTCTCGCCTTCGGCTCGAAATGACAGGTGTTCATCTCACCGGCTCTTCAATGCTGACGGTGCTGCTCACTGCGCCTTTCCCTCAAGGGTATCCCTCACTGCCCCGCCCTCTCCCCCTACAGAGAGGGGGGGCACCTCGCGGTGACCAACTCAGCGGCCCGTGTTGTTTCCTTAATCGCCTTTTTCTATGGCCGCTGCTGCGCCGTCTGCGAAGACCGCTGCATCGCTGTCTGCGAAGACCGCAGCAGTGCAGTCTGGGAAGACCGCGACGTTGTACGCGGGGGAGGGGATGCAAGAAGGGTAAAATGTATCTCGGTTTGTTGCGCGCTCCTATCCACGAAATGGGAAAATCGTCCTAAAATAGAATAGCCTCTGCGACAAAAGGCGGTTTCCATTCGGTATCTAAAAATCGGTACACTCTCTTCAGAAAGCGAGGAGGATATGCCTTATAAACAGAAAAAACAACGGAGTGTTCGGCGAAAAGTTGTTTTGGGGTTGCTTGCCGCCCTGCTTTTTGTGGCGAGCCTTGTAGGCGGTGAGCCTCTCTTGGCACGGCTCTATCAACTGTATAACGATCGTTCTCTTGCCGTGGCCATCGAGCGCGGTGACAACGAGATGCTGTTGCGCCTCTTAAACTCCGGTGCCGACCCCAACTTCCCCCTCGATTATCAAAACCCTAAGCCCACACCGGCCACCTACCTCAAAAACGCCCTGCACGGGCCTTTGCGCGCCCCACGCATTCCTGTTACCACACCGCTTATGCTGGCCGTTATTCATAAACGACCCGACATGGTGGAAGAGCTGCTGGCACATGGCGCCTTTGTAGATGCGCGGGACGAATATCGCTTTACCCCGCTGATCATGGCGCTGTCGCTGCACCAACATGCCATCGTGCGCCTGTTGCTTGCACATGGCGCCGATCCCAACGCCCAAAACGACCTGAATATCCCTCCTATCGCTTGGGCCATTGAGGTGGGAGATAGCGACGATGTCCCCCTACTGCTGGCCCGTGGGGCAAACCCAAACGCCTTAGATATGGACGGGCGTCCGGTGCTCTACTTGGCCGCCCTCTTGAACGATAAAAAGTCCATACGCGCCCTCCTCCGCTATAACGCAAGCCCGAGCCTCGCCTTCCATGGATGGACGGTTCTTGACCTTATACGTCATCGAGGCGATCGCGAGCTACAGCAACTTTTTGCGCCCTTCCTCCACCCGGAGAACGGAGCAATGTTGCAAGGCTAGCGCGAGACTGGCAGTTTCTACAGCCCCACCCCCTTAAGGCTGACGCCCTCGCCCTTAAAACTGATGGGAGGTGAAACTCAAGATTTCTCGCCTTCGGCTCGAAATGACAGTCGTCTCACCGGCTCTTCAAGACCGACGCCCTCCCCCTCAGCACCTTTCCCTCAAGGCCACCCCCTACGGCCCCACCTCTTACCCCTCACCCTACAGGGAGAGGGGCACCTTGCGGTGACCAACTCAGCGGCTAGCACAGCTCCTATGATCGTCTACCTCACTGGCCGCTGCGTTGCTGTCTGCAAGACGGAAAGGAGGGGATAGGGGGCGAACAAGATAAGCTTGCTCTGAAGGCAATTCCTCTAGAGCTGAGAGATTGGCAGTCTCTGCAGCTCCTCACCCCATTGGGTGAGGGCACCTTTATTTTTCTCTTGCCACCAAACAGGCCGCTAAGCCGTAAAATCGGTAGATGGCATTCAAACGGCCATGCGCCGTCTCCTACGGGGTATACTTGCGTCATGCAGAGGGCGATATCGAAGGAAGAGGATACCCAAAAACCACCACGCATTCTTTCCCTGATTCAAGCAGGGCTTGCCTTTGTCGGTGACAACGCCACCCTTGCGGCGGAATCGGTGCAGGCACTGCTAGGGGGCGGGCTTGCCGTGCGCGATCTTGTTGTGCAGATGGCCGCGCTTGGCTCCGACTCCATCTGGATCGTTTTGGTGATCTCATCGGCCACCGGCGCGGTGTTTGCCTACTATGTGGCCAATATCTCCCTCTCCGTAGGCTATACCGGCTTTGTGGGCGGGTCTATTGCCTACGCCTTTCTTAACGAACTGGGGCCGGTGCTCGGCAGCGTGGCTTTTGCCGCTCGTGTGGGGGCCGCCATCGCCGCCGAAATCGGCACCATGGTGGTAACCGAACAGGTAGACGCTTTGCGGGCTATGGCCGTTTCACCCGTGCGCTACCTGGTTCTGCCACGTTTGCTCGCTTGCATCACCATGCTGCCACTACTAATCATCTTCGCCGATGGCGCGGGTATCTACGGAGGCTATCTATTTGCCGGTCTGCGTGGTGTGCCCCATGTGGATTACATCAACTCGATCTACACTTACGTCAAGCCCTTTGACCTCATTAATGGCCTTATCAAGTCGCTCTGTTTCGGAGCCATAGTGGGGCTGGTGGCTTGCCAACAGGGGCTGCGTACCCAAGGGGGAGCGACCGGTGTGGGACGTGCAACCACCTCTTCGGTGGTCTGGTGCGTGCTCCTCATCTTCGTGGCCGACGTGTTCCTTACCCCGCTGCTTTCCGGCGGCGTGCAGTTACCATGAGCGCCATTATCTTGAAAGACCTCGTCTACGAGGTGGATGGAAAGCGCATTCTCGACCAAATCCATCTCGAAGTGCCTCAAGGCGAAATTCTCTCGATTATGGGGCAGAGCGGCAGCGGAAAAACCACCCTTCTGCGCATCATGACAGGCCTACGAAGGGCGACGAGTGGGCAGGTGCTTATTGATGGCGAGGACATTACCAAGATTCCGGAGCGTGAGCTAGACCGGGTGCGATTAAAGATGGGGCTTGTGTTCCAGTATGCGGCTCTCTTCGACTCGCTTACGGTGTACGATAACATCGTCTTCGGGGTGGTACGTCATAAAAAGCGGGTTACACGAGAAGCCCTCGACGCTCTTGTGAAAGAGTTGCTAGAGGCCGTTGGGTTGGAGGAGAGCGTGAAAAAGCTCTATCCGGCTCAGCTTTCAGGAGGGATGCAGAAGCGTGTGGGGTTGGCACGGGCACTTGCCATGCGCCCCTCGTTTCTGTTCTACGACGAGCCGACCAGCGGGCTAGACCCCATTACGGCACACACCATTGACCAGCTTATCGTGCAGACGTGCAAACGCCGGGGGGTTACCTCTGTGGTCGTTTCGCATCATCTTGCCTCCATCTTCACCATTTCAAACCGCATTGCCATGCTCCATGAAGGGCGTATCGTCGCCATCGGCACGCCAAATGAGATAAGGCACTCGGATAACCCGGTTGTTCAAGCGTTTATCGCACCCGAAAAAGACCTGCTGCTCAGCACACAAGGGTTATCCTAAAGGAGAAGCGAAGACCGCCGCGAAAGGCCTATGGGAGGATAAAAATGGAATCGAAATCGTTGGTAAAAGTGGGGTTGCTGACCCTCATCGGTTTGGCACTTGGCTTTTTGGGGCTGCTCTATCTTTCTCATACGCGCACCGATGTCTATCTGGTGACGGTCTACTTTGACGATACCTTAGGGCTGGCGCCGCAATCCATCGTGCGTATGCAGGGCGTGCCTATTGGGGATGTGAAAAGCATCTCTATAGATACGCATCATGTGCCTTTTCGGCCTAAGGTGGTTTTGGAAATTGAGCGTAAATACAGCATTCCCTCTAACTATCGGTTTGTCATTCTCTCCGGCATTCTCATCACAACGCCTCAGATCGAGGTGGTGCCTCCCCCTGAGGTACAGGCATTAGCTCCGCCCATACCAAAAGACAACACCGCCGTTGTGCAAGGCGCTCCCCCGCAAAGCCCCCTGGCCGCTCTCAGCCCTCATTTTGACGAAACGCTGCAAAATCTGAACGGCACCCTCACCGCCATGCAAGGCCATCTCGGCAAACTAAGCGATAAACTGCAGCTTCTCATCACCGATACCGACCGACTTGTTCGAACCTCCAACCAAACGGTGGCCTCGGCCAACCGCCTTATCGGCGACCCACGTACGCAGGCCGATCTCAAACAGACGGTGGAGAACTTCCGCATTGTTTCTCAACAGGCTGCCGTTACCGCCCAGCACGTTAGCCGAGAGCTTGAGGCGTTTATTCAGACCGGGCAGGTTAAATTCAACGCTCTCTCCGATGCAACAACCGACCTTGTCACCAAGCTCGGCAACACCATTGACGATGCCCGTGAAGTGGTGAGAAAGCTAACCGAGCAGGCCAGTAGCCCCCAACTGCAGCGTTCCATCCAAGAGACGGTAGACCTCGCCCGCTCCACGCTGGCCAGCGTCCGCCAGATCACGGGCGATATTCACCAGATAGCGGGCGACCCCGAACTCGCCGCCGGCATTCATCAGACCATCCAAAACCTCTCCGACACCACCGCCAAAGCCGATGCCGCTATGCAAAAGGTCAACGATATCCTCGATAATCTTCAAGGCAAAGCAAAAAAGGCCAAAACGATAAAGTTGCCTCAAACCAGCCTGCGCGTAGACGCCACGCGCGACTTTCGACCGGGCTACACCCGGGTGGATGTAAACGGCTTTCTTAATTTGGGGCGCCATAACGTCCTCAACCTCGGTCTTTATGACCTAGGGGGGACCAATCGTCTCGATCTCCAGCTTGGTCAACGCCTTACAGACGCCGATCTGCTACGCTACGGCATCTACGCAGGGCGGCTAGGCGTTGGGTTTGACTACATGTCCAACAACCCATTTGGGCTTCGTTTCGACCTTTACGATCTAAATCACACACGGCTTGACGCCAAGGCGCTCTATCGGGTAAATAGTGATCTGTGGCTGTGGGCCGGCGCAGAAGGCATTTTCCGTCGTACGGTTCCGGCCGTTGGAATAGAGTGGAACCGGTGAAAAGTTGCCGGCGGGCAGGCATTGGTCTGCCCGCCAACCCATGCCTCACCGAATCGCTTTCATCGTCGAACCGGAACCGATTCGGGTTTTCCACTTGAATTTGAGGAGAGATTTTTCCATGAAAGTCATTTTAACACGGGACGTGCCGAAACTTGGGCAGGACGGAGACATTGTCAACGTCGCCGATGGCTATGCACGCAACTACCTGTTTCCGCGACGCCTTGCGGTGCTGGCGCACGGGGCCGCATTGAAACAGCATCAGGCGCGCCTAGCGCGGGAGAAAGAGCGCAGCGCCCAGGCTTTAGAAGAGGCCAAGCGCCAAGCCGAAAAGCTGAACGGCGCCGAGCTTGAGATTATCGTGAAAACAAGCCCGAACTCCACCAGGCTCTTTGGTTCCGTAACCGAGGCCGATGTGGCCGACCTCATTCAGCAAAAATTCGGTATCACGGTGGATAAGCGCAAGATCGGCTTGGTAGACCCCATTCGCACCACCGGGCGTTACGAGATCGGCGTGCGCCTTCACCCCGAAGTGCGTGCCCAGTTCGTTCTTTATGTATTGACCGAAGAGCAGCGTGCCGAGCGTGAGAAAGAGCGACAGGCGACCGCTGCCGAAGCAGCCAACGCGGAAACCGCTGCCGCAAACTAGCTAAAACCCTTTAAGATACAGAGGGAGAGCGCAAGCCGCTTGCCCTCTGTCATCTTTTTATCAACCCTACAGGCTCCGAAATGACTCTCGACCGCATCCCTCCGAACAATTTGGAGGCCGAACAGGCCGTTCTCGGATCTATGCTCCTGGAACGCAGTGCGGTGGAACGTGCT
>NZ_DATGLN010000109.1:0-12630 GCF_035294165.1 Chthonomonas sp.
GGGTGCTCTTTCCTGCGCCATCAATGCCTTCAAACGTGATGAGCCGGCCTTTGGATGACATCGTGAGGCTCACGCGCCGATGGGTAAGATGCGCACACGACGTTGCGGCTCGACCCCCACGCTCTCCGAAGCCAGTTGGTATCGCTCCGCAAGGAGGTGCTGTAGACGACGTATTTGGGGGCTTGCCGGCGACAGCTCCACGGCCGTATGCGTCTGCTTCACGATCTCGATGGCCTCGCGAGCTTCCTGAAGAGCCGCATCCTCCATATCAAACTCCTCCTCAAGCTCCTCAGGCCCCATGTCGCCGGTACCCATGCGGAAAATCTCACGCAGACAACTCGCTATCTGCGCGTAGGTGTTGCTCTTTATCGTGTAGATAGGAAGACGTCGCTGCGCGATCTCCCGCATCTTTGCCGGCTCTCGCTTGTAGGAGGCCTTTAAGGCGATCACGGCATCGGCATCGCTCACATCACGGGCGATAAAGGCCGAAACGTGTAGCTCCGCTATCGCCCTATCCAGACGGCTTCGACTTACGCCGTAAGGAAAGATGCGAACGGTGGACGGAAGCGGGCGTGTTGGACGTGAAACCTCCTCAACATCACGCCCTTTCTCGAAGGAGGCGGCTTTCGCATCTCCGTTGCGGGTCACCCGCGGAAACGTGTAAAGCGCCTCCTCCTCTCTCCCCTCTGCAGGCTCAGGCACTTCGTGAATGGTAGGATGCAGTTCGTTAGAGCGCTGCACGATCTCGATATGGCCATCGGGTGTACGTACCCGTATCTCCGGACGTGGCGGGATTCCACGTAGCATGCGGTCCACAGTCTTCTCCACATCCATATGGATCGCCAACTTATCCACGTCCATGATCTCTATTACCACGTCGAAGGTCGGTGGGGCCTTGCGTTCAAGCACCGTCTTTTGGGTGCCGCGCCGACGCGCCTCATCATCGGAGAGCGTAACGGCATGAATGCCTCCTACCAGATCGGAGAGGGTGGGGTTGAGCAACAGGTTCTCTAGGCTGTTGCCGTGAGCCGTACCGATGAGTTGTACCCCTCTTTCTGCGATGGTTCGGGCCGCAAACGCCTCTTGCTCTGTGCCTATCTCATCAATGATGATGACCTCCGGCATGTGGTTTTCCACGGCCTCGATCATCACATTGTGCTGCTCCTCAGGCGAACTCACCTGCATTCTTCGCGCACGCCCAATGCCGGGATGCGGAATATCCCCATCGCCGGCGATCTCGTTGCTGGTGTCCACAATCACCACACGCTTGTTCAGTTCGGAGGAGAGCACGCGGGCCACCTCACGCAGCTTTGTGGTTTTGCCTCGACCGGGGCGACCAAGCAGCAAAATGGATTTGCCGCTCTCTACCACATCCTGGATGATGTCTATGGTGCCGAAAACGGCACGCCCGATGCGGCAGGTAAGGCCGATAATGCGCCCTTGCCGATTACGTATGGCCGAAATGCGGTGCAGTGTGCGTTCGATGCCGGCCCGGTTATCCTTGCCAAACGCGCCTACGCGGCTTACCACATACTCGATCTGCTCGGCAGAAACCGGCTCTGTCCCTAGCTCCACAACCCTTTCGGGGAAACGGGCCTCCGGAATACGCCCGAGGTCCATCACGATCTCAAGCAGGTCGTTCAACGACGGCTCTTGCTCGAGATACTTGCGGATGTCGGGCGGAAGGGTTTCTAGAAGCTGATCGAGATTATCGGTGATCTGTTGTTGTTGCACGGTTAGTGGGCGTCGTAAAGAACCGGAAAGGTCTTGCCCACGATGCAAGGAGGTCCCTTGCGCTTCCGGTTCGTACCAAGACGAGATTCTCTGCATTTGCATGAGAGGGTTTGATTGTCTCCTAAGACTACTCTGTTGAAAGGATTGAGATTTTCGGATTATTTGTGTCGCTTCCTCGTATCAGGAACAATAGGTTTTTACCAATACTATATCGCCGCAGCACCACCTCTTTGGTAAGGCATGAAGAACAGCTTTCAACCTTTGCGTTCCCTATTTTAAAAGACCGAAATCGGGCCAAGAAAGTTTCCACCAGGCCTACACCTACGTTTTTATTTTGAAATTCACGATCCGCCCGCGCAAATCCTGCATCTTTTTTGAAAAGGAAATAACCTCGCCCGCCGTGAATATACGAATCGATTCCGCCTAGCCCGCACGAGATCGTTCCTTAGGGCAAGGCACAACACCGATTGAGGAAGAAGAGATGCGTCGTTCCCAACTTGCTATCAACACGGTATCGTTAAAAGGCAGTTTAGAGGAGATTTTGGCGGCCTGCGCCGAAGCTGGTTTTGCGAACGTCGAGTTCGCGTTAGGGCCGATTCGCGATCGCCCGGTGCCCGAGCTTCGTCATCTTTTACAGAGGCACGGACTACGCTGTATTGGAGGGTTTGAAACCGGCTTAGAGGCCTTTTCCGATAAAGAGCAGCGTGCGAACAACCATGCGCGTATCATCGAGAACGCCCGGCTGCTGGCACAGCTTGGCTCTCGTTGTTGCCTGGTGGTGGGCACGGACGGGCCGGCGCATTCTGTTGCCGACCCCATTGGCGTGCTCGCAGAGGCTTTCGCCACGGTGGCCGACGCCATTGCCGACACCGATGTAAAGCTCTGTTTGGAGTTCAACTGGTCTCCCTTGGTAAAATCGCTGCGCACGGCGGTAGAGGTGGTGCAGCGTGCCGGTCGCCCGAATGTTGGGGTGCTGTTCGACCCCGCGCACTACCATTGCACCCCCACTAAGTTCGACCAGATCAACGCCCTTTCGGTGGCCCATATCTACCATGTTCATGTAGACGACATGCGCGACAAGCCCGGCGAACTCTCTCACTGCAACGAGGATCGCGTGCTTCCGGGACAGGGGTGTTTAGACCTCCGGGCTATTTTTGATGCCCTAGAGCGCTATGGATATAGGGGCTACTACTCCATCGAGATGTTCAGCAAGGAGCTTTGGGCTCTTCCTCCACTTGAGGCTGCCAAACGGATGTATGATAGCCTATTGCCTTACTGCGAGGAACAGAACTAAGAAAGTTACTCCTCGTATAGCGTATGTCTTCTCTACAGTAATGGTTCTAAGCTTTTTGTTTCTCGATGTATGAGGTAAAGTCTGTCCGCAGCCAGCTTATAAAATGTATGCTTCTGCCCATTAGGCCAAAAAATGTGTATCGCATCCACTGTAGTCACTTGGCCTAAACCAAAATGGACATCCGGTGCATTTGCAGACAAATAGCTACCACCGGCCCGCACTTCTGCAATACGCCTGCCTATTTTTGACTCGATAAGCACCTTCGCACCGATAGCGTACGTGTTTTTCTCTCCTTCTACACATCGAAAACGAATCCAATGATTGGTCGTTGGTGTCTCGTTATGAAGCAGAAGGGCTTTACCTTCCTCATCCACAACGAGTAGATCGAGCAAGCCATCGTTATCATAGTCACCGACTGCTATCCCTCTGCCCACGATACGCCGTGTAAAATCAGGTCCGGCTCTTGCACTGATATCTACAAAATGAGAGCCGTCACGGTTTTGAAATAGCTGTGCGCTTTGACGATACGTCTGTGTCGGGTCTACTTTTCTAATCTGGCTTTCCACATGACCGTTGGTAAAAACAATATCGAGAAGACCATCATTGTCGAAATCTATGAAGACGGCGCCGAAAGAAAGAGGCAACAGGGAGGCGGCACCGATGCCACTTGGATAGGACTGATTGGTAAAGAGGTCGTGTCCCTCGTTATGAAACAGGCTCTTCGGCTTTTGGGCGTAGTTAGCAACGATAAGATCGAATCGTCCGTCATTATCATAGTCGCCCCAATCAATGCCCATGCCCGATTGTAGAGAGGCGTCTGCCCCGTAAGCTGTACCTGAGGCAACAGCGATGTTTGCGAATCGTCCATCTCCTAGGTTCAGGAAAAGGTCGGCAGGTTCAAGATCGTTAGCGAGATAGAGATCAGGCAGTCCGTCATTATTAAAATCACAAAATAAGCATCCTAAAGTATTGCCATGAGATAGCATGCCAGATTTTTCGGTAATATCTACAAAACGCCCGTTACCATCATAACGATAGAGTGCTCCATATTCGCTTGGATAACTATCTGGTCCACATGCCATCATGACAGAAGAACCATTAATTCCTTTATAGGAACAAAGCTGTTTACTGTAGGGAGTAAAGCGCACATAGCGACCAATGTAGACACAGAGCCGGCCGCTGCCATCAATATCGGCCCAGGCAGCACCGGTGCTCCAATCATAGGGACCATGTGCTTCCAACCCCGACCCAGATGTCACATCGTGGAACTTTTTGCCACCTTCATTATGATAGAGCGCGCGCGTGCCATAACCGGTGAGCAGAATATCTAGATAACCGTCCCGATCATAATCGGCTACAGAACAACCTAAAAAGTGGGCGTGAGGGGGTGGAGGGGGTAGTACCGTTTCTGTAACATCTTCAAACCGCCCATTTCCTAAGTTACGATAAAGCCGAGGGCGGGGGCTACTAACCAGTAAAATGTCGAGATGTCCATCATTGTCATAATCAAGGAAGGCACACCCGTGCCCGATAGCTTCAAGGGTATTCACCTGCATTGGGCTGGTATGCCCAAGCGTAAAGTCTATTCCGGCTTCAGCAGCCACATCTCGGAACAAAAAACGCTGGCCGGCTTTCCCCGATTGTGGAATGGGATCATGGCCACAGCCATCGCCCAAACTTCCTAGCACGGTGCCCAAGAAAAGCCCCAACACCTCACGGCGTGCAATACGGCGTTTCAATGCCCCATCCCAACCGGAGGAGTTGCACCCTCCTCTCCTTCTGTGCGCAACAAATGCTGATATGTTTTTGCAGCTCTATCTGCCTCTTGCGCATTCCCCATAGCGGCATAGGCTTGGGAAAGTAGCACATAGGCCGTTGTCCGTTTCGGATTGGCCTTTACGGCCGTTTTAAGGGATTTAACGGCTAAAGAATATTGCCTCTGCAACAGGTAGATATGTCCGAGAGTTTCGCAAGCGATGGCATTGTGTGAAGAATCGGGAATCTGTTGAACAAGAGATAGGTCATGTGCTAACCCCGTAGGGGAGGGGTCAAGAAGCATATCCGTATTGGCCAATCCGATCAGCGCAGCAGGGTCATGAGGTTGAAGTTGCAAAGCCTTAGTAAAAGCCTGTTGGGCCATCACGAGTTGTCCTTGCACAAGTGCGATATTACCAAAATCGATCTGCGCTCTTGCATCGTTTGGATTTAGAGCCGTTGCGCGCTGCAGTGCAGAGTATCCTGCGGCATAGAGCTTACGTTTGGTTTCGAGCACCCCGAGCTGCCGCCAAGCTACCTCATCGTTCGGAGCAAGTTGGGTAGCTTTGGTATAGGCATGAATCGCAGCCACAGGTTCTTGACGCTGCTCATAAACCTCCCCTAACAGATGCCAAACAAGGGCATTGTGTGGATCACAGCGGACGGCCTGCTCAAAATTTACCTGTGCAATAGCATCACGATGCTGCTGCACGGCCAGTGCTCCCAAACCAACATATGGACGTGCATCATGTGGCCACCGTTGCGCTGCATAAGCAAAAACCTGCATGGCCTCATTAGGATGACCGTGCAACATGAGCGCATTGCCCCATGCGATCTGCGCCGTCAAATTCTCAGGATGGGTACGTGCGTAGTTGCTTAGCGTATGCAGATCGTTAGAGCTTTGAGATACAGAGCGCCTATACAAAAACGGATGGAGATAGATTCCACCTATCAAGACTACCAAAAGAGCGCCAAATAGAAGCGGCCGCCTACCTGCATTCAGGGTCATGGACAATCCTAAAACAGTGATAGCCAGAGGTATTGGTGAATCTTCCCCACCTAAGTATTAACCTCACAATATACCATGCAAACAAATCAGAGCGATCTACTGATTGGCATTTTGGACGGTTCCGCCTTGTGGAGTTCCAAAAGCCCCGGCACCTGATTGAGGAGCATTTGGATTCATTCCGGCTTTATGCTCTTTCATCCACTGCACTTTGGGGAAAGAGTTTGGGTCAACATGAACGGTTTTAACCACTTGGGGCTGATTCTTACGATAGGCATAGACGAAAAAGCCTGCCGCAACGAGAATCAGCACGACAGCCAAGATGATGAGGTTTCTATCGCGTGTAGACATATGTTTCCTCCTAAGAAATAGATATTCGTTCTCCCCACCGCCTGCAGGAGCGATCTGCGGCGGGAGGGAGAACAGACATACATCTAGATATTTAGTTGGTGTTATACTGATCGCTCCATGCCATCATGTTGGGTGGCTGTTGGTTCCACAAACCGGTTGTCGGGTCTACATTCCACAAACGGGAGGCTGGCATCGCTTTCACATGGCCGTCCAGGAAGCCGAAGTCCGAGATTCCGTTATGACCTCCTATAGAGAAAAGCCAGTTATAGCCATCCCCACAGACATCTCCGATACTTAAAGCTTTCGGATAGACCGGAAAAACAAGCAGATCGCCCATATTGTAGCGCGTTGTGGCATAAAAACGGGAATAGTTATTTGGGTTCCACCACGGGTACATAATGATCGTGCTTCCAGGTTTAGGAACGCCGGCCAGCGTCAAAGAAGACCAGTCCGACCCATCTCGGTGCAAACGGTATCCGAAAACTCCAAAACCCCTTAGGGGCTGTTCAGGATCATATCGGGTAAACCCGTAGCTAATATCGTAGCCAACTCCTATGCCCGGCGCTCCATCACAGTCGTCGCGCTGATACGAATCTGAGGGATCGGCCCAGATACTCGACTTCCGCTCCGGCCCCCACGGCACGCCGGCCTTGATATAGGGGTCGATCTCATCGTTTATCCCGTCCCCTTCAGCATCGGTATTGATGTTTCCGTCCCAGTGCACAGGACCTACCTGCCCCAACGGCAACATCTCATCATAATCTTGGGTGTAGGCGAGAATCGCGATCAGTATCTGCTTCTGGTTCGAGATATCCACCGTTTGTCGAGCCTTATCTCGCGCCTGAGCGAAAACAGGGAACAGAATGGCTGCAAGTATCGCTATTATAGCGATAACTACAAGCAACTCGATAAGTGTAAAAGCGTTTCTGCGATTCATGTGTCGTTTTCCTCCGAAGCCGTTAAGTTTTGTTTCGTTAATGCCTCAGACATCTCCTTCTTCTCTTTTGTTACAAAAAGAGAAAGCCCCCCACAAAAGCGAAAGCTGCCGCCCCTTACTCCATCGTATGTGAATAAGGAACCGGCAGCTGTGCCAGAGTGCTGAAGGAAACCGTCTGTAGAACGGTTTGATTATACCCGAAAACGTTTTTGCCGCCCACATGCAGTCTCCCTCAAATATCCCTCCAAACGGAGTTCTGCTTTGCCTCCCTTGCGTAGAGAGCCATCTACATTATAACACGAAAACTCTAAAAGTGCACGTTTTTCGTTGTTTTCCAGCAGATTCTTGTCACATTACTCAAAAGAACAGAAAGAAACATGTCTGTTTCAGTTTTGGGAATAGGGAGGCTCCAAACAGTATTTATTCCGCATCTGCCGCACCGCAGCACTGCTCCATAGCCACCGTGGTCTCTTTCGGCGTAGACCTTGTGTTCACCCGATGCCAAGGCCTCGCTCCCTCCACTCGCTCCGATGAAAGCAGGAAATAGGCGAATTCAGGTAGAATGCATGGAGAGATACCTGTCCTTGAAAGAATTGCGCTTGGGGAGCGTGGGAACGTGATACAGAAATATCTGAACTATCTTATTTTTGGCGGAATCGTTCTCGTGGTTGTAGGCCTAGCTGCCCTGCACAGCCACCACATGCATCAACTGCTCTACAACCTCACGCACGGTACGCCGGCTCAGCGTGCCGCCGCAGCCAAAGAGCTGATCGCCGAAGAGCAGTTCTCCGACACTATCGCAGGTGAGCCAAAAGAGATGCGCGCCCAGGCGGCCATCGCGCTTGCCGATCTCGGCAACGCCGACGCCGTGAAACAGGCCGTGCAGATGCTGAAAGACCAGGATAAGATCGTCCGCGATCAGGCTCTGCGTACCCTAAAACAGATCGGTGCGGCCTCAGCAGATAACATCAAAGCCCTAGTGGACGGCCTTGGCGATAGCGACATCAATGTGCGTCAAGGCGTTATCCGCGCCCTCACCGATCCCGATGGCATAGGCCCCCGCCAAAACCCCGACGTGGTACAGGCGCTCATCAATGAACTGAAATCGAGCAGCGATGCCCGCGGCCCCGTGGGCGATGTGCTCAGCAGCAAAACATTTGACCCCGCCGCAAACAACCGCAGCGTTCCCGCCCTGATGGCCCTCCTTGACGATAAAGATGACGGGGTGAAGGTCGGCGCCGCTAACGCGCTTGGGAAAATAGGAGACCCACAGGCTGTGCCCAAGCTTATCGCCGTGCTTCAGAACCCGGCCACCACCACCCAAGTGCGCACGGCCGTTATCGCCGCCATTGGGCTTATCGCCGCTCCCTCCAGCGAGCCGGTGCTTGCCAAAGCGGTGCTCGACCCTTCGGTAGATTCCGACGCCCGCGCTCAGGCCGCCGCCGGCCTAGGGCGCATTGCAACGCCGGATGCCATCTCCACGCTTCTCAAAGCGCTCACGGATTATGACCTCAACCTGAGAACAGCGGCCATCTCCGCCCTCTCCGTGGCCGCTCGCCCAGGTGAGGATAGCCCCCCAAACCGTGCCGTAGTACAACAACTTACTAAAGCTTTGTCAAGTCCTCAGAAAGAGATACGTCTTGGTGTCGCCCAGGCGCTCATCCCCGTGCGCGATCCGGAAATCGATCCCGCCCTTGCACGGTTGTTACAAACCGATACGCAGGATGCCGACGTGCGCGCTGCTGCCGCCAAAGCCCTAGGCTTTTCTGGCAATCGAGGCGGCATCGCGCCCCTTGTTGCCGCCTTAAACGACCCCAGTGGAACCGTGGCCGAAGCTGCCACACAAGCGCTAGCACAGGTTGGCCCCGCAGCCGCCCCTACGCTGATCTCCCTTCTCGCAAAAGGCGGCACAACCGCCTACTATGCCTCCACCGCCTTGGGCGAACTGCTCGATTCGGATCACGGCTCTGAAATCCTTATGCAGCTAGCCACCGCCGTGAAGAGCGCCAACCCCACTCTGCAACGATGGGCTGCCGTCGCTCTCGGAAATACCGATCTGGCCGGAGCAAAGGACATCCTTGAACAGCTGGCTAAAAGCTCCGACGCGGATGTGGCCTACGTAGCCCAACAGCAGCTAAATCGCTTCGAGCAAGCGCAGTGACCACCAGGAGACCGTAGAGAGTGAAACAGCTACCCGACCTTCTCCTGCAAACACCCCAAACCATAGAGCCTTGCTTTCGGATAGACGCAAGGCTCGTTGTCTTTCAAGGAGATGTAAGCGACTGTCTAGAGCAGCTTCCCGACGAAACCATCCAACTGATCATTACCTCCCCGCCCTACAATCTTGGAAAAGAGTACGAAAACCGCAGAGATATTGCAGACTACCTCAAAACGCAAGTGCCCCTCCTAAAGCAGTTGTATAGGGTCTTGAAAAAAGAAGGAAGTCTCTGCTGGCAAGTCGGCAACTTTGTGGAAGAGGGGGAGGTTTACCCGCTTGACATCTTCTACTATCCCCTTTTCAAGAAGCAGGGTTTTAAGCTGCGCAATCGCATTATTTGGCGCTTCGGTCACGGCCTTCATGCCTCAAAACGCCTCTCCGGTAGGGTCTATCATATCAATCACCTTAAGGAGAGATCACGCCTAGAGTTCATACTTAGATCGTTTTACTCTTTCAGGTGCAACCCCGCCTCCGCATAAAAAAGAGTCTGCTGTGCCCAACCCGCCATAGGGCCGAAGCGCTCGCGAAAGGCCTCGGCAATAGCCCTGTAGAGCCGCGGGGTCAACGAACGCCCCTCAAACTGAGGCAGAAAAAGACGAACTCCCAGCCGATGTATGTGTCTATCCACAGGCACCGCTTCCCATTTGTCAAGCGCGAATAGGCAGACACAGTCCGCCACCTTCGGCCCCACACCGGGGAACTCGAGTAAGGCCTCATGCGCCTCAACGTAGGGCACAACGCGCAGCGATTCTAGCCACCCTTGCGGCTTCTGCAAGAGCCTCTGCGCCGTCTGAACAACAAAAGGTGCCCGATAACCCCACAGACCGGCCCGCAAATCCTTCTCGTCCGCCTCGGCAAGCGCACGAACCGAGGGAAAAGCAAAAAGAGTTGCCGGTTCATCAAGACCGGTGTAGATGCGAGAGCCATATCGCTGTGCTAAATAGCCTACGCTCCGCTCGATCTTGGTCACCGTGTTCGTTGTGGCGCAGAGAAAGGCAAAAAGACACTCCTCCGGCGGCTGCCGCAAGACCCGTAGCCCGGCGAAAGCACGAAAAACTTCGGCCAGACGTGGCTCCATCAGGCTCCAACGGCAGTAGAGCGATTCGAGATCGGCGCGAACCTGAAGGTAGTCCTCTACCACCTCCCAGCAGTCCGGCTGCGGAAACGTTTGCCAATAAAGATCGCCGTAAGGCGCTCCATCGGGCTGCCACAAGGCCACACCAACCGCCCCTATCGTCCCCCACCAAATGCCATTTGCATCTCGGCGCCATCGAAAGCTCTGGCCGCTGCGCAAGGTGGCTTCCAAGTGGAGGGGCGCTCGGCGACAGTTGAATCGCCTCCAGGCAATGCACGCGTTGCTCATCGTTATCTGCGGCAAAATTCCCTATTTCCTCACCCTACGTCGCAGGAAACTCGACGGCAGCCCACCATTTCGGGTTCAGATGGGCAAAACACCGATCGCGCTCTTCTGCCTCCCCGAGAAGGTTCCAATCGTCAACAGAGATGGTCTCTTGCGCGGCAGCGCGTTGAATAAGAGAGGCCAAATGTAAAAAACGAGAGTGGTGGTAGTTGACTCTCTGTTCTGCATAGTCACGACTGGTGAAGGTGCTGATGTTGAACTGCCAGTCCGACGATTCGAGCAACAGCAGCTCACGCGCCGCCTGTCGAAGAATGGTCTGCACCCGCTCCATATCTCCATAGGTTTGTGCCAGCTCTACCATCAGCCGTTCGGCCTCATAGACCTTCTCCCACGTCCACGCCGTCCACTCATTCAGCCATATCCAGTGATAGCCTCCTTCCCCCCACGAGCCTTCAGGTAACGCCACCACCGTATTGGGCGGATGCTTCTCCAAGTAGGCACCGCACGTGATCGGCTCTATATGCGGGTGCGCATGAAGCTGCTTCAGGGCGTGGTAGAGAAACTCCGGCCCCTCGAACCACCAATGCCCGAACAATTCGGTGTCATACATAGCGACGACAACAGGGGGTCTGTTCTCCTCCGTTTCTGCAGAAGTCGCCGTCTGGTGCACCAACTGGGCGAAGTGCTCGGCATGAATATGCACTCGGCCCATCGCCAAATAAGGCTCATAGAGCTGCTTGGCCCCCAAATCATCCTTTGGCCAGGAGACGCGCCAATAGCGCAGGTTGCCCGGATAGTGCTTTTTGTGAAACTCCAGATAGAACTCATCTCCCGGATAGCCGTGAGCGCCGCTCCAAACCTGAATGCCGGTTTTGGGATCGCGCGCAAAGCAGGCCACCGGCTGCATAGGGAGTCCGCTGCTGTTGACCCAATAGGGCGCATAGGGCGTACGATCCGTTCGCTCTGGGCTATACTCGCGTTGAAACTGCGCCCACAGCTCTTGTAGTCCCTTGAAGCGTTCCGCATAGACGCCCAGCGTCTGCCCTCCTCGCAGAAGATGGGCATCCACAAAAAAATAGTGCAGACCGCTTTCCGCTAAAAACTCCTCAACGCCTTTTCGCAACTGCGGTTGCAGGCTACGATAGGCCTCTAGAGGCGCGTTCCAGGCGTAACGCGGACGATAGGCACACTCCGGCAACCAAAAACCGCGCGGTTCGCGTCCGAAATGCGCCTTATAGGCGGCCACCCCCAAACGAATCTGCGCCTGCACGCTGTTATCGGTGAGCAAAAGAGGCAGATAACCGTGGGTAGCTGCACTGGTCAGTATCTCTATATGCCCCTCATCCTGAAGTCTCCGAAAGGCCCCGACGAGGTCTCCTTTGTAGATATTCAGAAAAGAGTCGAGCTTCTGCTGATAGTAGTCTTCCCAAAAGTGGGCCAGGCCCCGCATATGGGTATTGCCCTCATAACGAAACTGCTGCTGGTTTTCACGCGCCGTCTCTATTTTCTGCTGGAGATAGCCCACAAAATCGCTTTGAAACGTCTCATCGGCAAGTTGCTCGACGAGAATGGGGGTAAGCCCTATGGTGATTTTGGGCGAGATGCCTTCGGAGACAAGGCGAAAGAGCACGTCGAGCAGCGGCAGATAGGTTTCGGCGGTAACCTCCGACAGCCAATCGGTGCCGTGAGGAGACCGCCCGTGGTCGAGCACATAGGGGATATGGGAATGAAGCACGAGGGCAAAATAGCCCTGTTTGCGCGGTTTCACCATGCAGAGAGGCTCCAGATAGGAGAAAGCCTGTCCTCCTTAAGGAGGACAGGCCGCTTCAACAAAGTTTCAAATCACGCTAGGCCACGAGACCCGCTTCCGCGCAGCATTTGCGGAACATCTGCACTTTACCGCTAGGGGTCAACTGTCGCACCACTTCGGGCTTGCGACCGCAAAAGCGACATAGCTGCTGTTGGGCTTTCGACT
>NZ_DATGLN010000110.1:0-3252 GCF_035294165.1 Chthonomonas sp.
GCGGCCTGTTATTGTGTTATGTCAGCGAAAAGGCCCGGCTTGGCTTTTATTTCATCTTGCCCATGAGCTAGCTCATCTGAGCCTCGGGCATCTACAACGAACTGCTATTCGTGTAGACAATGAAGTCAAAACCGGTTCTGATGATTCTGAGGAGGAGATGGCTAACAACTTTGCACTCGAATTCCTCACCGATTCGCAGGAATTACAATTTGCTGAAGAGCTTCCTTCCGTGAAGCAGCTTACCACCGAAGCCTTGAAAATCGGCGCTGTCGCTAAAGTTGACCCCGGCTTGCTTGTCCTAGAATATGGTTATCGAAAGAGCAATTGGAAGTTGGTACAAAGTGCCTTGAAAAGGATTGAAAAATTGCAAGAGCCGTCCACCTCCGATCCTCCTAAACTTATTGTAGATCAAATTCGCCGCCACATTCCGTCAGATGATGGTTTTTCTGACATTGCAGATTATCTAATGCGAATTACTGCTGCGGAAAAATAGGTGTGCGCTGTTATATAGACACCGATATATTTTTAAAGCTTGTGGCTTTTAACCTGTTTGAAAGGATTTTGCAAGCTCTAGACATTCCTTTGGATAATGTATATTTTGGCCCAGAGACTTTATCGAAGTGTTCTCATGGTGAGAAAACCAAGCAGGTCTTTCGGGTAGAGATTTGGAAGAGAGCGTCGAAGTACGTAAAGAAATGCAAGCAGATAGTAGACGCGGTTGACCATGATGAATTAGCAGAGTTGGTGAAAGTGCCGGCCATCGATTCAGGGGAAGCCATACTTTTTGCTGCTACTAAAGGGCAACAAGATTTTTTGCTACTTACCGGTGATAAACGAGCATTATGTGCCCTTAAAAATCACTTTTTTGACCAGGAGGTTTATCAGCGACACGTCGGTAGAATAATTTGTCTGGAAACAGCTCTGCTACTGCTGGTTAAAAAAGATGGATTTGATGCCATACGTAATGATCTAAAGAAAGAACAGCACTGTGATACAGCTATCCGAACCGCCCTGACCGCAGAAGATAAACAACCCGGCAGTTTTGTGGCGAGTTTAACAGAGCTTGCTCAAAAGCTACAACAGGAAACCGAAGGCTTGCTTAAAGAACTGAGCTGAGACTCAGCTGTCTATAGAAAGCCTACGAGGTATCCTGTGTCGCCTATGCCATGTGCAGACCTGGGTGAAGCCCAGTTGCAACGCCATCTCTACAGCTCGAGGATAGGCATAGGCAAGCTGATCGGGATGGTGGGCGTCGGAGCCTATCGAGATATGCCGCCCCCCCTTCCGCGCATAGAGAGCGACCGTGGCCTCAAGAGGATAGGTTATGCCCAGCCCTTGATGCAGACCGGCGGTGTTAAGCTCCAAGGCGACACCGCGGGCGATCATCTCCTCGAAGAGAGCTTCCAGGAGGTCGCTATAGGCTGCCGGGTCGTAAGGCCCCCAGGCCGCTAAGCCACGCCGGTTTGCGTACTCCAAATGGGCCACCGCATCGAACAGCCCACTACGCACCGAATCGATTACGGCGACAAAGTAGTCGGAATAGGCCTGCTGCTGCGTTCGCCCTCGGTTGTATTCTGGAGTCATGATCATGACCCCATCCACATAATGGACGCTGCCCAACACAAAGTCAAACGCATAGGTTTCGAGAAAGGCCGCTATCGCCTCTTCAAAGCGTTTCTGATAGTCTATCTCCACTCCTGCACGAATGCGGAGCCGGTCGCCCCATACTTGGCGTGCGGCCTCTACCTCTCTAAGATAGGCATCGTAGTGGAAGTAGTCCACCACAGGGTCGCAGGGGTCGAAATCCTTATGTTCCGAAAAACCTATCTCCTCTAGGCCCAGCGCCACCGCGCGCTCGCAATGTTCGGCAATTGAGGCGCGGCCATCGTGAGAACGGAACGAGTGCACCTGGTAGTCTACGGCATAATAGCCAGCAATCATAAATAGCTTTCCTCCTCTTGCTGTAGGCGAATGGAACGTGCTAGAATGCTAAATCCTGTTCGGTCGTTAAGGTCGTGTGGAGGTGTAGGGTGGCGGAGGGCTGTTGACCACCACTCCAAGCACATCTTTTTCTGGGACGGGGCCGAAAACACGGCTGTCTTCCGAGACGGCAAGATTGTCGCCAAGCACCACAATATAGCCTTTAGGCACCGTTAGCTCTACCCGAGGCCCGTGCGGGGTTTGGACGATGTGTTGTTCGTAGTAGTCGGCAAGGCCATTGCGAAAGGCGAGGTCTTGAAGGTCTGGAAAGGAGTGCCCTAAAGGCTCACCGGGCAGACGGAAAATGCGCTTGATAATGACATCCCGTGCCTGGCGCACAAGCACAACTTCGTTGCGGCGAAGTTGTGGGCAAAAAGGGCCGCGACGCCAAACGAGCACGATCTGCCCGTTATGGTAGGTGGGCAGCATCGAATCGCCGTCTACGATGCTCAGGCGGAAAGTCAGCATAAAAAGAAGTACAATAACAAGAAATACGGCAACAAAAACGACTTGTCTGCGTGTGGAAGGCGACATGGAAGTTCCTCGAAAGCTCTTGTAGAGTATACCCTTGCTTGGCCTCTCTGGAGGTCTTGAGTTCTCCCCCCCGACACCATTAACTTTAGAAAAGGAGGAGCGAAAGGAGACACGTGTTTCACGCATTGATGCAACCTAACGTGGCGTCGTGGCTGATGCCCACTTTCCTCATCGGTTTTTCGCTGCTTGCGGTGGGCTTTGTAGTTACATTTCTCACCGTACGACGTATGGATAAGAGACTGAAGGCGTTTCTGCGCGGGCCCGATGGAGCCAGTTTAGAGCAGATGTTGGCCCACCAAGCTTGCGAGATCGAGCGCGTAGAACAGCGTATCGAGGCGGTGGAGCAGGCGGTGGGGGTGCTGCAGGCTCAGATGCCGACCTGCTTTCAAAAGCACGGCCTTGTACGCTATAATGCCTTTGAGAACGTCGGCGGCGAGCAAAGCTTTTCACTGGCTGTGCTCGACGGGCACAATAACGGTTATGTGCTGACGAGCGTGTATAGCCGTGCGGAGGTGCGCGTCTACGCCAAACGTGTGCAGAACGGGCGTGCGAGCCATCCTCTTTCGGACGAGGAGACACGCGCTCTGCAAGAAGCCTTAACTTTATGAGACCCTTGCGCCGGAGAAGAGGATGACCGACGCTGATGAACAACGACTGATTGAGCGCAGCAAAGAGGGCGATCGCCGCGCCTTCGATGCTTTGGTACGGATGCATGAAAAGCGCGTCTATAACTTGGCC
>NZ_DATGLN010000111.1:0-1446 GCF_035294165.1 Chthonomonas sp.
CCAGCTTTTGGGGGCGAATCATCGCTTCTACTTTTATCATTGTGTTGCCTCCTCTGTCTGTCGCTTCAGCTCGTATCTCAGAGCGAAGAGCCGAAACAGCAAGAGAATGACCAACCCAACCGTAACTGCCGGGCTTAAACGATGTTGGAGGTTAAGTACTATTGCCCAACAAAGGGTGGCGCCGAGAACGGCATAGCCCAGCACGATTTGGACGCGCTGCATCCTCCGCTCACGGATGGCCTGCTCTTGCTTTCTCTGTACCCTGTTCTTTTTCGTCTTCATAGGAGTTTTTTCCTTTTTTACCGGATTGGGCGGGGGCAGTGGTTATAAGCCCCCGCCATTAATGACGATCTGCTATTTCGCTCCGGCCGGCGCTCCGCCGCCTAGATTGGGGGCGGATGTAATGGCCATGGAAGCGCTGGGGGTAGAGGGGGTGGCGAGCACATCGTCGGGATAGGCGACGATGCCGAACTCCGGCTCGTCGAGACCCATCGTTTCGACCTCCGGCGAAACCCGCATACTCTTAACGGCGTTGACGATCTTGAAGACGATGAAGGTAAGCCCGAATGACCAGGCTACACAGACGGTAGAGCCGACGAGCTGGGCCAGAAACTGACTGGTGTCGCCCTGGAACAGGCCAACGACTCCAAGCCCCGCCTTGCCGAGGTAGCTCGATGCACCCACGCCGTTCCAACCGGCTCCGTAGGTGCCGTCGGCAAAAAGCCCTAGGCAAATGCCGCCCAGCCACCCACAGTAGCCATGCACCGAAATAGCTCCACAAGGATCATCTATCTTAAGAACGTTGTCGTTGAAAAGAACGCCCCAGCAGACTGTGATGCCGGCGAGAATGCCGATGACCATCGCGGAGGTAGGAGAGACAAACGCACAGGGCGCCGTGATGGCCACCAATCCTGCCAACATGCCGTTACAGGCCATGGAGATATCGGGTTTGCCGAACTTAAGATACCAGAAAACCATGGCCGCTGCCGCGCCAAAGATCGCCGCTAGGTTGGTGTTGACTGCGATCACCGAAACGCGAAGGTCGGTATCGCCTAAGGTAGAGCCTGGGTTGAAACCCATCCATCCAAATAAGAGGATGAATGTTCCGGTGACAACGAAGGCGATGTTGTGAGCGGGGAAGGCGCGTGGTTTGCCATCCGGCCCGTACTTCCCTAGCCGTGGCCCCAAGATAATGGCCAACGCCATGGCGGCAAACCCTCCTACGGCGTGCACGACGGTTGAGCCGGCGAAATCCACATAGCCGTGCCCGAGATGCATGGTATTGCCGAGGTTGGCCAACCATCCCCCTCCCCAACACCAGCAGCCGAAGATGGGGTAGAGAATGGCCCCGATGAACAGCTCGCACAGTACGAAAGCACCGAAGGTGATGCGCTCACAGATGGCACCCACGATAATGTAGCCGGCCGTCTCCATAAAGACCACCTC
>NZ_DATGLN010000112.1:0-6965 GCF_035294165.1 Chthonomonas sp.
CCACCAGCTCCGAAGAGCCGGTGATACCAGCTGCTCAAAAACGGTTGGCGCTACGTCTGCAAGTTTCAATCCCCACCAGCTCCGAAGAGCCGGTGATACTCCAATCCAGCACGAAACAACCATCGGGTGGATAGGTTTCAATCCCCACCAGCTCCGAAGAGCCGGTGATACATATACATTTAATGCATCAAATCCACCTCTCATCGTTTCAATCCCCACCAGCTCCGAAGAGCCGGTGATACTTCCAGAGCAATAAGGAAACATAGGCAGGATAATTCGTTTCAATCCCCACCAGCTCCGAAGAGCCGGTGATACGCGCAACTCCAGCCATGAATGACAAGTCCGCATTGTTTCAATCCCCACCAGCTCCGAAGAGCCGGTGATACCTCCTTGCGGAATCTGTTGACCTTGCGGTATTTGTTGTTTCAATCCCCACCAGCTCCGAAGAGCCGGTGATACTTGGCGATTGAGATCGTACGCAGCAAACAGCAGAAGTTTCAATCCCCACCAGCTCCGAAGAGCCGGTGATACTTTAACAGCATCGTCACGCAGTTGGCACAGCAAGGGTTGTTTCAATCCCCACCAGCTCCGAAGAGCCGGTGATACACATATGCGCTTCATCGGTTTTGATCGGCACATACAGTTTCAATCCCCACCAGCTCCGAAGAGCCGGTGATACGGCAGTAGGAAATAGACGATGGAAATCACAGCAATAGTTTCAATCCCCACCAGCTCCGAAGAGCCGGTGATACACGCTTAACGGGCATGGTGTTAATATGTCTAAGCAGTTTCAATCCCCACCAGCTCCGAAGAGCCGGTGATACTTGATATTCTACCATACAGAACTCCAGTCCAAAACACGTTTCAATCCCCACCAGCTCCGAAGAGCCGGTGATACGGTCAACTTACTCTCAAAATAAAGGCCGCGTAAGCCCCTACCCTCGAGAAGTTGCCTCTTATATTATACCACACTCTCTCAAAATCCTGCGCGAACCTCTCTCTCGAACCTACGATCACTCCCGATTCGCGCAAACTTAGGTTTTCCTAAGGAATTGGGGATAGGAAGGAACCGATAGTTCCTCTTACCGCCCTCTCCTTATTACGCTTCCTAACATCAAAAGCCGCCTATGCCAACAGGCACACCGGAAAGCGTGGCTCCGTTTGAATTTTTACCGTTGGAGCTATTAGGGGCCGCCCATGCCGGCAGGTGCGCCGGAAAGCGTGGAGGAGCCACCCTCCTTCTCTTGTAAAGCATTCGACTTCGGAGGAGCACTGCTAGAGGTGTCCCCCAAAACCAGGAGCCGTCTTCGACTCGTTGAGGCTGCCCAACGAACCTATGGTGCGACCCTGCGGCCCGAACGTTCGCACGGCCGACCAAATGGCAAGCGCTACCGCAATAACCACCGCGATAATAACAAGGACGGTTTTCTTTTGCGAGTCCATCTCTAGCTCCTCCCGCTACTTGTACTGGTCGTCCCAGCTCACAAGATTGAAGTTCTTCTGCCCTGCAGCGGCGCGCTGAGCAATGGCCTGGGGCGTCCACGGCCAGGACATAATGGAGGTTCGCTTCAGTGTCTTTACGTGGCCGTCCACAAAGGCGTAGTTGGACATGCCGTTATGGGCGCCCATCGAGAAATAGCCCTGGCCCCCACACCAACTGATACTAAAGTTATCGGGCGCGGTAGGCCAATTGGGATCGGCAAGGTTGCGTTGGTCCCAACGCCAGTAGGCATAGCCGTTCCACATGCTGACGGTAGTCCAAAGCTCGAAGATGGAGATGGTGGAAGCGGGAACACTGAAGTGCTATGTAGAGGCTGAATCTGTGATGCCCTTATCAAAGAGGCTCTGATTGACAGCAGATAGCTGCCCTGTTAGGCTAGTTATTCCGACGAGATCACTGTTGGTAACTCGGCACCCTCATCTTGAATGGAGTAGTTTATCGGCAACAATTCTCTTTGGGCGTCTGTGAGCTTTTTTTGCAGTTCCTCACGCGAGTTCGTAACCATTGTGATACCGCGAGAGAGCCTGGAGTTGACTTCTTCTGACATCTCCTGCAGCAACTGATTGAGCTTTTGAATCTGGATATGTAGCTTCTCCAAGTCTAATGTTGAGTTTGGAACATATAGTGCCACCAAATGACAGAGGGTGAGAAGGTAGGGAACAGCCATGCTGTAGCTAATAATGACTATCCGCTTTCTCAACGCTTCAACGTGCACTGAGCGTGTGTTTGCATAGACCGCATCGGGAACAGCAACAATACCAATGCCTAAGGTTCTATCTGGGTCTAAATATCTCGTGACCTCTTGCACTTTTTGCCTTAATTTGTCTTCAAGACCTCGTAGAATACGTGCCGTCTCTTCTGAGGAGGAATCTGATTCGAGACGAGACAGCTCTTCCACCCCTACCCACTTCGAGTCGATAGGTACAAGACGTTGATTTGGTAGCTTAAAAGCAAACTCCACCTGCCGACCATTTACCATTACCTGATATTCCTTCCACTCAGCTGGCAATACCTCTAAGAAACTATCAAGAATATTTTCTCCTGCTGCACCGCGGGAACGTGAGCCTGCGATTATTCTTTCCAAATTGTTTAGAATTTCGTTGGCATTTGCTTGCTGCGCTCGGATTTGCTCGCCGCGCTCCTTAAGAATATCGAGGATGCTTTTGGCTTCCTGCAACTGCTGAATAAGAGCACTTTGCGACGTGCTTACAGAGTTTTTTAGAACGGCATCTATTTCTGTTATTTGATTCACCAAATCGTTTAGACGTTGTTCATGAATTTGCTGCCGTCGCCTCAGCTCATCGGTAACGCTCTGTGCTGTCTGTAACTGTTGAGCTAAAGTATGTTGCGTGTTGCCTACAATGTCTTTTAGGTCTGCCCCCATTTGAGTCAGGTAAGTACGTAGAGCGTTCAGAGAAAGCTCTTGCGCCTCTTGACGCCTTCTCAGTTCATCTGTCGCCGTCTGCAAGGCAGCCGTTGCCCGATTCTCTTCTAAAAGCATATTGTGCTGCTGATCGATGCGTTCAAGAGATCTCAAACTTACCTGTGTCTCCTGAAAACTCTTCTCCGCTTTGCCGATGAAATCAAGCATGCTCTTCCGAAGCGTTATGCTGAGAACGAGCGCGATACAGGCGACTATGAGGCAAACGAGTACGACAACAGCCATGACAACCCATGTCGCAGACATGGCTTATTGGGCCTCCTTTGGCGACATTTTGCGATGGTAGAGGTTTTGATTATACTGTGATTTGAAGCTTATGACTGCACGCTATAAGTGCAGGAAGCTTTTTCTCAGTGCTCTTTGGTGTAACAAGAATGCCGGTACTGTAAGAACATACTTACTCGGCCCTACACGGCTCTAGCAGGAAACGGCGAGAGAATGGCGAATTTTTTCTGCACTTGAAAGGAGTTGAAATTGAGTATGGCGGATATGCCCTTACAAAAAGAGCCGTTTCCTCACCTGGCGGCAGCCCTACCGAAAGGCCAACGCCAGCCATACGGACGCTCGCTTACCTGGCGGGTAGTCCTCCTTTGCCTTATTCTTATTCCCCTTACCGATTTTTGGCAGGTGGAAATGGAGGTCGTGCGCTACTCCGCCCATCCCACCACCATCTCCCTGTTTTTTGATACCGTGTTCGTGCTGCTCTGCCTTACCGTGGCCAATCAAAGCCTGAAACGTTTCGCCCCCCGGCTGGCCCTGGAACGCGGGGAACTTCTCCTCACTTACTCGGTTCTTTGCATCGCCGCCGCCGTTAGCGGACACGACATGTTGGAAGTTTTCGTCCCCATGCTTACCTGGCCCTTTAAGCATGCCAACAGCTCCAACAACTGGGCACATCTCATCATCCCGCACCTGAAGCCGGCGCTTTTCATAAGCGACCCTAAAATCTACAAAGGCTACTATGTGGGCAACGACACCATCTTTCGCTGGGTCTACATTCGTGCCTGGCTGCCCGTCGTCTGCATCTGGACGGCCTTCGTCTCCATGCTGCTTTTTGTTATGCTCTGCATCAATGTGATCTTGCGCAAGCAGTGGACCGAGCATGAACGACTTACTTACCCCATCATCCAACTGCCTTTGCAGATCACCTCTGAACAGGCTTTTGCGCCGAATGGGCTTTTCCGAAACCGACTCTTCTGGCTCGGCTTCGCCATCGCCGGCTCCATTGATATGATCAATAGCCTTAACTACTACTATCCTAATATCCCCACGGTTCTCACGCCGGGGTTCGGCCAAAGCTTCCTGGATATAGGCCAGTACTTTACATCCAAACCGTGGAACGCGCTCGGTTGGACGCCTGTCTCGTTCTATCCCTTCATGATCGGCTTAGGCATGTTCATGCCGCTGGACTTCCTGTTCTCGATGTGGTTTTTCTACTGGTTTTGGAAGCTGGAGCGGGTCGCCGTCGTATGGCTTGGCTACGACCGTGACCCGCGCTTTCCCTACATCGAAAACCAGTCGTTTGGGGCCTATCTCTCTTTCTTCTTCTATGCCGCCTGGCTTAGCCGCAACTACATCAAGCAGGTGCTTCGTTGCGCGTTGGGGCGCCCTTCCGAACTCGATGACAGCACCGAGCCTATCCGTTACCGATGGGCCGTCTTGGGAGTGATTTTGGGGGTAGGCTCGCTCGTCGCTTTCTCCACCTGGCTGGGGATGGTTTGGTGGATCGGTATCCTCTTTTTCTTCATGTATTTCATGCTTGCCATCGCCATTACGCGCATGAGGGCCGAACTGGGCACCCCCGTTCACGACCTCCATTTCACCGGCCCCGAGATGATCATGACGCGCGTGGCCGGCACCGACAGCTTTTCTGCAAATACACTTACCGTTTTCTCCCTCTATTTCTGGTTCAATCGCGCCTACCGCAGCCACCCCATGCCGCACCAGTTGGAGGGGTTTAAGCTGGCCGAGCAGACCCACTCGCGCTATCGAAGTTGGTACTTTGCCATGCTTTTCCTCGGCATCTTTGGGGTGTTTGTGGCGTTTTGGAATATGCTTGGACTGATGTACCACTATGGTGCCGAAGCCAAAAGCGTGCTGACCTTTGGGCCAGAACCCTACAACAACTTAACCTCATGGCTTAACACGCCCACACGCGGCAAGTTCGGCGAGCTGATGTCTATTTTTGTGGGATGTGGCATCGCCTTCTTCCTCCAGTGGATGCGGGTGCGGTTCCCTTGGTGGCCTTTCCATCCGCTGGCTTTCGCCGTTACCTCCTCGTGGGAGATCAATTTGGTTTGGGGGCCGCTGTTCCTGGCATGGATATTCAAAGGTCTTATCCTTCGCTACGGAGGCCGAGGCGCTTTTCAGAAAGCGTTGCCCTTCTTCATCGGCCTGATGCTGGGGCAGTTTGTGGTGGGTAGCCTGTGGAATATCTACGGCATTGCAAGGGGCCTGCCGACTTACCAGTTCTGGCAATAGCTTAAGGGGTGCCCCTAGGGCTTTGCGAGAACATAACGCGTGGCGTTAGGGTAGGTTAGAATAAGATCGTGGCTGCAGATAAGTGCATGCGTCTTGGGGTCGCTCTGAACGTCTACAGGGTAGCTGGCCTTGCCTATCTTCAGCCATAACCGGTGAGGTCCTTTTAGCTCGTAGGTGCCCTGCCACCGAATGAGGAGGGTCTGCCCATCATCGTCGGAACTTACCTGTTGCACGCTTTTATCTGGGAAGGGCATTTGGGTGGTGCCATCGGGTGTGTCGGCCAAGAGCCGGGTTGTTCCGGTGATCACCCCATGCGCGAAGGTTACCTGCTGGTCGAGAATAGGGCAACCGCTTTGAGGGCCGGTGGCCGTTTTACCGATGCTCTGCAAAACCCACTGTCCCTGCAGCTTTGCCTCTGTCAGCCCCGTTGCTGCGGCTTTAGGATGATGCGGCACAAAAAACGCGAAGCAGAAGGCGGCTAGCGCCACGAGGGCAGCGGCAAAAACCTGTTTACGACCTCGCTTGCGAGGGTCGGGCAGAGTGACGGTCTCGTCAAGGCCAGCGTCCTCTCCCTCAAGGCCGACGCCCTTCCCCTCAAGGCCGACGCCCTTCCCCTCAGTCTCTTCCTTTATCTCTTGAACGGCAGGCTCTACCACCTCTTCCACAACTCCTTACAGTTCGGTTAGCACGGAGTTATAATCGGCGTTTTCGCCCCAAAAATGGAGGGAGAACCTGTATCGGCCAAGGGTTCCTAGCCCCTCTAGCCTCGTTCGATCTCTTCGCGCAAAAGCGTTAGCTGACTTTCAAAGGCGGCGAGTGCCTGCAGCAGTTCCGCCCGATTCTGAAGGAAAATCTCCTTCCACAGCGCTTTATCTGCACAGGCGATGCGGGTAAGGTCACGAAAGCTGCCACCGGCCAACTGCTTGGCAAGCTCCCGATTCGGGTGGCCCTCGATCATGTTCATAAAGGCGAAGGAAAGGAGGTGCGGCAGATGACTAACAAGGGCCGCCAGACGGTCGTGTTGCGCCGCCTCCATCGGCAAGGGGCGTGCCCCAAGCGCTTTAATTAGTGTTGCCAGCGAATGCGCCCAGGGGTCTTCGTCTAGTGAGAAGGGCGTTGAGCGCACAATCGCCCATGCAGCCCCACGAAAAAGTTCGGATTGTGCGGCCTGCGGCCCCGATTGAGGCCCTCCGGCCATGGGATGCCCGCCTACAAACCTCAGGCCGAAGAGCGCCTCGCCGTGGTGTACTATCGCCCCCTTTACGCTGCCGAGGTCAGTGATGAGGGCCTGAGAGGGAATATGCGGTGCCAAAAGTGAAAGCTGCTCCACAATGGCCTGAGGGGGGGCGGCGAACACCACAAGATCGGCCTCTGAAATCGCCTCGACCGGTGTCGCCGCAACCCTATCTAGGGCGCCCTGCTGAGAGGCTATGTGCAGATGGCTTGGCCGAACATCGTAGCCGACCACCGTTTTGGCAAGCCCTCGCCGACGCAGGGCCATTCCCAACGAGGCGCCCATGAGGCCTACACCCAGGATGGCCA
>NZ_DATGLN010000113.1:0-34851 GCF_035294165.1 Chthonomonas sp.
CGTGGGGCTACAGTCCACCGCAGCCTCTTTGGCTCAGCCGCTCACTATCATTGTCACAGGTGCTCTTGTGAACCACGGCAGTTATCGGGTAATTTTTCTGGTCTGCGCGCTTTGCATTCTCGCGGCTTTGCTGAGCATTGCCCTCCTAAGCCCCTCGGCGGCAAAACAGGAGATCGAGCAGCATCGCGCCCTAGTCGAGCTTAGGTTATAAGGCACACAGATGCGGCAACGAGTTTTAAGTGCCATCGTAGGCATTGCCCTTTTCCTGTTTTTCTGTTTCAGCAACCCCATTCTCATGCTCTGTGGGGTTGTGCTTGTCGCCCTGCTTTGCGCTTACGAATGGACGACGGCCTACAGCAACAGACTCGTGCCGGAACTGCTATCTCCCACAGCAAATGCGCTACAGGCCAGCTTGCCCTTTCTCGGCGCCCTCTATCCGGTGGGCCTTTATCTGCGCCTCTCGCGAGGCGACATCCCTCCGCTCTATCCGTCTATCCTGGTGGCACTGCCCATTCCGGTGTTCGCTTTACTTACGCTCCGCGCAGCACGTACCGGCATAGCGCTCGGCTCGCTAAGGCGTTTTTACGGGCTTGTTGGCGCGGTTTATATCGCCCTTCCCATAAGCGGTTTGGTCATTCTGCGGAACTTCTTCACCATTCCCTCTGCCAAACCACCCATCGCCCATACCCCATTAGGTGCCTGGCTCGTTTTGTTCACCGCGGCTTGTGTATGGGCGGCCGATAGCCTGGCGTTTTTCGTGGGGCGACGTTTTGGGCGACATAAGCTCGCTCCCACCCTCTCTCCTGGCAAAACGTGGGAGGGAGTGCTGGGTGGCCTGCTCGGCGCTCTCATGGGCGGGGCGCTTGTTGCCCGTTGCCTGGGTCTGCCCTTTTGGGACGGAGTTATTTTAGGAACCACGGCGGGGATCGTAGGCCCTTGGGGAGATCTGTGGGAGTCGGCCATGAAGCGCGAGTTAGGATTAAAGGATTTTGGCCGCCTTCTGCCCGGCCACGGCGGGCTCCTCGACCGTTTCGACAGCCTCCTCTTTGTGTTGCCCCTTGCCTGTCTTTTTTGGGCGCTGCTATCCTAATTTTAACGGCTTTTACAAAGGCGAGCGGTCTTCGCCCCTTTCCAACTTGGGAGGGAGCGCCTTATGGGTTATCTCTACAACCATCACCATGAACCAACCCATCATCTGTAGGGACAGACCTCGTGCCTGCCCAAGAAAACATGGCAATCACAATGGGGAACCATCAAAAATAGAGGAACCTAAAGGGGTATCGCAAGGGCACCCCCTACAGCCCTACCCTACGCCTACCCCGATTCGGGAGAGGAGCTGACCACCTCAGCGGCCTGAATCATTCCCTTAATCGCCTATCTCTCTGGCCGCTGCATTGCCGTGCGCTTCTACAGCCCCCACCCCCCCGCCCCTCCCCCGATTCGGGAGAGGGGCACCTCGCGGTGGGCAACTCAGCGGCCTGTGTCGCTTCCTTCATCGCCTATCTCTCTGGCCGCTGCATCGCCGTGCGCTAGCACCTCCCGAATCGGGGGAAAGGATGGGATAGGGGGTGAATGAGGTAGGCTTGTTTTGCAAACTGCCTCTAGAACCGTGAGCCTGTCAGTCCCCACCCCTCAGAACGGGTGGGAAGTGAAACGCAAGATTTCTCGTCTTCGGCTCGAAATGACAGGTGTATTATCGGCGTGAAATGACAGGCGTTTATTTCACCGGCTCTTCAAGGCCGACAGTGGTACGCTCAAGGCCGACACCCTCCCCTCAAGGCCGACGCCTTCCCCTCATCTGCAAGACGAAATGAACTGTCTCTACACCCCCCTAGAACCTACGAAAATCAGGCACCCTAGACCCAACCAACACCTGACCAAAAAATTTTTTCCAAAAAATCCCAAAAAAACCCCAAAACCATGTAAAATTGGCACGAAAATTGCAGTAAAGAAGGATGGGTACGAAGCCCTCATAAACAATCGGCTTCAACCCTAACAATATCAAGGAGGACATGGTCATGAACACAAATCGTTTCGTCTGCTTCTTTCGGCTCCTCGCCTTGTTGGTGGGAGCGTGCTTGCTTGTCGGCCTGCAAACGGCAGGGGCACAACTTAACTTCACCCTCCAAAACCCCAACCCTACCGTGGCACCAGGGAGCACCTTCGCCTTCTTCGCTACCCTCACCAACACCGACCCCAACAACTCCATAGTCCTCACCGGAAACAACACCAACTACTCCGACCCCAATACGAACGACTTCAGCGACAACTTCCTCAACACGCCGCCGTCGTTGAACCCGGCCGGCACGAGTGGTTCGAGCTGGACGGGGGACTTGTTTGATGTGACGGTACCTGCTAACTCTGTGTCTGGGACGGTGTATACGGGGACATACGAGATAGACTTCACGGATGGTGGAGTTCCGGGTTCGGTAACACAGAACTTTAGTGTGACGGTAGGGGGTCATGCGACGACTCCGGAGGTAGGAAGTGTGTGGGGTTTATTGCTGTTAGTAGGGTTTGGCGTGTTATGGCGTCTAGGAGTAAGGCGTGGTGCCGGTTCGCTAAGTAGGGTAGGCGTCGCTCTGTTGTGCGGTGTTTTGCTGTATGGGAGCGGTATAGGAAGGGCTCAGGCACAGAACATCGAGATGGACGTGTTGGTGCATGCCTTCTCGGCAGTAGACTACAACTTCATTGGAACCAACCCCGACGGCGCCCAGCCCTCTGCCGGTGTCATTCAGGGCAAGGATGGAGCCTTGTATGGGACGACACAATATGGAGGCGCCAATGGGAATGGTGTCGTATTCAAGGTCAACCCTGACGGCTCCAACTTTCAGGTGATCCACAACTTCAATTACTTCGACGGCGCCCAGCCCTCTGCCGGTGTCATTCAGGGCAAGGATGGAGCTTTGTATGGGACGACTTATGGTGGAGGCGACAATGGGTTTGGCGTGGTGTTCAAGGTCAACCCCGATGGCTCCAAATTCCAGGTGCTCCATACCTTCAGTTACACTGACGGCGCCAATCCCTATGCAGGTGTTATCCAGGGCAGGGATGGAGCCTTGTATGGAACGACACTATCTGGAGGCGCCAATTTTAGTGGTGTCGTATTCAAGGTCAACCCTGACGGCTCCAAATTCCAGGTGCTTTATACCTTCTCGACACAAGACCCCCTTAATGGAACCAACTCCGACGGCGCTGGTCCAAACGGTGTCATTCAGGGGAATGATGGAGCTTTGTATGGGACGACCGAAGCTGGAGGCTCCAATAATTATGGCGTGGTGTTCAAGGTCAACCCCGATGGCTCCAAATTCCAGGTGCTCCATAGCTTCTATGGCGGTGATGGTGCCAATCCCTATGCCGGTGTCATTGAGGGCAAGGATGGAGCTTTGTATGGGACGACTTATGGTGGAGGCGACAATGGAGATGGTGTTGTATTCAAGATCAATACAAACGGCTCTAACTTCCAGGTGCTCTATAGCTTCGATTTCATGATCAATGACGGTTCCAATGTTAATGCCGGTGTCATTCAGGGAAGTGACGGAGCCTTGTATGGGACGACTGAAATTGGAGGCGCCTATGATGATGGCGTGGTGTTCAAGATCGACACAAATGGCTACTACCATCTGATCTATAACTTCTCAGCAAATAACAACTCCGACGGCGCTGGTCCAAACGGTGTCATTCAGGGGAATGATGGTAACTTGTATGGGACGACACAATCTGGAGGCGCCAATGGGAATGGTGTTATCTTTCGTATCGGCCCACAAGCCCTCTTCCTCAACCCCAATAACGCCCCAGCAGGCTCCAGCAACCTCACACTCACCGTCCTCGGAAACGGCTTCGCACAAAACGATACCCTCCTCTGGAACGGTATCACCATCTTTCCCACTTCCGTCTCCGCCGACGGCACCCAAATCCAGGCCACCATCCCCACGAACTTCCTCCCTGCACTAGGAGCTGCCACCCTGCAGGTGCAAGACCCCAACATTAACAACACCACCTCACCCCTTGTCTTCCTCATCGGGTGGCCGGTAATCCGCCTGTACCTTCGCCTCCAAAATGTCAACAACAACTTGTTGGCTACCCTCACGATAACCAACATCGGAGAGGCCCCGGCCACCAACTTGGCGGTGACCTCCTCGGTTCTAACGGACAGCACGGGGCAGAAGTTCAACACCAGCACGTCGTTGCCGTTGTTGTTAGGCACCCTCTCACCTGGCGGGAGTTTTTCGGCGACGCCTGGGGAGAGTGTATCGGCGACGTTGGTGTTTCCCTCTACGGTAGCCTCCGGTCCCGGTTTGTTACAGGTACGTGGAACCTATGGCGGGGGTAGTTTTGGTGGTACCTTCCGTGTGACGGTACCGTAGTACGGTGTGGAGTTAGGTAGTTCCTCCCTTCCTTCATCTATGAAGGAGGGGAGGTTTTTGTCTCTCAGTCCTCTCAAGCCCTACCCCTGCCCCTCTCTCCAATGGGGAGAGGGGCACCTAGCGGTGAGCGTCCTAGCGGACGGCGCCTTTGCGGCCTGTCTCATTTTCCTTAAACGCCTCTCTCTGGCCGCCGAGGTACTGTCTGCAAGACGAAAGGATGGGATAGGGGGTGAACGAAACTAACTCGTCTTGTTAACTGCCTCTAGAACCGAGCAATTGGCAGCTTCAACAGCCTCACCCCCATCCCCCTACAGGGAGAGGGGCTGACCACCTCAGCGGCCTGAATCATTCTCTTATCGGCAAAGCTACCTCTAGCACCATCAGCGTGGCGATCTCACAGACTCTGCCGATAAAAAGAGCCTTCCCCACCTAACGGCGGGGAAGACAAAATGACTGTGGACAGCAGAGCTAGTTGGTGCTTTCCGAGGGAGCGGGCTGTTCGAGTTGGTGCTCGATGGCCGCAATAACCTCCGGTTTGGTGGGGCTCATACCCGCGGGGAATCGCGCCACGATCTCACCGTTACGCCCGATGAGAAACTTCGCGAAGTTCCACTCGATAGGCCCGCCGAACTTCGGATCGGTCTCCTTGTCGGTCAGGAATTTGTAGAGCGGCGCTTGGGTGTCGCCCTTCACATCTATTTTAGCGAACATGGGGAAGGTAACATGATATTTGCTCGTGCAGAACTGTTTGATCTGCTGGTTATCGCCCGGCTCTTGATGCCCGAAGTCGTTGGAGGGGAAGCCGAGAATCACGAAGCCCTTGTCTTTGTACTTCTCATAGAGCTGTTCGAGAGCGGCATATTGTGGCGTATTGCCGCAGAGCGAGGCGGTGTTTACGATTAGGATGACCTTTCCAACATAGCGGGCAAGGTTCACGTTGTTGCCATCAATGTCTTTCATCACAAACCGAAGTACCGGCGGAACATTCACATGGACGTTGGGGTAATCGAGCACCGTAGGTTTGGCATCGGGCCCCATCGCGTCGGGCGAAACGCCGGCCAGCTTCGCCTCATACTCGTTGTCGAAGTCGGCGAAGGAGTGGTTATGTGTGGCATAGTAAAGACCTCGAAAGTTGCGCGGCCCTCCGGGTACCACGTGGCAGTAGACGCAAGGTTTGTTCTCCTTCTTTGCAAAGGCCGGCGTCGCATGAGCCTGAGAGCCTAACCCCAACAGCGTTAGCCCCACACAGAGCGCTGGAAGCCAGCGTAAAGTACGAATCATTTACTCTTCCTCCTTAGGTCATCATGAGTTTTCGCGAACAGTGTTTATTCGATTTAGACAGACGATCATCCTTGCAAGTTACAACCATTTAGGGCCGGTAGAGATGCGACTTAGAGCTTGGCAGACGCATCAGGAGCGATGGGGGGTGCTTGTCCATCGTCGTTCTGCCAGTTATAAGCACCTTTTTAGTCCGGTTGACACGATGTCGGCCAGGGAATGCGCCGTGCCGGCGAGCACAAAGCCGGCTAGAAAAGCCAAGCTTTCCTGCGGGTGGGTGCGCATGATCTGCCCTAACGAGTGCGCCTCCAGTTGTGTGACAGAGGCGGGGTCTACATGCATCCCGCACCGATTCCATAGCCACACACCTACCCAGGAGAGCAAAAAGAACATGGTGCCTAAATAGAGCGCTCGGATAATGCCTCCCGCGATAAGCCCATGCGAAACCCAAGAACGGTGTGGTACCAACACCCGATAAGGCCACCAGATAAACCGCAACGGCCCCCAGCGCCGGTACTCGCGCGAATTGGTATCTAAATCTCCGGCACAGGCAAGTCCGGCGAAAAGATAGGCCCCACTGAAACAGCAGAGCGGTGCCAGCGACGCCGGGTGCACCTCGGCCACGTAGAGTATGTCGAAGACGGCCAAGGTGGAGACGGTGATAAGATCATGAACGCGCGCTCCGGGCATCTCTCCTCGCAAACGAAAGATATTTCAACGAATAGGGCCTTTTCTCCTGCCCATGAAGGCATAGGCCTAAAGATACCGATGATTTTTATGGGAGATGGCACTTTCCCGTAAAAATTATGACACCGAAACCCCTGTTTGATCGTCCATAATATTGGATAGTTGGATAAGAGGGTTCTCCAACCATCCAACTATCGAAAAGAGAGAACAAAAAGAAAGGAGGCGCCAGGGTTATGGTTACCAATGAAAAGCCCAACGTGCCAACGCCTGAAAGCCTAGAACAAACTCGAAGTGAGGAGCAAGGCCGCGCCATTCATGGCCAGGTCACCAAGTCGAAGGAAGAGCTTGAACAGACTCACCGCGAGTTTGAACGGCTGATGGCCCGCACTCAGAAGAGGGCTTACAACATGGCCTACCGCATGACGGGGAATCGAGATGATGCCGAGGACCTAACTCAGGAGGCCTATCTGCGCGCCTACCGTTCCTTCGATACCTACAATCGGCAGATGCCTTTTGAACGCTGGTTCTACCGCATCCTTTCTAACCTCTTCATTGATGTGCTGCGCCGTCAGCCCAAACAGAAAACGCTGTCGCTCGATCAACCCACAAGCGACGAGGACGGCGAGGAGAACCTCTTGCTGCAGATACCCGACCCGAAAGGCGGACCGGAAGATATCGTGATGCGCGAGGTAATGGATGAACGGTTGCAGGAAGCCCTCGCCAAGCTGCCCGAATCGTTCCGCCAGGCCGTCTGGCTCTGCGATGTGGAGGGATACTCCTACGAGGAGATCGCGCGCATCATGAACTCCTCCATCGGCACGGTACGCTCACGCATACACAGAGGGCGCACGCTCCTGCGCAAATATTTAGAAGCCTCTGGAGAGACTTCTAAATCGCAAAAAACGTCCTCATTGCCGCCCATGCAGGCGAAGCCTGCATAAGCCTTAACCTAAAAACCCAAAAACCATACACCCCTTCCTACCGAGATGTAGAAAGGGGCTTTTTGTTACGAACCTAACTTGTTCGCGCAGCTCGCCGCTCCTCCACCGCTTTACAGGTGCGCAACCAAACTCGCTGTGGCGGCTCCTCGTAGCCCTTCCAAGCATAGGGGTCTATGCCGGCTACCGGCACAATGCAGCGCCTATCGGCAGTAGCCACCGACTCGCCTTCGCGTAAAGACCACGGCAAGAACGACCAAGCGTTGCAGTAGTGGTTTACCAAGACGCGACGGTAGATGCGGCTTCGATTCTTCAGCGAGCGATGCAACAGATAGCCGTTGAAGAACACCACCGTGCCCGTCTTTACCTCCACAGGAATCTGCCCGCTCTCATCGAACCCATAGCTCTCCGGCGCAAAATCGAACTCATCGGGGTTGTTGTGCGTCCGCTGTGGATAGAGATAGCCGGTTCTGTGTGAGCCGGGAATAACCCACAAACAGCCGTTCTCCACAGTCGCATCGTCTAAGGCGATCCAGGCTCCGATGAGAGAGCGATCACGGGTAGGAATATAGATTTCGTCCTGATGCCATGCCTGGCCTTGAAATTCAGGTGGCTTCACAAAGAGCATGGACTGCATGCATTTCACGCTGCCATCCCACCACGGCAGGTGCGCTGCGGTGATCTGCGATAAAACGCCGCAGATGGCGGGATGCTTCACATACTTCAACATCACCGGGCTAATGTAGTGTGGCTGGTGAATGCACAGTATGCCCTCTAAAACCTCTTGGTCGCTCCAATCGGCGGGGGCCGGCTCTATTCCCTCACAGGGGTAGGCTCCACGGGCGATCGCCACGATGTCCGCCCGAAGTTCCTCAACCTCTGCCTCCGACACCAGCCCTTCAATGACCAGAAAGCCTTCTTCCACAAACCGCCGAACCTGCGCTTCATCGAGTGGCTTTGGAACTTCGATCCGCTCCGTCACGCTGCCAATCGTCATTGAGAGCCTCCTACACAAAACGCTCAATTCTATATTATAATCAAGTTCCTCAAAGTTTCGATTCTTCGGTGGCCATCTATGAGGCACGCAACGGTCTTCTGCGAGGAACCTCCTCCGACTTAAGGCTTATTCGCCAGTCGGCTACGCAGCATCGGCAGCGCATTTAACAATCAGTGGCCCTGCACCGAGAGCAAATAGGTCGGTATACTCCGGGCATTCAACCATAAACACAGACGTTTCTATGGCGAGCATAGCCTGAATAACTGGCTCTGTCCTTTAATTTTCGTTAGGGGTTTTTCTAATACGCTATTTTGTCCTCATGCACGACGGGCAACTCGTCCAACCAAGATAAGTCTCTACCGACAACAAGCTCTAGCATTGTTGCGTGATGCGTGTTCTTCATAGGAATTAAACGCATCTGAAACCCATGCCGCCGCGCCATTTCCTTCACCTCATCTGATTCATCATAGGTCATCAGAAAATCGCCTGCCAGCGACTCGCACATGGTGAAGAGACGGTCGTGTTCAAGGCAATGGTGCTTATAAAGGCGCTTACCTGCTTTCTTCCCTCCCGCGGTATAAGGAGGATCTATGAAATAGATAGCCTCTTTATTGGCTGCGTATTCCGCCATTACGTTTAATCCATCGTCACAACGAAACTCCATTCTGCCCACAACCTGGTTGAGATTAAGAAGCCTATGCGCAAGCGTCCTAGGGTACCAGCGCGAGCCAATTCCTTTTCCGTTCTCACCGTACTTTATAAAGCGAGAGCCTTCGGCGAGTATTCCTCCATGTAAGGTTCTGTTTCTCAGGATGGTTTGAAAGGCCTTTTCCCTTAACGTTGTCGGGGTTTTCTGAAGCTCTTCTAAAACCGCTTCTCTCGTCATCTGGAACGTCAGAATGCGATCGGCCAACCAGGTCGCCTCGCCTTGAATAACAGCTTCCCAAACGGCAGCGATCTCATCATCTAATTCGACCATAACAACCTTCTCAACCAGGTTCTCAAAGAGGGCCGTGAGGCTGATAATGCCCCTGCCGGCAAATGGCTCAATCAGCACTTTTGGCCTGGTGTTTTTACCGGCCACCCAACGACGGAATACCGGCACAAACCACGTTTTTCCGCCGGGATAACGAAAGGGGCTGCGCTGCGGCACAGAGGCAACGTTGACCGGCTTCGGCCGGCCTATCTCCGTAGCTCCCTCAGCAAAGAGCGATAACTGACTTTGGTTGATCATATCAAAATAGCTTTCTCTGCAAACCGCGCGCAACCGATCTTTTTGGAGATGAAATAACGGTCGCTTTCTGACGGCTTTCTAAAAACCATGCTTGGAGAGCCATCACAAATGCGGTTCAACAAGTAGCGTTTCTAGAACGCGATCTTAGACAGAGGTGAGGCTCCATAAATCGCGTACCAAGAATGTCTGAAAATCCCTAATTTGTTCGCGAAGCTTCTCGTCCATGCGCATTTCGGACCGCGGATCCACATAGTACACACCGTCCAACGGAACGATGGCCACAGTGTAACCTAGAAAATGGTTGCTCTTAAAAGTGGAGCTAACGCTAAATATACTGTTACCTACCTTTGCACGCTGAACATCGTGCAAGAAGATGGCGATTACAGGCACATCTCTACCGAGCAATTTCGTTAAGAGATACTTGTCAAGGAATATCCTATCTAACCGATCCTTGCTGGTCGTCTTTACAGAGACGACGATCTCTGTTTCATGAAGGAAAGGAGTCTCAGCAGCCCTAAGAGCTTTATTGAGAGATAATACCAAGTCTAACCCATACGACAATTCATAGCTTGGATAATCTGGAATCGGGATACGAATAGTGCGCGGTTCGCACTCTAACCCTACCTCTTGTATAATTAGCCTTATGAGTATCTCAAACAGCTGTCCAACGCGTTTCCGAGATTGATTCGCATTCTCAAATGAATCCCCAATGCAGCCTATAGACTGCTGAAGCGTATATACAACTTTATTGACTTCGCTTGTCTCAAGGTAGCGATTTACACGCTCATGTTGCACCACAGAGCCTTGATAACGCTTTAAGTCGGCAAGAAATGCAACAAACCTTTCAAAGGCTACTTGGAAATTATCTACGTGCTCGATGAACAGGCTTGTATTCAAAGGTCGAGTAATTTTATAGCCATAAGACTCACCATATTGAAAAAATGCATAATTACTATGTGTTGGCGAAATAATACGAGTCGGCTGCGTTCGTGTTAGCAGTTCAAGAAAGGCCTTGCACAGCCTAAAATAGTCTTCGAGTGTGTTAAAGGCGGCCGTATCGCAAAGGCTAGCCTGCAAATCTACAAGGGTCACCTGCGTCATCGAATAGATTTTCTTCTTTCGGCATTCTCGAAATCGTATTGTATCCACTTTTCTATTGGCCAATCTTCGACAAGCTCAATCCGTCTGACGGCCCACCGACAATATTCCAGTGAAATGTCGCACCCCTTCCACCTACGTTGCAGTTGCTCCGCCACAACAGCCGTGGTTCCAGAGCCTAGAAAGGGATCGATGACCAAGTCACCTACATTAGAAGAAGCCAAAACTAGCTTACGCAGAAGCTCTTCCGGTTTCTGAGTTGGGTGAGGGGTTTTTTCGTGCATCCCGTTGCAAGTTGTCGGAATTTCAATAACATCTCTTGGTTTCGCACCACGTGGATTCGGCAGCCATGCAGTGTGCTTTCGACCATTGCCTTTTCCGTATTGACTAGTTTCCGCTTGAGGATGCTCTGGGTACTTTAAGGTGTGATTGCCGTAAGGAATACGCACATCATCTATATTGAAAGGGAATTGCCGCCCCTTTCTGAAATGCAGGATGCTCTCATGAGAGCGTCCCCAATCGGAGCCTAGATTCGCCTTATTTTTATAATGCCAAATAAGCCAACGACATCCTTTAAAAAAACGAGAGGCCGGCAGCTTCAAATCGGCAATGATCTCCGAAAACCCACAGATATATAAGGTGCCCGTAGGTTTGAGGACTCTTGCAGCTTCCTTTATCCATTGTAAGGACCATTCAACATACTGCTCTTGCGATTCAAAAGTATCCCACTCTGCCTTCTTGATATTATATGGTGGGTCGGCAAAAACCATATCAACCGTTTCGGTTTCCAGTGTTCGAAGCCAAGCGATAGCATCACCGACCCATATTTCTCCATGAGGATGAGAGTAGAATAAAATGGGCGTGCCGGAATCTAACTGCGAGGCACCTACATCAAAAACCTTTCCTTTGAGCATCTGCTGCCCCAAAAGCGTTGGTAGCTCTCTGTTCCGCGTATATCCGGTAGATGGCTCGTTGATCTCAAAAAGAGACGGTGAAAGTTTTTTGTGTCGCTCCTCCATAGCTCCCATTATACCTTACCCTACCCATCGCCCAAACCAGACGAACGGAGCCTTTTCACATCAAAAGGAAACCCCCTGTTCACGAGTATTAAATCTTAATCTCTCCTTCGTGCCCAGCGATTTGGAACCAAGAAAGCGTTTAGCCAAAGCAGGAATCTTGAAGGTGCGTCACGAATTCTGCTTATACTACTTTTGCCCACTTTTAGGAGGAGTCTCTTGTACCGATCGAAACTTGCGATAGTTCTCTGCCTCGCCATGCTTGTCATCGGCGGGCTTTTGAGCGGTGCTCGTCCTGCACGCGCCCAAAACCAAACGGAGCGTGCCCTTGCCTCCTTCTTCAATATCGGAGGCTATTTCTTTCTCGATCATAAGCTCGTGAATGCTATCGGCAGCCCCAAGTTCTACTCCGAAGGCAACTTCTTCAGCGCACCGGCACGGCTTGGAAGCTATGAGGTGGCAGGCGGTGTGGAGTTTCTTAGCGCGAACGACCATTTCTTCCCCTTCAGTGGAGGGAATAGCGTGGGTTTTGTTGGCCCCTGTGTGCGATTCTCTACCCCCTTGCGCAACAACCATCTGCGCTTCCTTCTCACCCTCGGCGTCTATGCCACCACCCTAAATGCCGGTAGCGTCGGTGTGAATACCACCACCATTGCCCCTGGAGGAGCCATCGAAGCCGATTATCGCTTTGCGCGCTACTTTACTTTTGCCGTCGGTTTCCGAATCGGCAGCTCCATCCACGACTATAATACAAGTGGCTTTATCATCGGGCTACGCTTCTTCTAAGAATCGCGTAACCTTGTGAGACGACCCATGCACGAAATAGTAGACCTTCGCAGCGATACGGTTACACGCCCTACCCCCGCCATGAGGAAGGCTATGGCGCAGGCCGAGGTTGGCGACGACGTTTTCGACGACGACCCCACCGTGCATCAATTGCAACAGCTTGCCGCCCAAATCACCGGCAAAGAGGCGGCCCTGTTTATGCCCTCCGGCACCATGAGCAACACCGTGGCTATCTGCGTGCACACTCAGCCCGGCGATGAGATTCTGCTCGATACAGAGGCTCACTCCATGCTCTATGAAGTAGGCGCCCCCGCCCGACTAGCCCACGTACTGACCCGTACTTTCCCTAGCAAGGAGGGCGTTCCTTGTTTTGAAGAGATCGAACGCTCCCTGCATATCGCCTCGCTCCATAGCCCGCGTACCGCGCTGCTGGTGCTGGAAAATACCCATAATCGGGCCGGTGGATATCCTATTCCCATAGAAGTGCACCAACGCCTCTATGCGCTCTGTCAAGCACACCATGTGCGCATTCACATAGATGGCGCACGCATCTTCAATGCCTCTATTGCAACAAACACCCCTGTAGCCCAATTTGCAGCGTGTGCCGACAGCCTTACCTTCTGCCTCTCCAAAGGCCTGGGATGCCCTATTGGCTCCGTGCTCTGCGGCTCTTACGAGTTCATCCAACAGGCCAAACGCGTGCGCAAAATGCTTGGCGGTGGAATGCGCCAGGTAGGCATTCTCGCTGCAGCCGGCATCTACGCTCTGCAACACCATATCGAGCGACTTGCCGAAGACCATCGCCGTGCCCGTCTGCTCGCCCAAAATATCGCCGGCGCTCCGGGCATTTTGGTAGAAAACCCGAACCCACCCACCAATATGGTCTATTTCCAAACCCAAGCCCCCGCCGATGCGTTTGTGGAACGACTGAAAACAGACCATCATGTGCTTTGCCACGCCACCAGCCCGCATCGTATCCGCCTGGTAACCCACCTCGATGTGGATGATGACGATATTGACCATGCTGCTCAGGCTATTTGCACCGTGAGTAAAGTGCTGCACTGAGGAACTACATCGCCCTACCACCTGTTTCTGTAAAAAGAAGGAAGACCACAAACAAGCGTATAATAGTTTCGTAACCTACTTTTGTGAGGAGGTTTTATGGCACGTATTGTTACCGGTGGGGTGCGACGGGATGGAGAGGCCTATTCCAGCCGAATGGGGCTTTCCGAGTTCGTTATTCTCATCTGTCTTATCGGCGCCATCGCCTGGGGAGTGAACTACTACTTCAACGTCTATCGCAAGTCGCCAACCTACGCGCTCAAAGTCTTTCTCGGAGCGATAGAGGCCGGCCGTTCTGACGAACAGTACAACCTGCTAAGCGACTACGATAAAATGTACTACCCCACCGAGAAACAGTATGAAAACAGTTGCCCGCTAGCACATGGCTATACCGAGCGACTACCGAGTTTTGACCTCGCCCCCCCTAAACCCGACCAGAACCCAAACACCGTTCAGATTGACGCTACCCTGCACGTCACCAGCAATATGGCGCACGAGGCCCTTTACCAGGCCGGGACAACCCACACGGTGCATGTGGTGTTTCGCCTTATTCACGATCAAAACGGACAATGGAAGGTTTGGTTGCAGAAATCCAACCTAACCAACCTTCTGCAAATTACGCCAAACCCACCCGGAAGCAATTTCTAGCCAAATAGGAGGCATTTTATGATCAACTGCCCTCATTGCAACCAACCGGTTGATGAACAAACGAACTTTTATTGCCCTAGCTGTCGCAAACCGTTGCGCTCCTTAAGCGGCGAACTGCTAACGCCGCCCACCACGCCAACCCAATCGCCCTCAACATCGGGGCCGGCTCCAACCAACTTGCCCGGCCCCACGGTAACACAACCTACGCCCAACCTGCCACCAACCCGCCCTACCATGGCGCCAACGGCCTATCGTCTCCAAAACGAGCAAGAAAAGGAGAGCAAAGTCGCGCGTTATGTCATTGCATTCTGCCTTCTCGTCTTCATTGCGGTGCTTGGCGCCGGGGGCTACATATGGTGGATGCACACCCACTCGAATCCGGAAGATACGGCCAAGCGTTTTGTAGAGGCCATCAGCAACGAGGACATGGAAACCCTCTATAACCTCTCTATCCTGCCCGACAATGTGAAAGCAAAATATCCCGATGCCAAGAGCTTTGCAGACAATTTCAAGCGCGAACGTGCCGCCATGAATAGCACCGGAACCGGCCAGGTGATAGATATGTTCTTTAAGTTGTTTAAAGGGGCGAAGGTGGGGCATGCGACCATCAACGGAGATACGGCCACGGTTCCCATTACCCTACATATTACGTTCGGTCCAATTAGCACCGATAGCCAACAGAATCTCCCGATGCGCTACGATCATGGCATGTGGAAAGTAGATATGTCTGCGATGCCCGTACCTACTTCGCCTTTACCGGCAGGCAGCAGCGCGCCAGGGGGTCTGTTAGGCGTAGGCGGCGGAATGTGAGGCATCCAATCGGAGGCGCATAATGCAATGGCGCCGTGTGGCTGTGGCCAAAATAGCAGACCTCCCACCCGATCGAGGGCTTACCGTGCCCCTAAACGAGGAGCGTGAATGCACACTCTTTCTTCATAAAGGCCGGTGCTATGCGGTTGGCAGTCTCTGCCCCCATCAAAACGCCCCCCTTTGCAACGGTCTCTTGGAAGGGAACGACGTGCTCGTCTGTCGCCGACATGGCTTTCGTTTTAGCCTTCAAACCGGCGAGTGCCTCACTCTGGGAGGATATGGAATTCCAACCTATCCTGTGGAGATCGAAGAGGCAAGCGGAACTATTTTCGTTCGCTTCCTCGACGATTCGCCTTAGCGTTGCGGTCTCGATGGCGCCTGCCCCGGAACTTGACGCTCGGGTAGATACTGTCGGGCGAACTGATCTTCCACAATACTGCCATCTTTTAACAGATCGATGTAGATAGTCTGTTTTTGAAAATTGGAGATAGAGAAAGTGCCCAACCAGAACCGCGCCACAATGGTATCGCCCGGCGCATTTGGGGCAGGTGGCCTATAGGTGACCTCACGAGGTGGGTCGTTGTCGCCAGGGCGATAGGTAAAGCTGGTGGCATCTGGAAGATAGTTTGGGATAAGTACTTGCAGATTCGGCGGGAACTGCCCATCGTGATCTTTTTCATAAAGCTGCAAGCCCGTACGTATCTCTCGAAGCTTTTGCTCGCAAACCGGAGCCGCCCCGATAAACTGCACTACCCCTTGAAACTGGTGCCCGACCTTTTTAGCAGCAAAAATCCCCCCAAAAATCATCATCAGTACGAGCACACCACAACCACCCAACGCCCAAAGCAGACAGTTTGTGCCTGTAGAACGACGTGGTGGTCCTACGCTTGGCGGGTAAGAATAAGGCGGCGGAACGCTAGGGCTTGAAAGAGGCGGCGGGCTTTCCATTGCCGGCTACTCTCCACCGGTGGCCAGATGCATGATCTTCTCTTGCGTGGCCTCCTCACGACTTAGCTCCCCAACGATGCGTCCTTCATGCATCACGAGAATGCGATCGCTCATCCCCAAAATCTCCGGCAGCTCCGAAGAGATCATCAAGATGCCTACTCCCTGCGAGGCCAGTTCGTTCATCAGCTCATAGATTTCACTCTTCGCGCGCACATCTATGCCGCGCGTCGGCTCATCTAAAATCAGCACCTTTGCGCCGGCAAAAAGCCACTTGGCCAATACCACCTTCTGCTGGTTGCCACCAGATAGGTTTTTCACGGCCTGCTCGATGGTGGGTGTCTTAATGCTAAGCTCTTGGCGATACTTCTCGGCAACGCTGCGCTCTTTTGCTAAACGAATAAAACCGGCGGCCGAGAGCGCCTGCAAATTGGAGAGCGTATTGTTGGAACGTACGGCCATTCCCAACACCAACCCCTGCTGTTTTCTATCCTCCGTTACCAGCCCGATTCCGGCACGGATGGCATCGCGCGGCGAACGGATGCGCACCGGTTTCCCATCTATTTCAATGGTGCCGCTATCAATGGGGTCGGCTCCAAAGATGGCGCGTGCCGTTTCGGTGCGCCCCGCACCAACCAAACCGGCCAAACCGACGATCTCGCCCCGATGTACCTCAAAAGAGATGTCATGGAGCACGCCCTTGCGGTTGAGATGGCTCACCCGTAGTACCGGCGGACCGATGGGCACCGCAACTTTAGGAATGGCCTCTTTCAACTCGCGCCCCACCATCAGGCGGATGATCTCCTCGCGCGTGAGTTCGGCCACCTTTTTGGTCGCCACATAGCGCCCATCACGCAGCACCGTAGCCCTGTCGCAAATCTCGAATATCTCTTCCAGTCGGTGAGAGACGTAGATTACGCTGATCCCCTCCGAACGCAACTGCCGAATGAGGTCGAAAAGGGCATCAATCTCATGTTCGGTGAGGGTAGCCGTAGGTTCGTCCATCACCAGAATCTTTGTTTTGCGTCCCAACGCCTTCGCTATCTCCACCATCTGCTGCTGGGCCACACTCAACTGATTTACCGGTGTGCGCACGTCGAAACGTGCACGAATGCGGTTCATAAGCTGTTGGGCCTCGCGGTAAAGGGTTTTGAAATCCACGAATCCCGGCACCGCCCCCTGCGGTTCACGCCCCAAAAAGATGTTTTCCGCTGCACTGAGATAGGGCACAAGGTTGAACTCCTGATAGATCGTGGAAATGCCGAGGTCCATGGCTTTCTGTGGGCTATCAATCACCACCGACCTGCCCTCGATATAGATTTCCCCCTGGTCGGCCATGGTGACCCCAGAGAGAATCTTGATGAGCGTGGATTTCCCCGCTCCGTTCTCTCCCAGCAGAGCGTGAACCTCCCCGTGCTCTAAAGAAAAGCTCACGTCATCAAGCGCCTTCACACCGGGGTACTGTTTACTGATATGGCGCATCTCCAAAAGAGGCGGTCGGCCCTCTAACACGGCCGCCCGAGACGATTCCTGAGGATGGGCATCACTCATGCCAAAAGTCCTTTCTCCTGCTTATTCTGTCTTCATTTTGCCGGCAAATTGGCCAAAGCGGTCTCGGCCGGTGGGAACTGCGGCATACATCTTAAAGCAGCCTGATACTGCGCCCGCGCCTCTGCGATGTTCTTCTGCTGCTGGAAAGCCTGACCGAGATAGGTATATGTCCACGCGCGCTGCATCTGGGAAAGCCCCGGCTGCGCCACAAAGTTCGTGCAGAAAGCGATGATCTGGTCTAACTTTCCTTGTCCTTTCCAGAGTGTAATGAGATTTAACAGGGACTGCGTATCGTTAGGCGATTCTTTCAATATCTGCTCGTACTGTTCCTGCGCCCCTGCCAAATCGCCCATGCTTTGTAGCTGCTGGGCCAAAAGCTGTCTCACCTGTAGCCGATCGGCAGTAGGGAGATTGGGCTGTTGCAGGAGCTTCTGATAAACAGCAATAGCCGCTTTTTTATCTCCACTATCGCTAAGCATGGCCGCATACGATTCCTGCAAAGAGGCGTCGCCGGGCGCCTTTTGAGCGACCTGCGCCATCATATCTAGCGCCTCCTTCTTTAGCCCATGGCTCTGCAGTGCCTGAATGCAGGCAAGTGCGACTGCGTTTTTGGGGTGCGCACTCACCAAACCCTGCAGATAGGCGATCCCCTCTTGGTGTCGCTTCAGGGCGTCATACTGGTCGAGCAGAGCCGCCAGAAGGGAGGCGTTATCCGGCTGCTGTTGGGCTTTGGTTTGAAGCCAAGCAAGGCACTCGTCTGGCTTCCCTTCAAGCGCGTAGAGATGGATCAAATCGGCATAGGCCTGAGGGTTATTCGGCGCGGCGGCGATCTGTTGCTCACGAAGCGCCACGGCTTCAGGATAGCGCTTCAAGCGCGTCAGCACCGTTGCCTCTTTATCCAGCACCCAAACGAGGGTGGGATTGGCCTTATAAAGCTGCTGATAGACGGCCAAAGCCTGTTCGTCCTGCCCACTCTGCTCTAGCGTCTGCGCCAAGTTGCTTAGCAGTTCCACGCTGTTGGGGAAACGCTTCTGTAGAGATCGGTACAAAGTAACCGCTTTATCATACATCTTATGGCTTCGATAGACATCGGCCGCCTCGAGCGACTCGGGCAGAGGGTCTTTGGCGCGTTGCGATGCCTTGATCAGCGCATCCACCGCCTGTTCCACTTTGCCCTCCCGCTCATAGATGTGCCCTAACTCCACATAGGGCTTTTCGTCGAGGGGCAGCAGCGCGGCAAGCTGGTTCAGCGTTTGGATGGCCTTATCCGGCTGGTTCTCTTTTTCGTAAATCGAGGCTATTTCGAGATAAGGCTCTTCATGAGGGGTTGTATGGTTGCGCTCTGCATTGGTGCGATCCTCCTCGGCTGCCTGTTGAAGATAGCGCAGGGCATCGGCCAGCTTGTTCTGCTTTTGCGCGATGTCGGCCAGCCCCTGTAAGGCCGAAAGCCTCCAGGAGGCAACGTTGGCCGCGGTCGCCACAACCGGCACGTTGGGAGCGCTTTGGGACTGCGGCTTTAGCGTGAGAACCTTGCTGTAAACGGCCTGAGCTGCCGCCAGTTGGTTGGCCTGCAGCAGATCGTGCGCCTGCGAAAGCAGATCGGAACCATCCTCAGGGTTCAACGCCACCAACTGCGCCCGTTGTTCTGCCGCCTCTTGCCAACGTCCTCGTAGCTCCAGAACCTGTGCATACTGGATATGCCCCACAGGGTCTTTGGGGTTATGTTGCACGAAATCGCGCCAAATCGCGAGGGCATCGTCGGGTTTACCCTGCATAAAGGCCACATCGGCAATGCCAAAGGCGGCGCTGCTGTCGGCAGGATTTTGCGCATAGCGCTTTTTATAGATCGCCAAGGCGTCCTGATAGCGCCCCACATTACGATAGAGCACGGCCAGTTGATACTGTAGGCGCAGATTGTTGGGGTCGAGAGCAATCGCCTCTTTATAGTGCCGTTCGGCCTGCGCGATAAGCTCCTGCCGCTGGGCCACATTGGCCGTATTAAAAACCATCTGGGCCTCCACCTGGGCAAGATTAGCCAGCAGTTTGGTTAGCAGTGGGTCGCTCTTGGGCTTCTCTTTTTCTAACACAGGAGCGGCGAGCAGAAACTGGTTACGGGCTGCCGGGTAGTTTTTCAGGCCTGCATAGAGCAGGCCGAAGTTGAAGCGGGCGGGCGCATCATCGGGATAGAGCTTCAGCAGCGCGGTGTAGGCCTTTTCGGCCTCCTGCACCATTCCGATCTGCTGCGCGAGCAGTGCGCGGTTGAAGAGGGCTTCATGGTTGCGCGGGTCTAGGGCAAGAATCTGATCATATGTCGCAATAGCGTCTTTCAAATCACGTCCGGTTTGGCGAATGGAGGCCAAAAGAAACAGGGCCGACAGGTTTTTCGGCTGTTTCTCACAAACAAGTTTTGCCTGCGTCTCCGCCTCACGCAAGTTGCCGGAGGCGTAGAGGGCAAAAGCGTAGTTATAGCGCGTATCCACATCGTTGGGTGCCAACTGGAGGGCGGTGTGTAGCTGCTGGCGGGCGGCCGTATAATCTTTGCGGCCCAACGCGGCCATCCCCAAAGCCTCATGGGCGAGTGCAGCGATGGGCGCGGGCGGTTTTAGATGAAGCGCATGGAGGGCAAACTGTTGTGCTTTGGCCCAATCACGTTCGGCGGCGGCAATGCGGGCAAGACGCGCCCACGCCTCGCTATCGGTAGGAAGCACCTTCACGATCTGCAGAAGCGTCTCTTCGATTCCCTTCAGGTCTCTACGCTCGGCATAGATGTTGTAGATTTGGGCCAGAGCGAGGAACTGTGTTTGAGGAGGTTGGTGCAGATCGCGTGCCAGTTGAATAAATCGGCGATAGGTCGTCAGCGCCTCATCGAGTTTCCCCTCCTGCCGAAGCCTTCCCGCCTGATTGTATAGATCGGCAAGGCGCTTCATCTGCGGTGAAAGCGGCGGGGCGGTGTGAGCAGCGCCACCGACGGAGGCTCCGGGCATCTGCGCCATCACCACGCCGGAGGCTATCAGCAAGCCGAATAGGCTATATCCAACCGTCCAACCACGCACACCATAAACTCCTTTTCGGAACGATTTCTTTGGCACCTTTGGCACTGTAAGCAGTTTCCTTTACGCAGGGAGAGAACACCTTAGTTTCTCCGTGCAGAAAGTATACCCCTCATGACGATAGGGCATACTCAGGTGCAAAGCCGGCGAGTTTACGGAGTTACTCGTTGGGTTTTATCGAGATGTTTAAGGCGCTTGAATCACAGATTAAAACCAAAAATACTAGAAAATACAAGACATGCAGGTTTATCTTTTTTGATGCTGAGGCATCTTGACATATTCTGGAATATTTGGTATAATTATAGAAAGACTAGAATAATAGGAACTTGCCTACGTGGCGCGTAAACGCACGCTCTCACCATCTGCTCAACATATCGCGGACACCCTGGAAAATCGTATACGTGCCGGGGTGTACCTTGCTGGTCAATGGCTGCCGGCAGAACGCGAAATCGCCCAAGAGTTCGGCGTTAGCCGCATCGTCGTGCGCGCCGCCATTCATGAACTCGAAAAGCGCCGGCTGCTCGTGCGTTCGGCTAAGTGCCGGCCTATCGTTCAAACACCTGTTGCTACCACACCTTCTCTGTCCAACGCCGCCACAAGGCGTTTCAACATCGGCCTTTGGCTTTGGCCCACTCCCGGCGACCCCGCCTATGCAATGATCGTGCGCGGCATCCGTAAATCGCTTGACGAAGCCCATTTTCGCCTGATTACGGAAACCCCCGTCGAGTCGGACTGGCCCTCCATCCGCCGTGCAGAACGGCTCTTTCTACAGCGCATGCGGGAAGATCGGGACATCGCCGGCATCATCCTCTGGTACCTCGGTGGCACCGAAAATATCGCCGCCCTTCAGCAGGTTCGGGAGGCCGGCATCCCCATGGTGTTTATTGACCGGCGCCCTCCCGAAGGCTTCGATGCCGACTATGTGGGCGTGGATAACATTCATGCCGCCGAAAACATCGTGCGCCACCTCCTCTCACGAGGGCATCGGGTCATCGCCCACATCTCCAACCTCGATACGGCCTCCACGGTGGAAGAACGCCATCAGGGTTATCGCCGTGCCCTCGAACTGGCCGGCATCCCCTACCGACCGGAACTGGTCTGTAGAGACCCCGGCTCGCCAGAAGATAATCCTTCAGAAGGGCTTCTTCCTCTCATCCGCTCGCTTCTTCAACGCCCCGACCCACCAACGGCCTTCTTTGCCGTCAACGATCTTGTTGCCCAGAGAACCCACTCCGCCCTTCGCAAACTTGGCGTCTGTGTGCCCGACGATGTCGCTTTGGCCGGATTCGATGGAACGGAACGTTGGAGCCCCCATGGCTGCACCCTCACCACGGCCAATCAGCCCTTTGAAAGCATGGGCACACGCGCCGTGGAGGTGCTTTTGCGTCGAATGAAGGTAGGCTCAGACGGCACTTGGCAACATGTGCTCCTTGAAGCTCCGATTGCTATCTACCAATCTACCTCTACTGTGCCTACAAAACGCCGTTTTAACATTCCTAGCGATAAGGAAAGGAGCAAATAGCATGAAAACGAAACGATCATGGACGGGTTTTACCCTCATAGAGCTTCTCGTGGTTATTGCTATAATAGCAATATTAGCGGCTATCCTCTTCCCGGTTTTCGCCCAAGCCCGCGAGAAGGCCCGTCAGATCACCTGCCTCTCCAACATGAAGCAGATCACGCTTGGTATCCTCCAGTATGAGGAAGATTACGATGAGACGATGGTGCCAGCCCATAACTGCGACCTAAGCCTCACCAACCGTGTCTCCTTCTTCTGTGGCGGAAGCATTGCCGCCCGACTCGATTGGCCGCAAACCATCGAGCCTTATGTCAAATCCCCGCTCTGTCGAGGCAACTCCATCTTTCATTGCCCCGATCTTGAAGCCGACTTCTACCATCAATGGTCGGCCAACCCCACCAATTCGAGCGATCAGTGGTCATCCTACTTCGTTACCTATGCCATGAACCTCGACTATCTTCAGCCAGACCCCGGCTGCGATCCCCATCAAGTGTTGCCGACGGCCAGTCAGGTTTGGGGGTTTCCTGTTAATATTGCCCGCATAGAAGAGCCGGCCAGCACGGTGTTAATAACCGACGCCAAACCGGACGTCATCCTTTCCGGCGGGGCAACAGGCGCTTTCTACCCTAGCGATCTTGTCGACTCTCCGGCCGACTATGGGGCAAATTCTCTCGCTTGCGGGCTTGATGCATGGGGCGCTTGCGACTTCGGCGATGGTGAGGCTTGTGGACTCGGTGGCCCCAATGGGGCGCAGATCACAGATACCAATATGTTCGACCCCCGACATAGCCAAGGGGGTAACGTGGCCTTCTGCGATGGGCACACCAAATGGCTTACTCCAGGAGCCCTCGCCGCAGGAACTAACTGGTACCGTGGCATCCCCGACGGTAATGTTCAAATTACCGATCTCAGCCAATATCTGTGGTCGCTTAACAAAGAAGGAAGCGATATGTAATGTGCTTCCGTCCGCGGAGAATAAACATGGACTCAGAGACAAGAGCATTAAAAAGAGCCGTGCAGAAGTGGCGTCTGGGCCTTTTTCCATTGCTCCTGCTGCTAGTTGGCGGTTGTTCGCATAATCCAACCATTACGGCAGCGCCACCGCCCGGCCCTAAAGCCGTGAAACCTCCTACCGTACAGCATATGTACCCGCATACAAAACCACCTCCCTTAACGAGCAAAGGGGAAGCGGGAGGAGGAATCGGCTATTAATTAAATCAACCCTCTTGCTTCATCATCTCACTCCGAGAGCCTAAATGCAATGCGTTTCCTCTCGCTGCCTTTTGGCAGCGGGAGGCTTTTTTTCAATGCTTAACCCCATAGCCGCTCAACCACCCACTTGACAGATAACCCCGCATCTTGCTATAATAAAAGTGCCCTTGAGGTGAACGGTGGTGTTCCGTAAACCGAAATCCCATGGGCGAGTGGTGGAATGGTAGACACGCCGGATTTAGGTTCCGGTGCCGAAAGGCGTAGGGGTTCAACTCCCCTCTTGCCCATTGGCTCTACGCTTAGCGATTTGTATGCGGGAGTAGCTCAGTGGTAGAGCGCTTCCTTGCCAAGGAAGAGGTCGCGAGTTCGAAACTCGTCTCCCGCTCTTGCCCCTCATGCGCTGCGTGAGGGGCATTTGCATTTTTTGCCAAAACGGCGCACCTTAGGAGAGAGGCCATGAACGAGGAAGAACGCTTTCTTTTCGACTTAAGAGGCTATCTGGTTCTGCCACAAGTGCTAGAAGCCGAAACCGTGCGCCAAATGAACGCCTGGATAGATGCCCAAGCCGAACGCGACCCGCACTGGCGAGGTCAAACGGCTAATAAGCATGTCGAAAACCCTATTACCTGGCACCCGCTGTTTCAGAACCTGATGGATCATCCGCGCGTGCTGCCCATCCTGCGGGAAATTCTAGGGGATCGCTTTCGCCTCGACCACGACTACGCTATCTTTCTGGAACCAGGCCATAAAGGCCTAAAACTCCATGGCCCACACACGGTTCCCTTCGATCCTTGTCACTACTATCGCTGCGATAATGGCCAGATTCGATGTGGCCTCACGGTCGTTGCGTGGTCTCTTACCGATGTGCCCCCCGGAGCCGGCGGTTTCGCCGTCGTTGCAGGCAGCCATAAAAGCAACTTTCCCTGCCCGCCGGATATCAAAACTTTAGAACGTTCCTCTCCTATCGTCGAACAGATTCCGTGCAAAGCCGGAGACTGCGTCATCTTCACAGAAGCGTTGCTGCATGGAACGTTGCCCTGGAAAGGGCCGGGAACGCGGCGCACCCTATTCTACAAATATGCGCCCTGCATGCTCGCCTGGAGCCAACAAACCTACACCGCCCCCGAACAGGTACCCTTTCCTCCACACTTTTGGGAAAACCTCACCCCGCGCCAAAAGCTTCTCCTGGCACCCGCCTCTGCCATAGATTTTCATCCGCCCATTGAGTCCTAATTCTTCAATAGGCCCTATAGGATGCCGGTCTCCGGGTTGAGATCGCTTTCCACAAAACGTGTGGGGCGCAGAGCGTGAACATCCAATGTGCGTGCTTGGCCGAAAAGGATCATCTCCGCCATAAGCTGGCCTAAAATGGGCGCGTGCATCACCCCATGGCCAGACGAACCGTTTACAAGATAAAACCCCTTTAAGCGCGGAGCCTCTCCCAACACCACATGCTTGTCCGGAGACATCTCATAGAGGCCACAGTAACAGGCCTCTCTATCGAGGGCAATGGGCTGCAACACCGGCACCCGATGATTCATCCTCGCTCTTATGCCCTGCAACCATTCCTCCCGGAACGAGACATCGTAGGGATAACGACCCGGTGTCTTTGCCGGCCATAACAGCAAGACGCGGCCATCCCGCACCCTCAAGTGAAACCCATCCTCCACATCAATCGTCATCGGCATCGTGTCGGGTAAAACGGACTGCTCTACGCTTATAGCCACCTGACGCCTTACAGGCCAAACCGGCAGGGCAACACCTGCTATCGCCGCTACCTCACCTGCCCAAGCGCCCGCCGCATTCACCACAACGCGCGTCTCGATGGTCTCCTGCTGGGTACGAACGGTGCGCACCCTGCTCCCGCCATCGGTCTGTATTTCAACAACTTGCCTACCGCACAGTAGAGATGCCCCACTTCTTACCGCCGAACGTAGATAGCCCTCGTGAATCTGAAGGGGCCGTGTGAAACCATCGGTAGGGCAAAAGGTGCCGCCAACAATATCCTCGGTGTTTACCCAAGGATTGATCGCGTGTATCTCCTCTACATCCACCTCGCGTACTTCGGACAGACCTGCCGCTTGCTGCACGGCCATCGCTTGGCGAAGCGTCTCCATCTGTTCCGGCCGTCGCGCCAAAAAAAGATACCCGCAAGGACTATAGCCCGAAGCGACGCCGGTTTCCTCCTGAAAGGAGCGTAGCTTTTCTCGCGACAACAACGAAAGCTTTACATTGATGGTCGTACTGAACTGTGCACGGTAACCGCCCGTTGCATAGCGCGTAGAACCTAGTCCAGGACGTTCCTGGGCCTCTAGCAAAACCACCTTTCCCGCCTTCTGCGCCATCAAATGGTGCGCTACACTAGCCCCGATGACGCCGGCACCGATGATCACCACATCTGCCGTCTCTGCCATGCTACTGCCGGTATCCTTTTTTAGGCATTATACCGATTTCCTATTCCGGTTCTGAAGCGGGTATCCTGAATAGGCACTCTAAACACCATGATTGAGGAACGATGACCCCACAAGAGACGATTCGAGCGTTAGCAGCTCATGTAAAAGCTGCCGTCTACCCCAACCTCGGCACTTGGCGCGCTCGCAAGGTGACAGGCACCGCGTCTAGCGGCGACGCCACCTTCGATATAGACGACATTGCGGAAGCCGCCGTTGAGCAGTTTCTGCGTGAGCACAACATAAATGTGGCCTACTATTCCGAAGATAGAGGCCTTGTGCACCCGTTTCCCGATCGCACGCCCGAAGGCATTCTCATTATTGACCCTATTGATGGCACACGCAGCGCCATCGCCGGTTTAGAGGCTTGTGTGGTCTCCGTAGCTTGGGCCGACTATTGCGAAGCCCCTACGCTCTCCGATGTACGCTACGCCGCCATCGCCGAAATAAAGGGAAGCTATCTCTTTTCCGCCGAGCGCGGCGGAGGCGCATGCATTCTTAATGGGGTCGGGCAAGAGGTGCTTCCAATGCTTTCACCCACCACCGAAATCGCCAACATGGCCTGGACGTTGGAGGTGGTTGGGGCTCCTCTCGATCTCGTCTTCCGTGCCGTCTCGGATATGGCCAGCCAGACCACCTTAAAGGGCGGCTTCTTCATTCTCAACAGCAGCGCCTACGAGCTAACACGCCTCCTGACGGGCCAACTGGCCGGCGTGGTGGATGTTCGCAATCGGCTTCTGAAGGACTTTCCACAAACCCGCGAGGCGTTTGCCCGTTATGGAGGAGGGCGTCCCCTGTCGCTCTACGGCTACGACGTGGCCGCCGCTGCGCTCATTGCGCAAGAGGCCGGCTGCGTTCTTTCGGATGCCTGGGGACGCGGCCTTGACGACTGGAAGCTTTTAGATACCTCCGAGGCCAACTTCGGATCGCTGATCGCCGCATCGAACCCCACACTCCACGCCCGCCTTTTAGAGGCTGTAGAGGAGGGCTTTGCACGCTTGCGCAGAGAAAGCTTAAACCAATGAGCCCGCTAAAGTGGAAGGCTGCCTTCATTACATTCATCGCCGTGTTCGCGATCAGTTTCGGCGAGGCGATGCTCTCACGAGGCATGAAACAGATCGGCGATGGCACCCTATGGCATCAGATCGGTGCCATCGTCCATAATCACTGGGTTATCGTCGGCACCACCTTTATGGCGGCCTACTTCTTTCTTTATATGTGGGCTCTTAAGCTGGCTCCCTTCAGCTTTGTGCTACCGATAACCGCGCTCTCTTACCCCTTAGGGGGGCTTTTGGCAACGACCTTCCTCAGAGAGCATGTCGGGCTGCTGAAATGGTTAGGATATGCCGCGATTGTTACCGGTGTGATCCTTGTAGGTCTAGGCGAGGCAAGCGGGAAATGAGAGAGGCGATCCTGTTGGCAAGGCTCCTTCTCGATGCCTGCCTCCTAGGCTACCTTGTTTATGCCTATCTTACCGTTGTGGCCGCATGGCAATGGCGCCGTGCTGCTATTCCTCCAACCCAGACGCCCGACCTTGGCATCTCCATCCTCAAACCGGTGTGTGGCATAGACCCCTATGCCGAAGAGAACTTCCGTAGTTTCATCGAACAGGACTATCCTCTGCACCGTTTCCAGATTCTTTTTACCGCTTACGATTCCGATGATCCGGCTCTAGCTGTGGCAGCCGATCTCAAAAAACGCTATCCACAGCATAACATACGAGTCGTTCTCAATAGCCCTAACAAACTGCAGGGCAACAACCGCAAAGTCGCTAACCTCCTTGCTCTGCTGCCTTTTGTCGAACACGAGTTGCTTGTCATTGCAGACAGCGATATGCGCGTAGGCCCCGACTATCTGCGCGCCATCTCCGCCCCCTTCTTAAGCGACAATTTCCAACGTAGCGTTGGGCTGGTAACCTGCCCCTATCGGGGCGCTTTCGCGCACTCCTTTGCCGCACAGCTAGAGGCGCTGGGCATCGGTGCCGACTTCATACCCAGTGCCCTCGTTAGCCGAATGCTGGAGGGCGTTGGTTTCGCTTTCGGCTCGACCATTGCCATTCCCAAAACCGTGCTCGAACGCATCGGCGGCCTGCAGCCTTTGCTTGACGAAATAGCCGACGACTTTCTGCTTGGCCAAAAAGTGCGCCAAGCCGGCTATGAAGTGGTGATCGCCAACTACATGGTGGACGATGTCCTAGGCCCCATCGCCTTTAAAGAGATGTGGTCACGTCGGCTCCGCTGGGCGCGCACCGTGCGTGCCTATCGCCCAATAGGCTATGCCGGCTCTCTTATCACACACGGATTCGCTCTTTCACTGCTATGGGCACTAACACAATCGCCTCTAGATAAAATCGCGGCCATTGTTTGCGGCATTCTGATGGTGCGCTTGCTCACCGTCTTTATCGTATCCAGCCTAAGTGACGATCCGGCCCCTCGAAAAAGATGGTATCTGTTGCCGGTAAGCGACCTTGTTAGCTTCGCCATCTATGTGGCTAGCTGGTGCGGAAATCGTGTGCAGTGGCGTGGAGAGCGTTTTCGTCTGCAGGCAGGAGGAAAGCTGGAACGTATCTAAATCTATTTTAAGTCGAAGAAGGCCGATAGGAGAGAGCTATGCCCGATTCAGACGTGCCGATGCCGCCCGATGCAGCACGCATCTACCAGAAGCAGCTCGAGGCGGTGCAGGAAATCTGCGCCGCGCTCGCCGCGAAGAACGATGTAGAGGAGTTACTACGCGAAACGCTGCGCGTAGCACTCGATACCGTTGAGGCCGATGCCGGCTCCCTTTTGCTTTACGAGCCGGAGCGCCGACGCCTCGTTTTTCGCCATGTGATTGGAAAAGAGGAGCTTATAGGCCAAGAGATCGATCCGGAAACCGATCTGGATGGAAGAGCTGCCCTTGTCTTTCGCACCGGCCATGCCCGACTCACCAACACCAACCAAGAACGCTACAACCCGGCTTTCGATGTCGTAACCGGCTACCATACGCAAACGATTCTAACGGTGCCGATGAAAACGCTAGGCAGCACCCCGATCGGGGTACTGCAGGTGCTCAATAAACGCGAGGACGAGTTTACACAAGAGGATATCGCCCTGCTAGAAATTGTAGCCAGCTTGGCCGCCACAGTCATCGCCAACGCCCGCCTTGCGAAAGAGGCGGAGCTGGCCGCCGTTACACGCGCCATCGGCGACCTTGGGCACGACATCAAAAACGCCCTCACACCCATTCAAGGCATCGTTCAAACCACCGTTGAGGCCTTCCTTAACCCCATGTTCTATGAGCTTGACCAGATTCATCAGGCGCTACAGGAACAGGCACCGGCACTTGCACAGCGCCTGCAAGATGTGGTGGCGCCGTTGAAGGAGTGGATACCGGAGGCGGAAAGCTCCATTCAAGATAGTTGTACCGACATCCGAGAGATGGTCTCAGAAATTGCGGACTATGTGAAAGGAACGCAAGCGGCCTATTTTGAGGAGCTTTCTGTTGGTGAGATCATCAAAGAGCGTCTGAAACGCCTGCAGGTCATCGCCAGAAATCGCCAAGTGACCATCTCTTACGAGGGACTGGAGGACGTGCCACCGTTTCGCTTCGATAGACGCCTCGTGGGACGTGCCCTTTACAATCTTGTGAACAACGCCCTAGGTGCCATAGATGCGGCCGTCCGCAAAAAACAGATTGAACTGCGTCCGTTCCACATCGTGGTACGCACGCGCGTTGTTTCCGATGACAAGGCACCGAATAAAACCTATTGTCGCATCGAGGTGGAAGACGACGGCCCCGGCATGACGGAACAGGTAAGGAGGTCCCTCTTCACCTCAGCCACCATCTCCACCACTCCAGGAGGCACCGGCATTGGAACCCGTTTCGTAAAAAACGTGGCCGATATCCACGGTGGGCGCGTGGGCGTGGAGAGCGAGCTAGGCAAAGGAGCCCGCTTTTGGCTTGACCTCCCGATGGAACCTGTTGCTCAGACCACACTCCAATAGGACAGGTTTGATTCCTGCTTCACTGAAGCCCTACCCCCTCAAGGCCGACGCCCTTCCCCTCAAGGCTCATGGTACTGCGCACGGCATCTTTCCCTGAAGGCCGATTTCACACACAGGAGGGTAGGCTGTAAAAAATTAGGGTAGGCACAAGGCCTACTCCTACTATGGCGAACTCCTAACTTTGAAGAGTGCGCTTACGGAGTTCTTCGGGCTTATAGATCGTGATACGATAGTCGCTATCTACCTTAAGAATCTTCGTTTTTCGGTAGGCCACCATCACCTGATTCACCCGCTCACGCGAAGCCCCCACAAGCTGGGCAAGGTCGGTTTGTGTTAAACGAACGGGAATATAGACGGTTCCATCGGAATATTTTTCACCGTAGAGATCGGCGAACTCAAGCAGTTGAAAGGCCACCATGCCGTAAATATCGAGTGTGCAGTGAGCGCGAATGCGGGCATTGGTCATGCGCAATCTCCTCGCAAGCAGCCGAAGCATATTCCTTCCGAAGCTGGGGCTTCTATCGAGCAAATGGTTAAAAAGCGATTGCTCCATAATAAGCAATTGGGTATTCTCGCGTGTCAGCACGTTGGCCGAGCGCCCGGAGGCGTCTATTAGGCTCATCTCCCCGAACACGTCGCCGGTGCCTAACAGCGCCAGAAAAACCTCGCTACCATCCGCCAAGTTGAGAAAAACCTTCACCGTTCCATGTAGGATAAGGTAGAGCGCATCGCCGGTATCCCCTTGAAACAGCACGTAGTGACCGGCAGTAAAGCTCCGTATGTGAGCTTCGTAAGCCACGCGCTGTAGCAGGTCTTCCGCCACCTCATTAAAAAGGGAGAGATTCCTTAGCAGTGCCATATCTATCATTGGCAGTGACCCTCACAATCCATCCGTTGCTAATAGATTGACCCTAATCTCTTCTTAGTATCTATCTGGAATTTGTTATGTCGTTCTGTCGCCCTGTTACGAAAAAGAGCACAACAGCGCGTGGATTCTATGTACAGTTAGAAAAGCTGACCCTGCCCTTCTTCGTGTTCACCCTCCCGCTTTGCGGGATAGGGCAGCCCTAGATGTTCGCAAGCGGCCCTTGTCACGGCACGTCCTCGGCTCGTGCGGTTCAAGAAGCCGAGTTGCATGAGATAAGGCTCGTAGAGGTCTTCAATGGTATCGCGCTCCTCTCCCAGCATCGCTGCCAGCGTTTCAAGTCCCACCGGTCCCCCATCAAACTTTTCGACAATCGCCGTTAATAACCTTCTATCGAACTGATCCAGACCGAGGGCGTCAATCTCAAGCAGCTGCAGGGCACGGATGGCAACCTCTCGCGTCACCACCCCGTCCGCTCGCACCTGAGCGTAGTCGCGCACCCGCCGCAAAAGCCTATTGGCGATTCTCGGCGTTCCCCGCGCACGTCGCGCGATCTCCTCGGCGCCCTCCTCCTCAATCGCCACGTTGAGGATTTCTGCGGAGCGTAAAACAATGGTCGTTAGCTCCTCCTGCGTGTAAAACTCGAAACTGCAGTGAATGCCGAAGCGGCTTCGCATGGGGGAGGAGATCAGCCCCGCTCGTGTCGTGGCGCCCACAAGCGTAAACGGCGGAATGTTAAGAGCAATCGTGCGTGCCGAAGGCCCCTGCCCTATCACCACATCGAGCCGAAAATCCTCCATAGCCGAATACAGCACCTCTTCCACCACACGGCTCAACCGGTGGATTTCGTCAATAAAGAAGACGCTCTGATCCTCCAGCGATGTCAATATCGCTGCCAAATCGCCCGGCTTTTCTAGGGCAGGGCCGGAGGTGGTATGAATGGGGACCCCCATCTCGTTGGCGATAATATGGCTCAGCGTCGTCTTGCCCAAACCGGGAGGCCCGTACAGCAACACATGATCGAGCGCCTCACCGCGTTCGCGTGCGGCCTCAATGGCAATGGCCAAGTTCTGTTTGATCTTCTGCTGGCCGATCATCTCGCGCAAAAAGCGTGGGCGCAACGAAAGCTCCGCCGTATCTTCAGGCAGCTCCATCGGGCTAATAAAGCGGCTATCCTCTTTCTTACGCAACGTTGTGCTCTCCTATTCGGGCGAGGATGGCTTCTGCCGTTTCCACTCCAGATAGATAGGCCTGATGGATGCGCCCACCCTCCGGACGGGTTCCATCCCCGGCCACATAGATCAAAGAATCGACCGCAGGCGGATTGATCATCTCAAAAGGCATCATGCCCCGCGGTTGAGAGTAGCGCCAACGCTTCACCTGCGTCCACAGCGGGCGTTCATAGGTTTCCCCAAACAGTCGTTTCAGCTCGTTCAGCGTTCTTCCCACCACCATCTCTTCCGCCTCTTCGAAGCAGACCTTACTCATCGCCGGCCCCCACTGGGCAATTAACAGGCTCTCTCCGTTCGGCGCGCGCTCCGGGGCTTTAAGGTGCTCAAATGCCAGCCACAGCAGCGTCTCAGAACGGTCTTCCGCTAAAAGCGCATAGGCAGGAGGTTCCGGTAGCCCCGGCTCGTAGCCCAAAAGCACGGACAGGCAGGGCGCATACTCCACCTCCCGCAGCGCACGCACCCTGTCGAGCGTCTGCTGGGTCGCCCGCATCCAGAGCGCACTTTCCGCCAACAAGCTCGCCGATTGTGGAAGCGGTGCGGTAAGCACCGCGAAATCGGCCCGTGTAAGCTCATGCCCCTCCCCATCCTTTAAGACCACTTCTTCCCCCTCTTCTGCTAGCCGTGCCACCGGTGTCTCCAAATGCAGCGCGGCTCGCTCTTTGGGCAAACGCGCCCAAAGGAGTTTCGCCAAGGTTGTTAGGCCGTAACGATAGGCGTATTTGCCGATCGTTTCATGGATGGGGTCAGGCGGCAGGATTTCGCCATCGGCACGCCAAATCCGCACGGGTGCCGCTATCGGAACGAGGTCTGTCGTATCTAGCTCCGCCAGCAGCATGTTAAGGAAGGCTGGCTCCGTCGTCTTGATGTTCTGGGCACCATGGTCTACAATGCATCCTTCAATGCGCCTGGTAGCTACACGCCCACCTATCCCTCGACTTTTTTCGTAAATCTGCACCCGAATTCCTTCGGAACGATGCAGTAAGGCCTGCGCTGTACTTAACCCCGCAATACCGGCTCCGATAATGGCAACGGTTGTCATATCTTGTCTACTTCTCTTCTATGGGGCGATTTGTGCCGGGGATCAGTTGTGCCATGGCATACGAGCGCCGCACCAGCAGAATACGCGCTTTTGCTCGCTGCCCAATGAACCGATACCCATCGTCGAGATCGAGCATCTGCCCATCGGCCCACCCGATGCAATGATTGCCCTCCTTCAGCAAAGAGCGACGGATGCGACACTCCACAATCTGCGCTCGCTTGATTCCGGCACGGCTCTTCTCAAAAGAGGCGATCTCTCCGGCCTCGATGAGATACTTTTCGACGACCGCCTCCTCCGATGCCCGAATATAAAGTGCTTTCTCTAGCTCACGCTCCATCTCCTCTACCGTCGCTCCATCCGGCCCGATCAAAAACTCGGCCACATCGGGATGGCAGGTAATGCGAAAAGCCTCCTTCTTTGCATACTTCGGGTCGGCCACCATGCGCCTTAGGTCTCGCTCCACCTCCAACGACACGCTTTCCGCCGAGGGCAGGTGGCCGCGCCCCTTGCAAAGCGGGCACTCTTCGCTCAGAAAGTTCAGAAGGTTGTCTGCCGTGCGCTTACGGGTCATCTCCACAAGCCCTAAACGGCTCATAGGGGAAACCTTCGTGCGCGAGCGATCTCTCTTCAGCGCAGCCTCCAAAGCTTTCACCACTGCCATCCTATCGCGCGGGTTGCTCATATCAATAAAATCTATGACGATGATCCCGCCGATGTCACGTAGGCGCAGTTGCCGTGCTATCTCCTCGGCCGCCTCTAAGTTCGTCTTGAATATCGTTTCGGCAAGGCTGCTTCCACCCACGTTTTTACTCGTGTTCACATCTATAACGGTCAACGCCTCCGTTTCGTCAATCACTAAGGAGCCGCCGGACTTAAGGTAGACCTTACGCCTCAGGTTCCTTTCGATCTGCTCCTCGATTTTGTAGTAGTCGAAGATGGGCTGGGCGCCATCGTAAAGCTGCACACGCCCGATGAGCTTAGGCGAGATGCGCTCCAACAACGCGTTGGCCTTCTCGTATTCCGCCGGGTCATCTATCACCAGGCGCTGCACATCAGAGCTAAAAATATCGCGAATGGTTTTATAGAGCAGGGTTAGGTCTTGCATCACCAAGGCGGGTGCCTCCACCTCTTGAGCGCGCTGCTGTATCTGCTGCCAACTTTGCAACAAAAACTGCAGGTCGGCCTCGAGTTCGGCTTCCGTTTTATCCTCTGCCTCGGTGCGCACAATCAGCCCAAAGCCGGGGCGGCGCAGCTTCTCTCCAATGCGTTTCAGGCGTTCTCGCTCTTTAGAGTCTTCGATCTTACGGGACACACCCAGCAACTCGGCACCGGGCATAAGCACCACATACCGTCCCGGCAGGGTAATGCGTGTGGAAACACGGGCACCTTTTGTGCTGCGCGGCCCCTTAATAACCTGTACCAAAAGCTCCTGCCCTACCTTAAGCACATCGCTGATGCTTTGTCGCCGTAACGTCGAGCGCCGAAAGATGCGACGCGGGCGCCATCGCACGCGCGAGGTCGCCTCCGGCTCCTCCTCGGCAGCTTCCTCTTCGGCCTCGGCGGTCTCTAAAGCCTCCTGGATGATCTCCTCGGTTGTGCTCTGCGCTCTCTCCGTATCCTCGTCCTCCTCTAACGCCTCCGCATCCATATCTGCGTCTATCACGTCCGTCTCGCCGTTTGCGACCTCGGCAAGCCCAATGGGAAGAATGGCCTCTTGCGCCCCTGAGGGAAACTCGGCAGCCACCTGGGTCTTCTCCCCGGCAAGCGCTTGAGGCTCCTGCCCCATAACTCTATTCGGCAGCACATCGCCCACATAAAGAAAGGCGTTGCGTTCCAGCCCTATATCCACGAAGGCAGCATCCATGCCGGGCAGAACGTTCATCACACGGCACTTATAGAGGCTACCTACCAAACGCTCGGAGCGCTCTATCTGCAGTTCCATTAGCTTGCCATCTTCCAAAACAGCAATGCGTGTTTCTCTTTCTCCCACATTCACGATGATCTCTTTGACCAACCGTCAACTCCTTTCTCCGGCAAAAACACCTGAAATCCTACTACGATTCTAGCATACAAACTTCTATCCC
>NZ_DATGLN010000114.1:0-16579 GCF_035294165.1 Chthonomonas sp.
CTCCGCGCACGAAACTACATTATATCACACTATCAGGGCCTTTGTCAACATCGCCTTGCAGCAACATCTATCCAAACGTTGAGAGGCGATCTCTTCTTGATACGTCGGAAACAAGGGAATCTACGCCCTCTCTCATTGGGCCGTCTGTTTCGATAAGCAAAGTAGGGTAGAATCGCAAAAATGGATCCATGTCCGTCATGTCGCTTTGAGTTAAGGTCTTACGTATGACAAAACCGCTTTCACTGTATGTGCACATCCCTTTTTGCGTTCACCATTGCGCCTACTGCGACTTTAACACCTATGTGGAACCGGCCCAGAGCGCTCTGATTGAGGAGACGGTAGAGGCGATCGGCCTCGACATTGCCAAAGCAAGCCAGGAGCGCATAGGAGGCACGCCGCTTTCCGATCGCCCGCTTGCCACCGTCTACTTTGGCGGCGGAACCCCTACCTTCTTAAGTAGTGCACAGCTTACAGAGCTTATGGCAACCATTCGCTCTCATTTTTCCCTATTGCCCGACGCCGAAATCTCCAGTGAAGCCAACCCCACCTCGGCAGATGTCGCCAAATTCGCCGCCATGCACGCCCTCGGATTCAACCGCATTAGCATCGGTGTCCAGGCCTTCGATAACGCTCTACTTACCGCGCTAGATCGCTTCCATACCACCGCGGAGGCCGTGCATGCCTACCGCGCCGCACGAGAAGCCGGCTTTACAAACGTGAATCTCGACCTGATGTTTGGCCTTCCGAAACAGACTCTGCCTCTTTGGCAAGCCTCTCTTGAGCAGGCTATTCAGCTTGCCCCCGAACATCTCTCCCTTTACGCCCTTACCATTGAGCCGGGCACCCGCTTCGAGCGCCTTAGCGTTGGAGGGCGGCTGGTCTTGCCCGATGACGACACCGTTGTAGCGATGTATGAATATGCTCTGTTGCGCCTATCGCAGGCCGGATATGTGCACTACGAGATCAGCAACTTCTCTCTTCCCGGGTTTGCCTGCCGTCATAACCTCGTTTATTGGCATAACGAGGAGTATTTGGGCGTAGGCCCCGGAGCCGTCTCTTATGTGGGAGGGCGACGTTGGAAGCGTGAGCGCCTCCCGAAACGCTATGTGCAGAAGGTGAAAAAAGGCGAAGACCTCTGCGTGGAAGAGGAGTGTTTGGCCCCTCCGCAGGCGCTAGACGAAACTCTTTTGCTGGGTCTGCGCCTTCGCGCCGGCGTCTCGCTTAACGCATTGCGCGACCGTTTCGGGCTTGACCCTCTCGCCCGCTATAGACGCGGGATAGAGAAGCTCGTGCAGCAAGGCCTGCTTGAGTGGAACGGCGATATGCTGCGCGTCAGCACCAAAGGCCTTCCCCTTACCGATTCGGTGATCGTAGAGCTTTTGGCCGGTGCCGAACCGTAACGATTCAGCGCAACGCCCTTTTGTCCGCTTCGGCTCCTCTATTTTCGCCGATGCCTAGCCGCTTGAAGCGTGATGCTACGTACCAGCACAGTGCCGTCACGCTTGTGCTGCAGATGCACCGTCACCAAAAGCCCCGGTTTCAACTCGCCTTCCTCTAGCGCTTTCGTGCGGGAGGTTCGCGAACGGACCATTTCGGTAGAGAGAGGCATGTCGAGAGTGCGTCGCTCCCCCAACTCCGTTTGAAGCGTAAAGGTATGTGTTTGGCTATCCACCGCCACGATCTTGCCGTGTAGGGTAGTGGCCAACTGCTCCCTAAGCAGCAGGGCCTGATGATGCGTATCGGCCACGGCACGTGCCGCGATACCGCCATCGGAACGGGCGCGGGGAACGATCCATACCCTGTCGCCGGAGTGAAAAGGGTTGGCGGGCACTTGGGCGCCTTTAATGCCCCACAAGGTGTCGTCGCTCAGGCCGTAAGCGAAGTCTATGTTTGCGCCGTTCAATCTCACCAGCATCTGGTCTTCCGTGGCGGATTCAAAAGAGGCCTCTACGATGTCGCGTCGCAGGTGCTGTAGCCAGCGCCAACTTTGGGGATCGGCCAGGTCTACAACAAGGCGACGGCTCTCGCCATGAGAGCGACGCAGGTGGGCGATCACCGTCTGCCCCTCTTTAAAGGCGTCGCGGGTTACGGCTTGGAGATTGCGCCAGTAGCGCGTCTGGTCGGTGAGATGTACCGTCTCCACTCCACCGCCAATATGCAGGGTAAGCGCCTCGGCATCCATCTTCAGAATGGAGCCTTGAACGATGTTAGAGTTGCGTTTTTTGATGATCTTTGGCAAGGTGACCAGAGGTGTTTTACCACTTGGGGAAGGCGCGATGGAGGGCGTTTGCCAGCCGACGATCAGTAGGCAAAGGGACGTAAAGAAAAGGGCTTTCATAGAATTGGATGCTTTCTATGCCAATCGGTCTCTCGTTGATAGGTCATCCCGAGCGCAAGCACGGCCTGTTCACCGCCTGGAGGGCCGATGATTTCAAGCCCTAGCGGCAGGCTCTCTTTGCCGAAGCCCATAGGGATGGAAAGCGACGGCCAACCGGCCAGATTGCCCGGCCCACCGTTGCCACCCCAAGGCTCCGTGCTGGCGCTGAGGGGTTTGGAGACTTCGGGTGCCACGGTGAGAAGGGTGGGCGCAATAAGGAGATCGAAACGCTCCCAGAGCGCGTTGAGGGCCTGGATGGCTATTTTGCGAATGCGCTGGGCACGAAGATAGTCGGCAGAGGAGATGGAAAGCCCGGCAATAAGGCCGGCCTGCTGCTGAGGGTCGGCCAGGAGTTGCAGGCGTTCGCTGCGGATAAGCCCTTCAAAGGCGGCCGAGCCTTCCGCCATAACGATAAGCGAGGCGGCAGCGTTATAGGGAATATCGGGTGGATAGGAGGCCTCTTCTATGTGAAAGTTTCGTTTACGAAACACGGTCAGGGCCTCCTCAAAGGCCTTTTGCACCTCAGGCACCTTAGAGGTGTCGTGCGGCAGCACACCAAGCCGAATGGGGTATCGCTTACGGCTTACAAGCGGATAGGCACGGAATCGAAAGCCGATGGGGGCACAGGTGGCATCAAGCGGGTCTGGTCCGGCGATCGCCTGCAAAATAAAGCCGCAATCTTCGGCGGAGCGCGCCATAGGGCCGATCTTATCGAGAGTCCAACAGAGCGCCATGGCTCCACGGCGGCTCACCCTTCCGTAGGTAGGGCGCAGACCGCTAATGCCACAGAAAGCGGCGGGCACGGTGATGCTGCCCCAAGTCTCCGTTCCTAAAGCAAAACCGACCAGGCCTGCACTTACGGCGGCTCCAGAGCCAGAGGAGGAACCTCCTGCCCATCGGCTAGGGTTCCATGGGCAGCGACACGGCCCCTCCAACGACGCTGCGGGGGAGTCGTAGCCCCCGCCTCCGGCCAGCTCGATCATGCTCAGTTTGGCCACCAGCACCGCGCCGGCCTGATGCAGCTTGCGAATGACGGTGGCATCGTAGTCGAAAATCTGGTCTTTATGGGCAGGCGATCCCCATCGAGTGGGGATATCTTTTGTGGCCAAAAGGTCTTTGGCACCGTAGGGCACGCCGTGAAAGGGGCTACGGATGTACCCTTTTGCAAGCTCCTCATCCGCTTGACGCGCTTGGGCGAGGGCCAATTCGGGCGTTAGCTCGGCCACAGCGTTCAGCGAACGGCCGATCTTTTCCAACCGTTCGAGATAAAGGCGCGTTAGCTCGAGCGAAGAGAGCCTCTTTTCCCGAATCAGCCTCCCCAGTTCAACGGCGCTAAGATAATGAACTGGAATCTCTGACATGGGTAGGGCCTTTCAAGAGGGACGACGGCCCACAGGAAGGATCGGTAAGAGAGTAGCAGGCTCGCTATCTCCGTCCTGAAGAGGGAATTTGCGGAGTGCCGTGATGGTCGCTTTTAATTCCTGCAGTTGCTGCGGCAACAGACGGCGCTGCGCCTCGGTCAGCGAGAGATTGTGCTGTTCAATCAAGAGCGCAATACTTTTCTCTATATCGTTCTCCTCGTTGGAAGCCGTTGCTTGCTGCACGAACATACCCTCCTCGGAATTATTGGGCGAGATCAGCAGGCCGAGCGAGGTCACCAAGAGTTCACGACGGGTTGCTTTAAAGCCTCTATCTTTGTTTGTGCGTCGTGACATCTTCCCTCACGCCCAGATCACACAGTTTTTGCCGGCGCATTTTGCGCGATAGAGAGCTTCATCGGCCCGTTCGATCAGCTCGGCTGGGTTGAGGGCATCTTCCGGATAGGCGGCAACGCCAATGCTGACGGTACGTCGCACAGGGCCTTTGTCGGTGAGAATGACACCGTACTCCTCCACGGCCGCACGCAGGCGCTCGGCCAACAAGCAGGCCTCATGCTTTCCGGTTTCGGGCAGAATCACCAGAAACTCTTCACCTCCGTAGCGCCCTACATGGTCTACGGAGCGTACACTCGTGCGCAGCACGGTGGCGATGCTACGCAGGAGCTGATCGCCTCGAAGATGCCCATAGGTATCGTTGAAGCTCTTGAAGCTATCTACATCTAGCATAAGAATGGAGAAGGTGCGGTGGTAACGCGCGGCACGCTGAAGCTCTTCCCGAAGCAGCTCCATGGTGTGGCGCTGATTCCAAAGGCCTGTAAGGCCATCGGTGATGGCCTGAACGCGTATCTGCTCGTGAACGAAAAAGTTTTCGAGGGCAATGGTGGCCAGTGGCATAAGGGCTTCTAGACGCTCTAAATCCTCAAGTAAAAAGGGGTTGCTGGCCGGGCGCACCCAGTGCGCGACGCCCAGTATCTGCTCCCTCACCACAATGGGATAGAGTATCCAGGAGCCGGTGGCCATCTCATAGTGGGCGCGATGGACGTCGGTAGCAGCATCAAGGATAAGGCGCGGGCGCACACGAGCGGCTGCGTGGCCTACCAACCCATGCCCGAAGTGGTACTTTCTGCCGGCAAAGGGGCCTTTGTCGGGAAGGGCAACGGCGGGATAGAAATCGCCTGTACCGGCTTCCGGCAGCCAAACAAGGGAGCGCTCGCACTGCAGCAGCTCCTGGGCGAGCTTAAGGAATCGCTCTAGAAGCTGTTCTGGGCGTTCGGAGCCGGCAGCTTTCAGCCCGGCCCGGCCTAAAGCTTCGGCGATCTGCAGTTGACGATGCAGCCCGTTTACCTCATGACTAAGGCGCAGGGTCGTAGCGGCAAGCAGCAGCAGCAGCCCCACGGGCAGACAGAGGATGGGGCCGTAGGTAAGCCGAAGAGGAATGAGCAAGAGAATGGGCAAAAGCCCCACGCTGTAAACGAGGGTATTCATCGCCAGATTGCGCCGCATCTCCACCTTTTTTACGCGCGGTGGCGGGGCCAGAAGCGACAGGGCGAGTTCAAGCCCAACGAAGATGAAAGCGGCGAGCAGACCCACAGAGAGCACGTGAGAGAGGTCGTTGGGAGTGAAACGCACCGGCAACCGGTTCCAAAAAGTCGCGATGGCCAGTGAGGCCAATGCGAGTTGGCCGCCCTGAAAACGCGTGTAGCCTCGATACGCTCCGCCTTTTACCCAAAACCGTGCCCGTAGGAAATGGGCGGCGAGGGCGCTCGCTGCAGCAACCCCGGGCGATATCCATATGGCCAGGCCAAAGGCGGTTGGGCCGGTGAAGGTGAACGGGCGATAGTTCGAGTCAACAAGAGGGAGAGAGCTAACCAACAGCAACAGCAGGGTGGCGATGCCCCAAACACCAAACTCATGAAGATGAAACGGTCTGTGCAAAGCGTAGGCGAAGAGCGCTACCAACCCCACCCCGAAGACCAGATCGTAGAGGCGCGCACGCCGCGCGGTTTTTGGAGGTGAACTCGCAGATGCTTTTGAGATGGAGGGTAGCGAGGAATCGTGAAACTCCTCACGGTTATCTAAACCATGCCCCTTTTGTGGTGGATCGAAGTTCATTTCGAAAAATTGCGTCCTCGTCGGCCCCGAACAGCGGAAACAACCGGTACAACAGCGTCATAACAGGGTCCCCCTTTGATACAACTATGGGAGACTCAAATTGATTATATCATTTTTCAGCAACTTTTACAAGTAAGCTAACTCTCGATCTCCTTTGGCAACTAACGATAAACCCCTTTTCTCTCTATTCAGAACCCCATTGACGGCTCAGATACCAATAATATTCACTTAATTTCATCGTCTCTTCTTCTTATCAAGGCCAACAGCGCTGTGCTTAAGGCCGACACCCTTCCCCTCATCCGCCAGGACGACAGGATGGGACAGAGGGGGCGAACTAGATGGGCTTATCGAGGGGTAGGCACAAGACCTACCCCTATCATGTCGCGTGGGCTGATTGAGCGGATAGGAACGCAGGCCAACCCCACCATGCGAGGCTAAAGTCCGTCGGCAGTCCACACCTCATGCTCAGGGCATAGGAGTTCATCAGGAGCTGCTATGCGCTCTACTGCGACAGCCCTCACGTCCTCCGGAGCCGATTGAGAACCGCATAGGCAGGCCTATTGTAGTCCTCGTCTCTAATCTGCACGATGCCTGCTACCGCTAGTGCACGCGCATCATGGAGCCATGAGAATACTGGTGGTTACACCTTATCAAGCACAAGTACCCAGTCTTCCCCTTTTCCTGCGGAGGGCGCAATGAACTCTATCTCGCCTCCAGTTCCGATCTCCCCTAAAAGGTAGTAAACGCCGGTGCGTGGATCGAGCCATTGGGCACGAAAGCGCTGCTCCGCCAAAGGGCTTAGGTTCGCCACAAAGCGTCCCCCGTAAGGCAGATAGAAGAGCGCATAACGGTTTTCACGATCGCGTGTGACGGCGATGTGATGAAGTGGATCGTCGGCATCGGCGGTAAGGAGGCTTTGGTCTGGAACACGGCTTAGGAAGGGGCGCGATTCGATGAGCTTGCGGAGATGGCGCATTTGGCCGGCTCCGGGCAGATGCAGCGCCTCTTGCCAAGGTGTACGTGCCCAACTGATGGGCGGATGCTGCGCGGGGTCGTAGAACTGCCAAATATCGTGGCAGCCGTAGGTGTGGCCGAACGCTCCGGAAAACATGCTCCAGTAGGCAAAACGGCGCACGTCGTTTGCATCGAGGTAGCCTTTTTGAGGATTAAAGTCTACGGGGTGGTCTTCATATCCCGGCTCTGCATCTATGCAGGGTTTGGTCGGTTGGTGGGCATAGTCCTGAGCCAGTAGTTGCCAGGTGGGCCGTTCACGCCCGTGGCCGGTCTGATACATATGGAAGTCCAGCCAGGGTTCGTCGGGGAGATATTCCGTGGAGGAGTGTGTGCCTGGGGGATGAAACGTGCGCAGATGCGCTCCGGAGTCGCCGCTAGCAAGCCCCTCTGCCATAGCGCGCAGAATAGCGCGATGGGTGTCGGTTTCTACCGGTCTATCGCCCCCCAATATCCAGATGAGAGAGGCGTTTCGGTACCGCTTTCCGAGAAACTCACCATAGGCTCGTGCGTTTTCTGGGGTAAAGATTTCGGGGCCAACACCCCACTTCTTGTTCCACTTATCGCCCCAGGTAGGCAACATGCCGATGGTTAGCCCCAGCGATTCCGCATATTGCACCACCCGGTCAACATGGGCGAAGTAGTCCTCATTCGGCTTGGTAGGGTCGTTGTTGTGCAGAGGGGTATGTCCGTAGCGATTTGGCTCGTTGAGGCCATCGAATTCGGCGAGGGCGACGGCTTGGATGACGGTAAAGCCTTTTGCGGCCCGATCGCGTAGGTAGTGCTTGGCCTCCTCAAAGGTAAGGCGATGGAACAGCTCCCAGGCGGTATCGCCCAGGTAGAAGAAGGGCGTTCCATCTTCATAGACAAGGAATCGGCGGTTGTCACTAACTTTTAATCTCATGAACCTGGTTTCACCTTTTTGCAGATTTTAGACGATACGGTAGAGTGGTTCTTGCCCGTGAAGAACGCGGAGCACGTTTTCCGCAACGCTTTCGCCCATGCGGCGCAACCCTTCTTGGGTCTGGCCACCACAATGGGGCATCGCGATGAAGTTGGGTAGCGAAAGGAGAGGATGTTCTCCAGGAGGCTCTTTTGAAAACACATCCGAAGCCGCCCCGGCGATCCGGCCCTGTTTTAAGGCCTGATAGAGCGCATCTTCGTCTACCAACTCTCCTCGTGAGGTATTGATAAGATAGGCAGTAGGTTTCATGCGATGAAGTTGCGGCTCGCCGATAAGCCTTTGAGTTTGCGGAGTTACCGGCACGTGCAAGGAGACAAAGTCGGCCCTCTCTAGCAGCGTTTCAAGAGGCAGCAGCTCCACCCCCCAAGAGGTTACAAAGTTTTGATCGGGCTGGGCTTCTGTGGCGACTACGTTCATTTCAAACGCTCTGGCGCGTCGGCAGAGCGTTTTTCCGATCTGTCCAAGTCCCACAATCCCAAGCGTCTTGCCCTTCAGTTCCACACCCACAAAGCGTCGCCAATGCCCAGCTTTCACGGCGGCATCTCCTTGAGGCAGTTGGCGAGCCAAAGCCAGCATAAAGCCGAAGGCAAGCTCTGCCACCGACTCGGCTATGGCGCCGCCCGTAAGAGTAACGGGAATCTGGCGTGCCTTTGCTGCCTCGAGAGCAATGTTTTCATAGCCGACCCCATGTTTGGCGATCAGTTTGAGCTTCGGAGCGGCCTCGATAACCCGCGCGGTAACCGGCTCTGTGCCGGAGATAAGGACATCGGCCGTACCAATACGACTTATCAGCTCCTCCTCTGTAGGCGCACGCTCCAGTTCAAAACCGGTCAAAATACATCCGGCGGCCTTCAGCTTTTCGATGACCTCCGGGCAGTTTTTGCCAAACGAGCGAGAGGCCACAAGCACCTCAAACCTCGCTACGCCCGAAGCAGAGGGTGTAGAGATGGATGGGGTTGTAGGTTGAGACGGCTTCAAAAGCTGACGTAGGTGCGCCAACCAGGCGGCTTTATCGCTTTCACGATGCAAAGCGGCCCCAATAGGTAGCGAACTCGCCCCTGCACGGCACACTTCCACACAGTGTGGTGTTTCCAGACCCCCTGCGGCCTGCAAATCTATGGGAAGCCCAATAGCATCTATCCGCTTGCGCACCTCACGTATGCGCTCTAATGTGAGAGTTTGAAAGCTACGCCCACGTTGCCCTTCGCCGGTAACACGGCCTAGCAACAGCACAGCATCCAGAAAAGGCAGAGTAGCATCCAGCACACTAAGCGAGGTTCCCAGAGCCAAGCAAAGCCCCACCTTCAACCCTCTCTCGCGCACCGCATAGATAGTTTCATAAAGCAGTGGCGTGCTTTCGGCCGGAAGAAAGATGAGGTCAACGCCTGCATCGGCAAGCGGCTGAAGAAAACGAATAGGCTCTTGCACGGCGAGATGAACCTCGAATGGCTTCTGCGAGAGCGGGCGTAGGGTGGCAATGGTTTTAGGCGCAAAGGCCTGATCGGGCGTGAAATAGCCGTCGAATACGTCGAAATGAAAGAAGTCTATTCCAGCCGCCTCCGTCTGAAGCAGCTCTTCTCCAAGCCGGCTATGGTCGGCATTAAAAAGAGCAGATCCGATGCGAATCATCTTCTACTCCGTAAAAGGGGTTCCCACGAGGGCTACCGCGCGTATCGGAGACGCATCCAGCCCCTTCACAGGCAGCGGCAACCCGATAAAGAAGAAGCGCTGGGTGGGGATTTTGTCGAGGTTGCAAAGGCACTCTACCACGGGAATATCGTTGCCCTCTTTGAAGAAGAGATGATGATTGGGGTGATCTTTGTTTCCTCCACGCACCTCAAAACCAGAGGAATCGGTTCCAAGCAACTTAATTTTTCGGTCGTAGACCAGCCATTCGGCGGCCTCTTCGCTGACGTAGGGACGTGCGTGCGAATCTTTAGTACGATAGAGATGGTCGCGCCCCTCCCACAGAATCACGATATCACCAAGGCGAATATCGCCTGCTTGTTGGAAATCTTGCAGGGTGATCGGTTCATCTTTCTGTTTATGGCGAAAGTCCAGGCGAATGGCCGGCCCCATAAACCGCTCGGCAGGGAAGCTTGCCGTGTCTTTTCCACCAGCATAAAAGTGCAACGACACCTCGACATGGGTCCCGGAATGTGACCACATGTAGACGTCATGCATAATATCACCGGTTGGGGTCTCTCTAGGCTTGCCGCGCTGCTTTATCTCAACCGAGTACTGCTCCTCTCCTGGACGAAGAACATGGGTAAGGTCAATGATCTGAAAGTTCATCGTTTCTCCTCTATTTTCTCTATTTTTGCTCCCTCCACACCGATCGAGGGCGCATGAATTTCCGCACCGGTCTCCCGAAGTGCAGAGATAACGGCCTCCTTGACTGCGGGGGAGACCAGGGCGATCACGATGCCGCCTCCACCCGAGCCGGCTAATTTCGCCCCGTAGGCGCCGGCATCTAAGGCCACACGAACCAGCGTCTCTATTTCCGAGCAAGAGACGCCGACTTTTTCCAAAACAAGTTGATTAAGCCATAGCAGATGTCCTAGCTGCTGCCAATCGCCCTGTGCCAAGAGAGGCTCTGCAGAGCGGGCTAACTCTCCGATGGTCTCGAAGTAGGTTTTAAAACGGCGAGGATTTTCGGCCTCGCGTTGTTTGAGCGCGCGGTTAACCTCTGCCGTGGCGGCATTCACTCCCGTGTTGGCAATAACAAGATCGAGACCTGAGGCAAACGGCAAGGAACGAGCCAAACCTTTACCGGAATAGCCGATAACCCCGCCTAACAGCGACGTTTGCGTGTCGAGGGCGGATGCGATGCCACCGTGAGCCACGATGTCGCCATGATGTGCCCAGTCAGCACGACGCAGAAGGTCATTTTCTGCCTGTAATAGAGGCGCCACAGCCGCTGCTAGGGCGGTAAAGGCCGCCCCTCCAGAGCCTAACCCAGAGGAGGCAGGGATGCTGCTCTGCCACTCGATATGAAGCCCTTGAGGGAGACTATCACCAAAAGCATGGCCAAGAAGATAGAGGGCAGGTGCAAAATAGTTATCAAATTTTATACGACGTATGTCGTCATATTTCTCATGCTTTCTCATATCCTCTATCTGATGTGTTAGGGAGAGAACCTCTTCGCGTGAAAAGAAAGCCTGCTTGCCGCCCCCTCTTAGCAAGAAGTACGAGCCTTCCACCGTCAGCTTACAATGTGCATAGAGGCCAACGGCTGTGGCAACGGCCGGTTGCCCCCTATTAATAGCATGCTCCCCGAAAAGAATCACCTTTGCCGGAGCCGTAGCATGAACGCACAGGGGAACGCTACGGGTCATTTTCGCGGGTCTCCTCCCCATTATCCCACCATCCTCCGGCCAGAAAGCCGCCATCTACAACGAAGGCTTGCCCGGTGGTGTAAGAGGAGGCCGGCGAACAGAGATAGACCACCGCCCCTACAAGCTCTTCGGGTTGGCCTGGTCGCCCCATAGGGATACGCTCGGTCAACCAACGACGGCGCTTCTGGTCACCCCATATAGACTCTTCGGTAAGGGGGGTAAGGATGAAACCGGGGATAAGACAGTTCACCTGGATATTATCTCGCGCCCACTCTACTGCAAGAGTGCGCGTGAGCTGAAGGAGTGCTGCCTTACTCATGCCGTATACGCCCACGCCACCAAGTCCCCAAACAGAGGTGATCGATCCCACCAGAACCACTTTGCCGTTGCCGCTCGCCTTCAAAAAAGGGTAGGCAGCCTGCGATAGGAGAAAAGGGGCCTTCAGGTTCACCGCCATCACCTCCTCGAACTCATGAGGGGTGGCGCAGGCCATAGGATTACGACGGTTTATGCCGGCATTATTGATGAGTATATCTATGTGGCCACATCGCCCAACAACCTCTTCCACGATATGGCGACAGGCCGTTTCATCCGCGAGGTCTGCAGGAAAAAGAGAGGCAGAACCGTTCGCTTTTTCGATCTGATGCGCGGTTTCATGCAGTCTTTCTTGTGAGCGCCCCTGCAAGGCAACATGAGCACCAGCCTTTGCAAGCCCGACGGCGATAGCACGTCCGATGCCACTGCTGGCCCCCGTTACCAGCGCAACGCGATTATGCAACGAGAAGAGACCTTCGAGAAAAGCGTTTGTAGTGCTCATAACGCTCCTTTCTCCAGCAGCGCTTCGAGCTGGCGCCATCGTTGCAGCACAGTCTCGTACTCGGTGTCGGCATCGCTGTTTTCAAAACCACCGTTGGCTTCGTACCAAGCGGCCATGCGCTGCACACCCTCTGTGAAGGAGATGGTATAGCGAAAGCCAAGGTCAGCTTGCGCTGCCGAGTTATCAAAGATGTTATTGTAAGAAAAATTGACTTTCGTGATCCAAGCTCGTTTTGGAGAAAGTTGCACGAGCAAGTGCGTGGGAATCGCCACGAAAGTAGGCGGAGGCGCCCCTATAGCCTCGGCAGCCCGTTCATGATGCTGTTTCCACGTCATCGCCTCCTCACCCGTTACATTGTAGGCACGTCCAAAGGCTTTTGGGTTACCAACTGCGTTGACAAACGCTCTGGCAACGTCTTCCGCATGGCAATAGCACCATAGGGAGGTACCGTCCCCGTGTACGATAATTGGCTTTGCTTTGCGCAGGCGGTCGAGATGGGCGCTGCCCGCCCCCAAAGAATAAAGCACCGTGCCACGGTCATGATAGGTTGCAGCCGGCCGCAAAATGGTGACGCAGAGGTCGCCGCGTTCATGCGCCTGTAGAAAAAGATTTTCCATGATGGCCTTATTATAGGCGTAGCTGAATTCGGAGGATGGGTTACGGGGTGCCTCTTCCCGGACGGGGTAGGATGGAGCCGGTTTTGTATAGACGTCAACCGTGCTACAAAAGATGTATTGGCCTACCCGCCCTGAAAAAGCGCGAATGGCGCATTCGGCCTCTTCAGGGTGGTAGCCAACCATATCTATAACACAATCCAGAGGGCCTAGCTCCTTCATCTGAGCTTCAAAAGTTGCAAGTTGGGTGCGGTCGCCGTGGATAGTTCGCACATTTGCGGGAACCGGGCGTGCCGTCTTACCTCGGTTGTAAAGCCACACCTCCTCCCCACGTTGGGCTAAAAGATGCGTTATAGGGGTACTAATGAGGCCGGTACCCCCGATAATAAGTATCTTCATGTGAGCTTCCCTTTCTCTGCATGAGCAAAATGAAGAACGCTATTGGTACGCGCCGATTCGTAAGCAGAGAAGACAAGTTGCATTGTTTTGAGGTTATCCTCTGCTGTCGTTTCGGGCGACTTACGCCTTTGAAGTCCTGCGAGCAGATCGGCATTACAAGGAATAAGAGCAGACTGAACCAGCAGATAGTCCGGGTGCATCCACGGACGCGCTTCTGGCGCAAAGCGTTTCACAAACGTGCCTTCGGAGGTTGTTTCACGGACACGATAATCCAGGCCTAGCTCTAGGGAACCTTTCTCGCCCTCGATAAAGATCAAGGTTTGGAAAAGAGGGTCGTTCTCGAGGGGTGTCTCCGCCTCGGCGAGGTGAACCGTCACTATAGTCGAATTCATTCGCAGCATCACCGTGGCGGCGTCCTCACCGCGAATATCGGGGTGCACTCTTGCCGTTTGGCAATAGAGTGAGCTTGCCTCTCCAAATAGGCAGCGTGCCATATCGAGAATATGACTACCCAAATCTGCAAGGATGAACTGTTCCAGCTCTTTCAGGAAAGGCTGCATAACAAAGGTAGGGTAGCCCGTAACACACTCGAGCCTAGCACGAAAAGGGCGACCGATACGTCTTTGCTCTAGCGCGTTTTTCAGGGCGCGGAAGGGTTTTTGCCATCGAAAGTTTTCGTGGATGAAGAAGGGTACATTCGCCGACTTAGCGGCAGCCACCAGTTTCTCAGCATCCGCGTAGGAGGTAGCCATCGGTTTTTGGCAGATAGTAGGGATGCGGTGCGCAAGCATTAGAGTAACCAGAGCGGCATGCGTTTCAGGTGGTGTGACGATGTCAACAAAATCGAGCTGCTCGTGTGCAAACAGGGATTCGGGATCGGTGTAGACGCGCGAAACGTGATGACGATGTGCGAGATTTTCAGCCTTCTCTTTTATCGGGTCACATAGCGCGACGCATTCCACGCCCGCCAGCTCCTGCCATGCAGAGAGCTGGTAGTGCGCCCAAAAGCCGGCTCCTAACATGGCAAACCGCAGGGGTTTCATCTTCTCTCCTCCGTTGCTCTCTGCAAGGCCATCTGCGCTCGATTCATTACCTCCTCAGAGTCGATGAGGTGCTCCCACATCGCCTGTCTTGCCCCTTCGGCATCGCCACGTTGAATGTAGGTGAAAATAGCGCGATGATGATCGAGTGCGTTCTCGAAGGAGCCACGCACATTTACCGCCAACCGCCTTACCTGCAGCATGATATCGGCTATGGACTCCAGCAGAAGGGGATAGAGTGGGTTTTGTGTCGCTTTGGCCAAAGTATGATGAAATTCAACATCGTTTTGCACCCAACGGTCTCTAGCATCCGCCAGACCGGCCATCTCGTCCAGGAGGGCTTTTAAAGCGATCAAATCCTCTTTGGTGCGGCGCAGCGCAGCATGTTCGGCAATATCGAGTTCCAACGTTCTGCGCACTTCATGAATGTGTTGACCAACAACGCCCTGTGTGCCCTGACGAAGGTAAAAGGCGAGAGAGCGTGCCACCGTACGTGCTTCAGGGAGACGCACAATCGAGCCACCTCTTGGGGCCGATTCCAAAAGTCCTTTCGCCTCTAAGGCCACAATAGCCTCTCGGATGACCGTTCGACTGACGCCGAAGCGTTGAGCAAGTTCCCGTTCGGTTGGCAATTTGTCTCCAGGCTGCAGGCGGGACTCCTCGAGAAGAGCTTCGATATTTTCAACGATACGGTTCGGTAGGGTGCTCTCTCGAGGCAGCACGGTAAACAGCTCTTTGCTCGACTTTTCTGCAAGATTAGGCATGATGCACCTCCTCCGGTATGGTCAGAACGCCCTTATGCACACGCGAGGGATGCTCGGTGAGATCGGCGAAGACTTGTGGCGCTTCCCACATGGAAAAGGCGGTGGCAACGCGCGGATAGGTGATTTGCCCGCTAGCGAGAAGCCGCAGTGCCTCCGGGAAGTAGTTCACGGAGGCCCTCGATCCGAGGAAGGTCATCTCTTTACGGGTAAAGTCTAGCGCAGGGAGATTAACCGTAGTTCCCTGTTTCACCAGGCCTAAAATAACGATGCGCCCAGCAGAGGCCACAAGGTCTACCGTCATCTCCATTGCCTTCGGATTACCGGTAGCTTCCATAACGACCGGAGCGCCCTCGCCGTTGGTCTGTTCGCGAACTGTCTCAAGCAGATTTTCGGCAGGAAGAATGGTAGCACCGAGCTTTGCCGCAAAAGCCGCACGCTCCGGGTTGGTGTCGGTAGCTACCACATGGGCACCGTAGGCACGCGCCACCTCGATGAGTGCCAGACCGATCGGCCCACAACCAAGGATAAGTACATACTCTCCTGGCTTTACATCGCCTCGGCGGCATCCGTGTACGCCGATGGCAACCGGTTCGGCAAAAGAGGCCTGGAAGAGAGAGAGGCCCTCGGGCACTTTATGGATATGGGTGGCAGGAGCCACAATGAACTCCGCATACCCTCCAGGGCGATGGGCACCCAGAATTTGCAGATTAGTGCAGCAGTTTGAACGACCTTGCCTACATGGATAGCAAGCACCACACCCTAAAAAAGGCTCCACGACTACGGCATCCCCTTCGTGCAGGCCCTCGACATTGGCCCCAACGCTTTCCACCACACCGGCGATCTCATGGCCTCCAATAGCCGGGTAGACCACATAGGGATTCACGCCCTTATAAATATAGATATCTCCGGCGCAGATACCTGCTGCCACAACAGCCACACGCACCTCTCCCGCCTTCGGTTCCGGCGTGGGCCACTCCCCAATTCTCGCCTGTCGTGGGGCATCCATAATAAACGCACGCATTCTCAGAAAACTCCTTTAGCTAGATCAAGACGCACATAGGCGTAGGATGATAGCAGAAAAGGCTCACCTTCAGAGAAGGTTCTCTCTTGGAAGGTGGAACGAAATATTTCCGGTGTCCATGTCGCTTCAGATAGGGTGGATTCATCCAGAGTACGTACCGACAGCGAGCCATTTAGTGCCGGTAGGGCAACCTGTTGCGGTTGTGCAGTAAGATTGGCAATAAAAAAAGCCATTTTCGAAGTGTTTTCCACGGCGAAGCCCAGCACCTCATTTGGATGCGTGGAGGTGCAAGGGTGAAAAACCCCTCCCTGAAATTCGGCGAGGTCTGCAAATAGATGATAAAGAGGAAACACACGGTCCTCTTGCAATAACCCTCTAGAACCCCACACTTCATAGAACGTAAGAAAATCGCTTTGCGCCTCAATAAGATATGCTAGGCTGCCGAGTGTCCATACCGCGCCTATTAAGGTCTGTTGACGAGGGTCGACGGGAATGGGCTGAGGGGTTGTGGAGGTTGCATACGGATTAGAGCGCGGGCGCAGCGTTACGGGGCCAACGCTAACAGGCTTGCCTTCGGCGATACGGCGGGCATTTTCCACCACACTTCGTTGAGGGGTTAAGTTCTCTATAAGAGAGAGGTCATCAAAAGCATGGACTTGTGGATTGATTGAAAACGCCAAGAAATCTGCCCGATCCATAGGTGGCCGAAAGCGATTGATGAACAAGAAATCGCTATTGGTGCC
>NZ_DATGLN010000115.1:0-9525 GCF_035294165.1 Chthonomonas sp.
CGGCGTCTATCTCGATATTAGCCATCGTGGAGCGGACTATATCAAGCGCAAACTGCCGAGTATGTACGAACAGTTTCACGCTCTCGGTGATGTGGATATCACCAAACAACCTATGGAGGTCTATCCAACCATCCACTATACAATGGGCGGAGTAAAAGTAGACCCTGAAACCTGCGCTACTACCGTACCAGGGCTCTATGCCGCGGGAGAGGTCGCTGCAGGACTTCATGGAGCCAACCGGCTCGGTGGCAACTCTTTATCAGACATTCTTGTCTTTGGGAAACGCGCAGGCGAACATGCCGCCATCTATGCAAAGACGGCCTCCTTTGGCAAGATAGATGAGAAGCAGATCGCCGAAGAGGAAGACTATCTCCTCTTACCCCTAGAGACAAAAGAGGGTGAAAACCCCTACGATATCCATCGTGAGCTTCAGGATACCATGCAAAAACATGCCATGATCGCGCGAACCGAGAAGGGGCTTCTTGAAGCGCTCGAGAAGATTCAAGAGCTACAAAAACGCGCGGAACATCTTCACGTAGATGGAGATCGCTGCTTTAATCCCGGTTGGCATGCCGCGCGCGAGATACGCTTTATGCTGAAAACTTCCGAAATCATCGTACGCTGTGCTTTAGAACGCAAAGAGAGCCGTGGCGCCCAGTGGCGCCTCGACTATCCTGATCGCGATGATGCATTCTGGGGTAAACATAACCTAATTGCAGTGAAAGATGGGCAACGCATTAAAATAGAGCCGCGCCCCCTGCCCGAAATGCCCGAACGACTAAAAGCGCTCTTTAAGTGAGAAACGAGGCCGGAGTAAACGCCCACACGCATTCAAACGAGGAGAAAAACCGATGGAGAAAATTACCCTCCGTGTTTTTCGAGGAGATATCAATGGAGGCCACATGGTCTCCTACGAGGTGCCCGTACAACCAAGCATGGTTGTACTCGACGCCATCCACTACATTCAACAGCACATTGACCCCACATTAGCCTGTCGCTGGAACTGTAAGGCGGCAAAATGCGGCTCCTGCAGCGCCGAGATAGATGGAAAACCACGCCTGATGTGCAAAACACGCGTAGACCAATTTCCCTCTGGTGTTATTACCGTCGGCCCCATGCGCACCTTCCCTCTCATTAAAGACCTCGTGACCGACGTATCCTGGAACTATCGCATCGCAGCCAAAATCCCGCCCCTGCAACCCAAACCGGAATTCGCAGGCAAACCCTTCCGCATGCAACAGGCCGATGTAGAGCGCATTCAAGAGTTCCGTAAATGCATCGAATGTTTCCTATGTCAGGACGTATGTCATATTCTGCGCGAGCATAACCGTAAGGATGCTTTCTTTGGCCCTCGACAGATGGTTCGCATCGCTGCCCTAGATATGCACCCCATGGATAATCTCAATCGGCGAGAACAACTCCATGGCGAGGCCGGGGTAGGAATGTGTAACATCACCAAATGCTGCACCGAAGTCTGCCCCGAGCATATTCATATTACCGATAATGCCATCATCCCGCTGAAGGAACGCGTTGCTGACGATTACTTCGATCCCGTTACTCTCATCCTCCGACGCATCGGCGTTATTCAACACGAACACAAGCAACCCTTAAGCAGTGTGCCAGAAAGCCAGACTCAAATTATCAGCAAAAGCCCACGTCCTGGCAAGTAACCGGCGCCTCGCTTGATATGAGCCGGCACCGTTGAGGAGGCTGCCGGCTAGGCTTTTTTAGGGGTTCATAAATCGCTCATACAGCTCTTCGGAAAAACGTCGTGGTTTGCCGCTCGCACGCTCGATCAACATCTGTAGCGTCTCGGCCTCTGTCAAAAGCTCTTCACCACGCCATACCTCATATCCCATTCGCAACAAACTGTGCCTACACTCCTTAGGCCATGTTCGCACAACCACCAAATCTTCATAATACGCCGGCTTTATAAAACGACAATGCAGTTCCAACACGGGCATGGCGTAGCCATCACGCTCCATCTTTGCATAATCAATGCCTCGCTCCCGACAAAATGTGCTGCGGGCCGCCTCAAACCAAATGGGATAGTTCGAATGATGAACCACTCCCATCGGATCGCATTCAGCATATCGAACGCGAATCTCAGTCTGAGAACCTCTTGTCGGTTGCATTCCTTCCTTCATGGCTGGTCCGACTCCAGTTCCACATCGTAGGATGCATGAACACGTACCGGGATGTGTATGAGAAAGACATTACCACTATTGTCCTCGTTGGCTTTTACCTCCAGCCTGCCTTGATGCAATTCAATATAGCGACAGGCTAATGAAAGCCCGAAATCCCTCTCTAGACCTCCCATAGCATCAGGCTCCTGCTCTACCGAAAGCCCATAGATGGCAGAAAGCTTCTGTTGAGGAACGGGTGCTGCAGAATCCGTCACCACAATGGTAAGCTCCTGATCCGTCACCTGGGCGCTTAAGCTAACGACGCCATCTTTTTTGCTTGATCGCAGACCCCCAAGTATCATGTGATAGATAATATGCCGAACGAGGCTCTCATCGGCGATAATCCAGGGCAAGGGAGCGTTCAAAGCAGTCTTAAGTTGCACACCCTGTCGCTGAGCTAAGGGCTTTAGCATTTCGATGATCTCCCTTATGGAGACGTTCAGATCGAAAAGCCGTGGATGTAGTTCCCTCCTTTCATCCTGTACTCTCAGTAGATCAAAGAGATTATCGAGTATCTCTTGCAGATGGAGAGAGGCGTGATAGATATGCCCAAGTGCAGTCTGTTGCGCTTCGTTTAAAGGTCCATAAGTCTCCTCTTGCAAAAGCTCTGTGAAACCTAGCAAGGTCGTAAGAGGGGCACGGGCATCATGGGAAGCGTTCGAGAGGAATCGCATAAGCCGATGGCGCCTCACTACCTCCGAGTCACGAAGGGCGATCTCTTTTGCCTCGCTTTTATGTAACCGTAGCGATGCAATGCGCAAGAGGAACTCGTTGATGTAGGCTCCGTACCGATAGGAGCCTAGTTCCCCAACCTCTGGCACCTCACAAAGATACTTCATAGCCAATCGCTCGAGCGTCTTGAAACAAGCGCTCAAATCGCCCCATGCAAGCGGCATTTCAGCGATCTGCTCCACCAGCAGTTCCTCCTCTTCCGTTACCCGTTCTGAGGACTGTTGAAGCAGATGGTTTTGCACAATACAGTCATGGATTTGAGTGACCCTCTGTCGCAGTTCACCACGAGGTCCGAGTAAGGAGGGGTTTAAATGCCACAAAATTCGACTGACCTCTTGCCGCCATTCGTTCAGCAGCTTACGACGATGGGATAAAAGCCATTGGGCCACGGCATCTAGCGGTGTACCGCTCTGCATGGGCATAACCTGTTAATGTTTCTTCTGTAAGGCTTGAATAACGTCATTGGTGATATCGTTGTCGGAATAAACGAGGGTGTCGGCACTCCATACCTCATGAATACCTTTTTTCTTCGCCACCTCGGCGACCACGTTGCGCAACTGCTCTAACTGGTCTTTACGACAATCGTCCACCGATTGAAGTGCCTTATCGCTCAGCTCCTTGTCAATGCCTGGCAACACGTCCTGCAGATACTGTTGCTGGCGCGCCTGCAGCGTCTGCAGTGTGGTGCGATCGGCCGGGGTTAACTCCTTATCGGGCTTGGTAATGAGAGAATTTAATTGTGCGCTGCGCTGATCGGAAAGGTTCTGCAACTCCTTTATTCGTGCCTGCTGTGCCGGGGTTGGATTGTCTAAAGTAATGAGATGCAAAAACTCACCAAGCTCCTCTGGGGTAAGAAAAGCCACCCGCCGCGCCAGGCGCGACTGATCGGCTGCTTTCAACATGGCATCTTGGTACTTCTGCTCAACAACGGCAGGCGCATCTGAGGCCTCATAGACCCTTTGCATATCTACCCTTGCAATGTCGGATCGAAGCAGTGGTGATGAGATACCCTGATTATCTCCGGCACTCACACGAAGCCCTCCCGCCGCAATCAATAGAGCAAGCGTAAACGCACCTATTTGTAAGAACGTGGTTCCCTTCACTCTACTTCCTCCTTTACTCGCATGACTTTAGGGATGATATGTAACCACACGTCGCCCCTCCACACGCAACCACCTTGATGTGCGTATTTCTACAGCCTCCACATAGGCCCTATGTTCTTCGGGTAAAAGTCGTGCCGCCAAAGTCTCCGGTGTATCCTCGTCGAACACCCGTATTGCACGCTGCACGAGGATAGGCCCCGTATCGTAATCATTATCCACAAAATGAACGGTGCAACCGGTCACCTTCATTCCGCTCTCGATGACGGCCTCATGAACCCGTTTCCCGTACATTCCCTTCCCACCAAACAGCGGCAGCAATGCCGGATGGATGTTAAGCACGCGATAGGGATAGGCCGCCACCACCGGCTCAGGAAGCCGCAGAAGGTAGCCCGCTAAACAGACTAGGTTGATCGCATATCGTTGTAAAAGACGGAGAAGCGCCTCGGCATAGGCGTCTTCTTGCCCCTCATACTTTCTTGGAGACACAACATGAACGGACACTCCGGCGTCGCGTGCTCGTGCCAACGCAGGGGCCTCTGCTCGTGTTCCGACCACAACCCGAACCTCACCAAGTATTCGTTTCTCCATACAGGCGTCTAGCAGCGCCTGCATATTGCTGCCCCGAGCTTCTCCCGACACAAAGACCGCTATCTGCGCCTCTCCCAAAGGCTCTAAAATCTCTGTCAAGCTCTCTTCCCCCAAGTCGGCGTTCCCACTATCCCTGATCTATTAGACACTCCTTGGAACGCTGTGTTAGAAGATTCTAGCGCATCCACCGGCTAATTCGTGCAGACGAAACCAACCTATGCTATAATGATTTGGGTAAGGGCTATTTTCGGCAAGCATAGGCCTCCTTCAATTCGGGCGAGGAGATAGGTTCTGACGATGATCTGCAAACACTGCGGCATGGAAAGCACCACCACCGATCGATGCAGCGTCTGTGGGCTCCCTCTACAGTCGGCTCAAGAAACCGCAGAACAAACCACAACCGAGGTTACCAAAGAGAGCGAACCTGAGGTCGATTCCACGGCAGCGCCTTCTCCCAAGAAGGAGGTTATTAAGGCTCATCGTCCCGCTCCCGCCATCGTGCCCCCTACCAAAAAGCATTCCGGCCCCGCCTTTGGTGCCGCTAAACATACCCCACCACCCGCCGTACCTCCTCCGTCTCGTCGTGTAGCCTCTCTGTCGGAGATTCTGGAATCGAAATCTACTACCGACAATACACCGGCACCAGCCTACTCCAATAAGGCGCCCGATCCTCTCGCCTCGGTCCTTGCTAATTTGAAGCTCCCGCAAAAGGAAGCAACAGAAACTCAGTCTACTCCTTCTGATGATAACACCCTAACATCAACCGAGACCGCTCCGCCAGCCGCTTCTCTCGCTCCTTCTCAACCAGCCGCATCCGTTCAATCTGCCCCTGCAACGGCTCCTCAACAGGAGCCATCTCAACCTAAGCAACCAACTCCGCGTCCAACTGCGGCGGAAGAGTTAGAGGCCTATGCCCCGCCCAACCCATGGCCGATCACAGCACGCTATGCCGCGGTGCTTGCCCTACTCCTTGCCTTTGCCGGGCTGTTCCCTCTCTACCAAAAAAATCTGTTTTGGGCTCCCATGCTGCTTACGCAGTTTCTTGGTGGTCTCTTGTTACCCGTCATGCGCGTTGTCCCATGGTTCGATGAAGACCCCGATGATCTTCCCTTGGCCATTGGCCTTATCTTCTTTTTCGGCCCTCTCATCGGCCTCGTTATCTACAGCATTATCTCCTTGTTGCGTCATAACACCAACCCTGGCCTCGTGGGTTGTCTCATCGTAGGCAGCCTGTCGCTCCTTGTTGTTCAGCCGGCATGGTTAGGTCACCTAGACGTGCAGTGGCTCGCTCCCTTCGCTGGAGTACAAACAAACCCTCTCTTGCTCATCGCTCACCTCGCCATGGGTTGGTCACCCATCGTGGTCATCGTTGGTTGGATATTTGCCGGCGTCTTCCATAAACTGTACGAGTGACGTGGCACACTCAAGAATCCTCTACACCTAGCCTACAATAAAGCTGAGTTCACTACTCTAGGGTATAGGCTCCTCTCCTTATGGATAAACGAATCCGTGTTCTTATCGTGGACGATAGTGCGCTTATGCGCCTTTTGCTTACCAAACTGCTTGCCTCCGATCCAGAGATTGACGTGGTGGGTACCGCATCCGACCCGCTGCAAGCCTCTCAAAAAATTGAAGAACTTTCCCCTGACGTGCTCACTCTCGATGTGGAGATGCCCCACATGGATGGTCTCACCTTCTTGGCCAACCTTATGAAGACGCATCCCCTCCCTGTGGTTATGGTCTCATCCCTAACACAACACGGATGCGAAACAACGATCAAAGCGCTTGAGCTTGGGGCAGTAGATTTCTTCCCAAAACCTACTCTACAACAGCTTAGTATATCAAACGGTGATGCTGCCCTAGAGTTGCTCACAAAAGTGAAGATCGCTGCATCTGCCCATGTCGTTCCGCAGGAAGTAAACTCCTCCGAGGCTCTCGCGGCAAGATTAGCACCTCAACAGCTCATGCATCAGGTGATTCTCATCGGGGCCTCTACCGGTGGCACGGAAGCCATACGCGAAATTCTCACTTCACTCCCCCCTAACATTCCCGGCATCGTCATGGTGCAACACATGCCGCCTGGCTTTACGGCCTCGTTCGCCCAGCGCCTCGACAAACTATGCGCTTTTCGTGTAAAGGAGGCACAAGATGGCGACAGGGTTCAACCCGGTCTTGCGCTGCTAGCACCAGGCGATTTTCAAACCACCCTGCATCGTGCTTACACCGGCTACTATGTGCAGGTACAAAAGTCCGAGCCGGTAAACCGGCATCGGCCTTCGGTAGATGCCCTTTTCAACTCGGCTGCCGAGAGCGCCAAGGCCAACTCCATTGCCGTACTGCTTACCGGTATGGGGGAAGATGGTGCTCGTGGGCTTTATCAGCTACGACAAGCCGGAGCCTTTACCATCGCTCAAGACGAGTCAACAAGCGTGGTTTTCGGCATGCCGCGAGCCGCCATCGCCCTCGGTGCCGCCGAGTTTGTACTCCCTCTGCCCCGCATCGCAAGAGAGATTATTCGCCTGTTAGAAAGCATCCAACGTCCTCTGAGTGCCTAATCTTTCATGGGGGCCTTATCCGCTTCATGAGAAAGGACTTGGCATTCCATGAACATTCTCTTAGCATCAGCCTGCTTATATGTTCGCAAAAAGGCAATCGCAAGCAAACGTGCCACACGAGCGCGTGCCAGGAGGTGCTTTTGACTGTAGCCCCCATCCGCTTCGGGGAGAGCAGTGATATTCCGCGCTTTCGACAGAGTCTGTACTGCCTCTCGATATCTCTGCAACCTCAGATAAACGTCACCTAGTTCAGTCAGCGTAAGAGGGTCTTGTGGTTGCAATGCAGCGGCCCGTTGAAGAGCGTGCAGTGCTTTCAGTTCATTCGGTGCGCCCGGCTCGTTGTTCAGTGCCCATCCAAGTAGATACCATGCCCGCCCGTTGTTAGGGTCAAGTTGCACACAACGACGAGCCTGTTGCTCTGTAAGACGCACGTCTTGCGCTTGCTGGAAGATATTGGCTCCATGCAACCATATCGTGGCGTTAGAAGGAGCATAACGCTCGGCCAAGAGAACTTCACGGATACAATCCCCAAGGTCACCACTTTTACCGTAGGCAGCAGCCAGCAGATTGTGGGCCACACCCGAATGTGGTGATTGAGCAGCAGCCTGTTTGGCGGCTTGTAGGGCGCAGGAAGCATCATTTATTGCCAAACAGGCCTCTGCTAAAACCTGCTGTGCCTCAGGAAACCTGGGATGCTGGCTCACGAGGCGCTGCAATAAGGGAACCGCCTGTGCCGCATGGCCGGTTCGGGCGTAAAAACGCCCCAGCTGAAAGTAGGTGTAAGGAAAGGAGGGATACTCCACTAAAAGCCGCTGCCAAATGGCAACGGCGTGCACGTAGTCTCCCGCCTCTGCAAGATGAACGGCATCCATATAGCGCCGCATAAGCGGCACCGGTTCAGTAAAGTGTATCCGAAGCCAGACCGCAGCACCAATAAGAATGGCCGCAGCCGTGAGAATAACTTTGACCCGAGCAGAAAAGCCCGTCATCCTATGGATATAAAAACTCGCATTCCCTATCTAGTCTATGGAGCAGTAGAACGGTTGCTCTGCGAGTGCGCCGCACTGGCTGCCGGTGGTGGAACCTTATAATCCATCGGTTGTGGTTTTGAGCCTCCTCCTCCCCCAAACACCTTGATTCCAATAAGGATGAGGATAATAAGCACCACAACAAAGACGATCCCAGCAACAACTGGGTTCACATTCTGTCGCATTTTCTTCTCCCCTTGAGTGTTATTACACAGGGGGAGAGGCACCTCTCCTCCTGTGCTTCCAAGAGTGCCCTTAGTTCGTTGGCTGACTACATCCCTTATCACTATAATTCTGGTCATACACCTTCGCGCTACGAAACGCTCCGTAGTATAACCCATTCGCAAAACCCTGTCCCGCATCTGGTGCAGGTACACTTAGTACCCCAAACTTTGCATGGCCGTCGGCATAAGCGAAGTTTTGCCCATTGAAATGACGTGGGTTTCGCGAGTTCCCTTTGAAGTCACCATACCCAGCCCATATAGAAAGGGGATCAGACCAGTCCCAATAAAAGGCATAACCCCCATTGCCATTTGGTTGACACGTATGCCAGTTCCACGCATAGCGGTCATCGCTGATAATCGCGAGATCGGCGGGACTTTGAAGTCGCGCTAGCGTGTAAGGTCCTCCCTGATCTCCGTTTTCATCAAAGATGAAATCACTCAAGCCATACGTAACACGATAGTTGGGAGGGGTATATCCCCACGTGCTGAACAGCGTGTCGCTATTGCTGGGGCAACTAAAGAGCTGCTGATTTTTAATATAGGGCATAAGCAGATCGCTCCACCACACGGTAGGGCAGGGAGCATTCGGATTAGGGGGACATCCGGTATCTCCAGGGTTTTGATGCCACGGCAATTGGAAAAAGGTCTCATCGTAATCTTGCACATACATCATAGTCGCCAGCCCGATCTGTTTGAGATTCGATAGACACGAGATCGAGCGTGCCTTCTCCCGAGCCTGTGCAAACACAGGGAACAGAATTGCTGCAAGAATCGCTATTATTGCGATTACCACAAGCAATTCAATCAGTGTAAACGCCCTTTTACCTTGCATTACTATTCCTCCGATTGAGTTGTTTTGGTTACTTTGTGCCTTGCCGTACAAAGCACAAAATGTTCATTCGCCCCTCATTGAGGAGGAGGCGCCGTAGACTCCCTGGCGATGAGGGTACAAGGCAGGAAGATTCTGTCGGGGTCGGAAAGTTTCATCACCCCTCGCTCATGCATCTCCTGCAGCTTTTTGATGGCCTCACGCCCCATGACCTCTAGCGGCTGCTTCACTGTTGTTAGCTTAGGTACCGCGTGCGCCACCGCCGTCGGATCGTCGAAAC
>NZ_DATGLN010000116.1:0-1278 GCF_035294165.1 Chthonomonas sp.
GCTCTCCTCCAGGGACCAGCAATGGCTCGACAGCGAACTCTCCGGCATGACGCCGGGCACAAACGAGGAACGCTACGCGGCTCTGGCGCAGGCGACAATGCGCCTGGCGCAAAACTGGCTCGGCGGCGAGGAAGAGAACGAGGCTCTGCCCGCCATTAGCTACTGCACGGCGCTGCACCTCGTAGACAAGCAGAAGCTCACCGAATACGAGCAGGTCACAGCCGGCACGCACCTCAAATCCGCCATCCTGGATCAGTTCTGAACCGTCCCTGCTTCCCCCTGGCTGCGCCGCGCACCTTCGCGTAATCTTTACACAGGAGGGTTTTTCGCTGCTCTCCTTAGAGAGAGCACCTGATGCTTAGCGCGCGCAATAAAGCCTTGCCAGAATCACAATACGTGAGCGCGCTCTGGTCGCCGCTCTATCATATCAATGCACAAGCACAAGGAGTATACAATGCCTGGTACACGGCCTAGTAAGGGAGATTCCTCCTTCTCTGATACAGGTACCCCTACCTCCCCTGTTAAGTATGGGCCTGGCGGCCTCTTCAAGAAATGGATCTCGCACCGCTCAGGTAGGCAGAGTAACCCCGCTAGCTCTGATCGGGGAGGAAACAAGCAAGGGCCTTCCGAAGGCATACTGCCCCACATACTGCAAAGAGGAAAGGAACAGGTGCCTTCCGAAGGCATAGATCCCAACATACTGCAAAAAAAGGAACAAGCGCCTTCCGAAGGCATACTGCCCCACATAGAGCAAAAAGGTACTGGTGATACTCGCTCCCCTGACGACCTCAAAGTAAGAAGAGGCGGGCCAACAGCAAATGAAGACAAAACTCAAAAGGCGGGGGCAGAGAAAAGTGACGGAACAGGGGAGCAGAAACCCGGAAAACCAGGAGAAACGGAGGCAGAGACCGCCGCAGCAGGCGCGCTTGGAGCAGCCCTAGAGAAGGATGCAGACCAGAACGATTTCAGCAGCAGTAATCAGTCCCCGCAAGGGGCCGCCCCGGAGCAGCCCTCCCCTACGACACCCGGCGAGCAAGCCGGCGCAGAGACCACACCCGGCGAGCAAGCCGACCAGCCCCCAGAGACTTCCACCACCTCTGCACCCGGTGGGGAAGCCGACCAGTCCCCAGAGACTTCCACCACCTCTGCACCCGGTGGGAAAGCCAACCTGTCTCCAGAGACTTCCACCACCTCTGCACCCGGTGAGGGAGGCAATAGCGGCGGTGATGCTGGCACTGGCAAACCACCCGCTGGGGGAGACAACAGCGGCGGTGATGC
>NZ_DATGLN010000117.1:0-23203 GCF_035294165.1 Chthonomonas sp.
CGCAGGGCGTTGAGAGCCGGGCCAGCTGCACAGGTAGGCAATCGAACCAGGTCAGGTTCGGAAGAAAGCAGCCTTAAGATTAGCCTGCCCGGTGCGGCCTGTTCACCCGGCTCTGAGCGCCCTGCGCCCTTTCAAGTGCCCCCACGGTGGGGATAGGATGAGTGCCCTATGGCCTACGTTGCGCTCTATCGCAAATACAGGTCGCAAAATTTCGATGAACTGATGGGGCAAGATGCCGTCACAACGACCCTCCGTAACGCCATCGCCACGAAACGGTTTGGGCATGCCTATCTCTTCTATGGCGCACGCGGATGTGGAAAAACCTCTACAGCTCGCCTGTTCGCTCGCGCCCTGAACTGCGAAACCGGGCCAACCCCCAATCCCTGCGGAACCTGCCGCTTCTGCATCGCCATTCGCGAAGGTACCTGCCTTGATGTCGTTGAGATGGACGCCGCCTCGGAAACGGGTATTGACGACGTTCGCGAAAAGGTTATTGAAAACGTGCAGTACGCCCCGAGCGAAGCGCGATACAAAGTCTATATCATTGATGAAGTGCACGATCTCTCGGCAAAAGCTTTCGATGCCTTGCTAAAGACCCTTGAAGAGCCGCCCGCCCACGTTGTGTTCATTCTCGCGACCACAGAGTTTCATAAGGTTCCCATCACTATCCGTTCACGCTGTCAGTGCTTCCAGTTCCGGCGAGGCAGCTTGCAAGACCTTGGAACGGCCATCGAGCGCGTGGCGAAGGCGGAGGGGTTTCAAATTGAACCGGATGCCGTTCATCAAATTGCCCGTGCTGCCGAAGGCTCCTGGCGTGATGCGCTCTCCCTCCTCGAACAGGTTATGGCCTATTCCGAAGGAACTATCACCGCCCAAACCGTACAGCAGGCCATCGGCGCCGTGGACTTCCATACGCTCGCTCGTGTAACACAAGTGCTTACCACCGAAGACCTCGGTGCCGTTTTCAGTCTGGCCGGTGAGCTTCTAGAGGGAGGTGCCGATGCGCGTCAACTGCTCGCCTCACTCCAAGGCCATCTGCGTGACCTGGCCGTTCTTGCCGCCGGCGCTAAACAGGCCGCCCTGCAAGAGATGGGTGAAGAACGCGTGAAATGGCTAGAGCCACAAGCACGGCGCTTCACCACCAACACTCTTCTTGAGATGATGCGTGTGCTCGCCGAAGCCGAACAGGAGGTGCGCTTCAGCAATCATCATCGTTGGATCATCGAGCGCGCTTTTGCCACTCTCCATCGGCTTGCGCATGAATCGCCTTCCCCAACACCTGCTCCGGAACTCGCTGCGGCTGAACCTGTTGGCACCAATGAACTCGCTTCCCCTGCGCCTGGCCCGACTCCGGCCTCTGCAACGGCCACTCCGGTGCCAAAACCCACGCCATCCGGTGCCACTTCACCCCAATCTGAAAAGCCATCGCCTGCCGCCGAATCCGACGATACGCCCCCTTCCGATCCATCGCCCAAAGCCGACGCTCGCTTCGCCGAAGAGGTGAGCCTGGAAGTTATCCGTCGTGCCTGGCCAACCGTCGTGGAGCGGTTCGGGAAAACAAGCCCAGGAGGCAAAGCCTTTCTCGAAAAAGGGGAAGTGGTAGACCTACAGGGTCAACAGGTAGTGCTTGCTTTCAAAGATGACTTTGCCAGAGAGCGTATACAGACCAAAGGGCGTGAGCTGCTTATAAAAAAACTCAATGAGGTGCTACGCACGCAGGGACTGCAGGTCGTGTGCATTCTCTCGGAAGAACAGGCCTCCCCTCCCACGATGCGACTGCAATCGCCACAGCCTTCCACCCTATCGCTCACACCGTCTCTGCAACCGGAAGCGACGCGTTTGCCCACAGAGCGCATCAACCCTCCGGTCGAAACGCCGTCCCAAACCCCATCGGCGGAAGAAAGCAACATATTTACCGCCCCCCCTGCCCCGGAACAGGAGCTTGACCCGTTCATGGTGGAAGTGTGCAAAGTTTTTCCCGTCGTTGAAGTAAAAGAAGAGCCTTTAACTCGTAACGGAAAACAGAAACCAAACTCTACACAAGGAGACCAACAATCATGACTCGTTTTGGTGGACTGCCGGGCGGCTTTGGCATGGGCGACTTCCAAAAGCTGATGCAACAGGCCAAACAGATGCAAGAGAACGTCGAAAAGATGCAGGAGGAGTTGAAAAACGCCCAGTTTTCCGCCGAAGCCGGCGGGGGCATGGTCACCGTAACCGTCAACGGCTATGGACAACTCATTGGAGTGAAAATTAAACCCGACGTTCTCCAGATGGGCGATGTGGAGCTTATTGAAGACCTCATTGTTACCGCCAGCAAGGAGGCGGCCCAACTCGCCCAAAATGAGCAAGAGGCCCGTGCCCAAGAGATTACCGGAGCACTTGGCCCCATTCCACCAGGACTGTTAGGTTAAGGAACGTATGCTGCACTACCCAAAACCGTTGGCAAAGCTTGTCGCCGAGCTAGAGCGATTGCCGGGTGTCGGCCCTAAATCGGCACAACGAATGGCTTTTTACCTTCTGCGCCAGCCGAAGGAAGAAGCAGCAAAGCTCGCCGAAGCCATTCTACAGGTCAAGGAGACCATCCGTCTCTGCAAAGAGTGCTCGAATTTTACCGATCAAGAGCTTTGTGAAATATGCCGCGATCCCGAAAGAGATCGCACACTGCTTTGCGTCGTTGCCGAAACCCGCGACCTGATCGCCATGGAAAAAACCAACGAGTATAACGGCCTGTACCATGTTTTGCAGGGGCTGATCTCGCCAATGGATAACATCACCCCGGAAATGTTGCGCATTCGCGAGCTTTTTCCACGTGTGGCCAATGGCGTTCAAGAGGTCATCCTTGCCTTTAACTCAACGACCGAGGGACAAACAACGGCGCTCTATCTCGCCAACCGACTGAGACCGCTCGGTGTGAAGGTAACCCAAATTGCCCATGGCCTGCCGGCAGGGGGTGAGTTAGATTATGCCGACCAGGCAACCCTCATCTCAGCCCTCCAGTGGCGTCGTGAGATTTGAGAGAGGCTAACTCCTTCACCACCTGCACGTTTGAACCTACTTCCCTGTTTTAACGTAAGCTAATTTAAAGACAACTGTTAAAGAGTGGCTTGGAGGCGATAGATGGCGTTTAACACCATTGAAGAGGCAATTGAAGACCTAAAGCGGGGCAAGGTGATCATCGTCGTGGACGATGAGGATAGAGAAAACGAGGGCGACTTTGTCGTCGCTGCAGAAAAGTGCACGCCCGAAGTGATGAACTTCCTCATCACCTACGGCAAAGGCATTCCTTGCGTCGCCACCACCCGCAAACGGCTTGAGGAACTGCAGTTGCCCCCAATGGTGAGCGAAAACACCGCACGTCTCGGCACCGCTATGAGCGTTACCGTGGATGCGCGCCATGGCACAACTACCGGCATCTCTGCCTATGATCGCGCCCGCACGGTGGCCGTTTTCGTAGACCCCAACGCCAAACCTTCCGACCTCATGCGGCCAGGCCATATCATCCCCCTGCAAGCGGTAGAAGGCGGAGTTTTACGTCGCGCGGGGCATACGGAGGCGACAGTAGACCTCTGCAAGTTGGCCGGGTTTCAACCGGTAGGTGTGCTTTGTGAGATCGTCGGCGAGGACGGCAGCATGGCCCGATTGCCGGAACTACAAAGGCTCGCTCAACGCTTTGATCTCAAGATCATCACCGTAGCCGATCTCATTGCCTTCCGTCGTCGCACCGAGCGCCTCGTCCGTCGCGTGGCCACCACACGGCTTCCCACACAACGCTACGGCGAACTCATTGTTCATGCCTACGAAACCGACCTAGAGCCTACAGCCGTTGTGGCGTTCGTGAAAGGCGATCTGCAAAGCGTGGAGGCTCCCCTCGTGCGCGTGCACTCCTCCTGCGTCACCGGAGACCTGCTCGACTCGCTTCGCTGCGACTGCGGCAGCCAACTTCAGCTCGCCCTTCAAAAGATAACCGAAGAGGGTTGCGGGGCCCTTATCTACCTCGAACAGGAGGGACGCGGTATCGGGCTTATCAACAAACTGCGTGCCTATGAATTGCAGGAGAAAGGAGCGGATACGGTAGAAGCCAATGAGCTGCTCGGCTTCAAACCCGACCTGCGCGACTACGGCATCGGCGCTCAAGTGATGGTGGATTTGGGCTTGAAGAAGATTCGCTTCATGACCAACAACCCGCGCAAAGTGGCCGGGTTAGAGGGATATGGCCTTTCTATTGTGGAGCATGTCCCGTTGCGTGTCCCTCCAAACCCGCATAACATCGCCTACCTGCGCACCAAGCGCGAGAAGCTCGGCCACATTTTTACCCCGGAAGACCTCGTTCTTCCCGATAATGCGGCCGAGCCGTCCACGACTGAGGCCGTTGCAACAAAGGAGGAAAAATAATGAGCTTACCACCAACCTATCGCACCATCGAGGGACATCTGTCCGCCCAAAATCTGCGGTTCGGCATTGTGGTAAGCCGCTTTAACGAGTTTATCACCAAGCAACTTCTCGATGGGGCGCTCGACACTTTAAAACGTCATGGAGCCCAACCCGATAAGATCGAGGTCGTTTACGTGCCGGGGAGCTTTGAAATCTCTTTGGCTGCCCATGCTATGGCGCGTTCTGGCCGCTTCGATGCCCTTATCGCTCTCGGATGCATCATACGAGGCGCCACCGACCACTACGAATATGTGGCCTCTTCTGTGGTTAACGGCCTCAACCGCGTGATAGAACGCACCGGCCTGCCGATCGCTTTCGGAATCCTCACAGTGGAGAACATCGAGCAGGCCATTGAAAGAGCGGGAACGAAAGCGGGTAATAAAGGGTCAGAGGCCGCCCTTGCCGCCATTGAAATGGCCAATCTACTACATACCATCCTTTCAGAGGGAAGTTCAGGCGAAAGAAAAACGGTATGAAAACAGCACGCTATATCCCAACGCTCGTCGGCTTTATCGTTGGTACCCTTGTCGGCGCTCTTATTCTTTATATCGTCTCTCCACATCCCCTAGCACTCGATCAGGCGCGCCGCCGCGCCATTGCCATTCTCTCTCAACCGCCGAGAGGGGTGCCTACCGAGGAATCGCCCATCGTCTCCGCCGTACGACGCATCGCACCGGCCGTTGTTAGCCTCGATACGGTCGGCAAGGAATCGGCACGAGATGACCGCGGACTGCCTTTTTACATCGATCGGGAAGTTCGCAGCCGTGGGTCAGGGGTCGTTATCTCACCCGATGGGTTCATCGTCACCAACGACCACGTGATTGATGGGGCTGAACGCATTCGCGTGGTCTTTCCCGACGGACGCGATTACTACGCCCGCGTAATCGGGCGCGATGCCTCTAACGATCTCGCGGTTCTTCGCGTGCCGGCTTCGCACCTTATTGCAGCAGAGTTCGGCGACTCCGACCGTCTTGAAGTGGGTCAAACCTGTGTTGCTGTTGGCAACCCACTCGGCCTTGGCTCCACCGTTACCGCAGGTGTGATCTCTGCACTGCATCGGCAGCACCTTCAGTTGAGCGAAGGGCGCTACCTCGATGGCGCCATTCAAACCGACGCCCCCATCAATCGAGGAAACTCCGGGGGGGCGCTCGCCAATACGGCCGGCCAACTTATCGGCATCACCACCGCAATTCTCAGCTCCGACCCTAACGGCGGCAATATCGGTTTGGGCTTCGCCATCCCTTCCAATAAGGTGCGAAAAATAGCCCTACAACTCATTGAACATGGAAAACCCTCCGAACCGCATAGCAAACGCCCTTGGCTGGGTGTGGTGCTGGGGCCGGTGCCGGAAAATCTGGCTAAGGAGCTTGGGCTTGGCCTGGAGCAAGGCGCCTTCATCGCCCGCGTTGAGCCGGAATCCCCTGCAGATACCGTCGGCTTAGAGGAAGGCGACGTGCTTTTGAAGATAGATGGCCATGCTGTTATGGGTGTGCAAGATGGGGTAGAAGCCATTCAGCAGCACAAGCCCGGAGATAGGGTACAACTGCTTATTCTAAGGCCTGATGCCCGTGGCGAACGGAAAGTTACCGTTACCCTTCAACCCTTCCCCGAAGGCGTCATTGCCGATCCCGATTTAGAAAACCCATGAAAATCGCCTTCATAAGCTACGAGTACCCACCCGACACCGCGGATGGCGGCATCGCTACCTATGTACAACAGGCGGCCTCGCTCCTGGCACAGCGCGGGCATCATGTAGAGGTATTTGCCGCAAGCCGTCAACGTACTAGCTCCACGCAGGAAGATGCCTTCTACGTTCATCGTCTGCTTACCCCTGACCGCGCCGAATTTCCTCGCCTTATCGCACCTGTCTTCCTCCAGCGACACTGTGAGGTGAACTTCGATGTGCTCGAAGGCCCCGACTATCAAGCGGAGGCTTACGAGGCCGTCCGCTTGGTCCCAAATATTCCTTTCGTAGTACGCCTCCATACCCCTAACTTTCTCGCACGCCGCGTACGGGATGCACAGCTACCGCTGCGGCAGCGAGTCCGCCTTCGCCGCCGGGCGGTACGTCATGGACGGAAGCCAACATGGAATCCCTACAGCGCCCTTCACCACATCGAACGTGTTTATCTCTACCAGGCCGACGAGATCGTAGGCATCTCGGAGGCCATAACCAACCTCGTCACCAAGATGGCCCACCTCGATCAAAGTCGTATCTGTTGCATTCCCAACCCCTATGTGCCAAGCCAGGAGCTTCTCAATATCCCTCCAGATACCCGCACGCACACCATTACTTTTCATGGACGCCTGCAACTGCGCAAAGGCGTGCTCGATCTAGCCAAAGCCATCCCTAAAGTGCTGCACCGATTTCCACAAGCTCGCTTTCGTCTTGTGGGAAGACCTCTCGACTCACCCTGTCCCTCGCTAGATATGCGCGCCTACCTTATGCGGCAACTCTGGGCATGGCGTGATCGTGTGGAGTTTCATGACCCGATTCCTCTCCGGCAAATCCCCGCCCTGCTTGCAACCACCGACATCTGTGTGTTTCCAAGTTTGTGGGAAAATTTTCCTTACGTCTGCCTAGAGGCAATGGCCGCCGGTAGAGGCGTAATAGGCAGCCATGCAGGAGGAATGAAAGAGATTTTAGCCTCCGGAGATGTCGGCCTTTTAGTGCCTCCGAATCGCCCGGATAAGCTGGCACAGGCCATCCTTAAACTTCTCCAAAATCCCTCTCTACGCCGGGAAATGGGTGCTAAAGCAAGGGAGAGAGTGCTCCAGGAATACAGTGCCGAACGCATCGGCCCTCAGCTCGAAGCGAGCTACTTACGCGCCATTGCAAGACGAAGACAGCTAGGCCCACGCCTAGACCTCGGGGCTAGTTAGCCCATAACGGCCTAGATGGCCTTGGGCACGCTAAGCCCCAACAGGTGAGGCTCAAAGTTTGGAAACACGCTGTCTAGATGTGCGTTCCGCAAACGGTGAAGCAGGATGTCGGCCAAGGCATCCCGATAATCGGTCGTGACCCTCAAGTCTCCGGGGCCTTCTAACCGCTCACTTTGTAGCCCGGGCCACTTTGCATAAACTTTTCCGCCTCGAATCCCTCCACCCATCACCATCATCACCCCGGCCCGTCCGTGGTCGGTGCCTCCTGCAGCGTTTTCATAGGCCCGACGCCCAAATTCGGTCATAACAACCACCGTTACTCCGTTTGTCAGCGGCCCTAAATCGCATAGGAATGCGGCCAAGGCCTTCGCCAAAGCGCTCAGACGCGATGCCTGCCAGCCCACAGCCCCGCCCTGTTCAACGTGAGTATCCCATCCGGTCATATCAAGACAGGCAACTTCTAAACCGATGCGCCCCTTAATTAAGCAGGCTACTTGCTCCAGTCCGTGCCCTATGTCGTCTTTTGGATAGATCGCTCCATGCTCAGGCCGATAGTGTTCCGGATCGAGAGCATGGATGGCTTCCATAGCCTTTAGCGATGCCGTTCCCGCCTGCATCAGGGTTCGCTCCTCCGAGGACTGAGCGCCCGCCATATCGTACATGCGGTGCAGTGTATCCTGCAAAGCGGATAACCGCTTGGCCTGCAACTCCCTATGAAACACCCGGTTATGGCTGCCCGTAGGCAAAGAATAGGCAACAGATAACGAGAAATCCGACAAGGATTGAAGCACCGTTGCCCCCGGCGCCCCCCGTAACGATTCCGGAAGCGTGTCGGAGACGGCTACGGCGCGCAACGGTGCAACCTCTTTCGTCTCCGTTGTCAATAGATGTCGGGCCAACCACCCGCTCGCCGCTCCACCCGCATCCTCAGCAAGCCCTCTCTCCATGGCGGCCATGGCTTGAAAGTGGGAGCGCGTATGGTCGCCAGAGCCTATTGCATGAACGAAGGCAAGTTGCCCCTCTCGCCAAGCCGGCCACAGCGGTGAAAGAGCCGGATGAAGGCCGAAAAAATCGTCGAGCGGCAGAACACACTCCTTGGCGCTTCTCTGAGAACGCTTCGCTTTGGGAATGGCCAGGGTAGGACGCAGCCGATAGTAATCATCGTCGCCATAGGGCACCACGATGTTCAGTCCATCGGCACCACCCCGCAAAAAGATCACTACCAACGTATCGGGGCCTACCTCATGGGCACGAGGCCCGATGGTCACACTCGTCAAAGCCGAGCGGTCAGCCCGCATCCCCTCGCCCGTAGCCGAGCGAAGGGTTGAGCCACTCAGCGTTTCTCGATAAGGAAGCGACTTCGGCATCGTTCTCCTATCCTTTCCACTGAAACTCTGGGGCGGCAAGCATCAACGCCACAAGCTCCGCCCGACATTCCTCGTTTGGAACACCGGCCGATTGGGCACGCCGGAAATGACTTTGCAATAATCCTCGAACCCTAACAAGCTCTGCAGCATCCGCAGGGCGTCCAAAAACGGTTTCCAAATAGATATCCACCATCTGCTCCTCCCGACCATTCCGCGCTTTCAGCGGGGCTTCAAGATCGACCTGGGTTTGCGGGATGCCCTGCGTTGCCAGTGCTAAAGCGAACTGCCATCTTGGCAATAGAGCGCTCGCCCAGGCCGAGGTCTTCTCCGGGAACCCGTCGGGCATCGGCCATTGATAAAGCGGCTGCCCCATATTCTCTAGATGGGTTTGTAAGCCACTTCCCGCATCGGTTTCTGCAGCCAAACACCGTACGGCGGAGACCACGAGGTCAAGAGGGCGCTTCAAAACCGGCTGGCACCGCTCGGCATGGATCAGCCCATCTAGCAAAATAGGCCTCAACAGAGCGCGAATGGATGTATCGCCCTTCAAATAGGCCCGCGCGGCTCGCTCCACCAACTCTGGCGGCTCACTGCCGAGGAAATGACGACACAGTTTGGCGGCGAGGAAATGCGCCGTGGCAGGATGGTGTGCAAGCGCACTGAGTACCTTTTCACCGTCCCGTTGCCCCCCATTGGGGGAAAGGGAGAGATGGAGAAAAGGTATCTGTTTGGCGCCCTCATCGTGCCACTGCGGTCGAAAAACAAATTGCGCTTCGCGAAATCCACTGCCAACGCTCCACCCAGTAAAACAGCGTGCCACCTGCATAATGTCGTATTGGGTGTAGCCGCTGTGCACCCCCACCGTGTGAAGCTCCATCAACTCCCTTGCATAGTTCTCATTGGGAATGCCCTTTTTATTATCTCTATTGTCTAGATAGGTCAGCATGGCGGGGCTAGGGGCAGAGGCCTGCAACATCTCCTCAAAACGGCCAAAGATATGCGGTCGAATCACGCGCTCTGTGTCGGTGGGAATGAGGGCACGTCCGTCGAGTTTCAATGCATAAATATTGAAATGGTTCGTCCAGAAATCGGCCATCACCTCCCGTAGCTGATGACGACTGTAGATCGCTCGTAACAAGGCGGCTTTGCCGGTCTCGATCACCAATTGCTCGTTTGGCTCTGCAAACAGCTCATTGGGGTCATCTCGCTCGGTTTGAAGGGTATCTAAGCCACGCACATGCCATGCAAGATAGGGGTCTTCCGGCATCGCATCGGCCAACTGATCTTCAAGCCAAGGGGCGATACCCATACCGGCGACGGTAGTAACCAGCCCGGGTGTGGGGCCGAAGGCGGCGCGATTCAACACCCGCCAAACGTCGGCGGCAAGCCGGGCGTTGCGGGGTGGTGGCAACCATTGCGGCGGTGAAGGAACGATGCCCAGCGATGTGGGCGTTGGCAAATGGCAGCCGGTTCCTAACAATAACGCTCCAGATGCGGCTCCCCCGGCTTGTAAGCAGCGCGTAAACCACTCTCTTCGAGAAATCCGCAAAGAGCTAAAACCCCCCTGCACATCCACTCTCATGGTGGTGCTCCCTTAAAACTAGCTTAGTGGTTTAATCCCCCATGTGTAGGCTCGCTGCCAGAAAGAACGGGCGGTAATGGGGTAGGATGTAGACGGCGCTCCGGCCATACCGCCAAAAGACCGGCCCCTAATGCAAACACAATGGCCAATGGGGCGAACAAAAACCACCCGATAAAGGGAAACCCCATTGCCAGGCTGAGCGTGAGACTGCCTCGCAGCAGATTACGAAAGTTCGGTTTATCTACCTCCGGTTCACCACGTCGTCCAATAAGTTGGGCAATGCCTGCCGCACCTAACACCAACAGAGCACCGAACAGCTCAAGGCTGCCAAAACCAAACAGTTTGGCAACGGGGTTTCCCGCCCGGAAAAGGTTAAAACCGACGGCTATGCCGATGAGGAGCACCAGCCCTAGTACAAAAGAGCGCACTTTTGAGGTCTGTAGATGGTGCTCCGCTACCTGTGTGGCAGCAGGTAGCAGAAGCGCCACAGCCATCAGCAGACCGGTCCAAGTAGCCATTAAGGTGAGCAACGTTACAACTGTTGCCTGCACCGCCGCAGTAGTCATCTGTTCATCTCCTATCCCTAATCTAGTGAAGCTAAAGAGATTACTCCGTTTCCAAATGTTTGGTTTCAGCAATATTCTCTAGAAGTTCAAAACTCAGTAAAACTTTTGGGCGATGTCTTCGTCTATACCTCACGAAGGAACCAGCGGTTCCTTCCGAACATACACCATTCAAAAAACTCTATTCCCTCAAAGGAGAGAAAACCTATGAACCGTCGAACGTTTCGCAGTGGGCTAGCGGCCCTTGCCTTCGCTTCGATTGCGCTGTTGGGCTTTGCAGCGCCGAACGCACGTGCGCTTCAAGGCCAGCCCCCTTCTGCACCGAGCGGTCAACAACAACGCCCACATCGCCGTAACAACGGGTTTCTGCAGTTCCTCAATAGCCTCAATCTCAGCGATAGCCAGAAGCAACAGATTCAGGACATCATGAAAAAGCAGCGCGACCAGATGCGCCAGCTCCGTCAGGACACCTCTCTAACTCCGCAACAGCGCCGGCAAAAGGCGATGCAGATTCGCAAGGATACCGACGCGGCTATTCGTAAAGTTCTGAATGCCGATCAGCAGAAAAAGTTCGATGAATGGCTAAAGAAACAGGAACAGAATCGCCGTAACCGTCAACGCCATCGTAATGGGGGCACGCAAAACCCAGCTCCCAGCGGCGGCAATAACAGCAACTAACTCTTCCTTTCCTCCTAGAAGCCAGCTAGAGCAGGTTGCCTTGCAACCTGCTCTTAATTTACAGCCTCCAACTACTTGTTTTTCGCCCCGGGTTTAAAGAGGTGAAAAAAGTTTCGGGAGCAAAGATCGATTCTCGGTTATTCAAAAAGCAACCTGGCGTGGATAGGGCATTCGAGGGAAGGATGCAATAGCAACCTCCATTTTCCCCGAGAGGGATACCACAATACTCTTAGCCAAGTGGCACGAATATCTCCCGATTTAGCCAAGTCATTTGACCACTCCGCCGCTCATGGGCTATACTTAAAGGTGCTTTGGAACGTTATTTGCTGACTGTTAGGGCACAGGGAGGCGCACAGACGAAAGAGGAGGAGAATATTCGCGTGATAGAGCCGCAAGTCGTGCGGGAAATGGGTTTGAATGATGCAGAGTATGCCCGCATTTGTCAATTGCTAGGCCGAACACCCACACTGACCGAACTTGGCATGTTTGCCGTGATGTGGTCGGAACATTGCGGCTACAAATACTCCCGCCCGATTTTAACCCTCTTTAAGAACTACCGAGAAGCTCAAGCGCGGGGCGCCCTTGAAAACGCTGGCGTGGTGCCTCTCGACGAGCGGCTTGGCATCGTGTTTAAAGTTGAATCGCACAACCACCCCTCAGCCGTTGAACCCTTTCAAGGCGCGGCAACCGGTGTGGGAGGCATTCTGCGCGACATCTTTACGATGGGCGCACGTCCCATCGCCAACCTCAACTCGCTGCGGTTCGGCCCGCTAGAAGAGCCGCGCAATCGCTATCTCTTCGAACATGTGGTGGCAGGAATCAGTCATTACGGCAACTGTGTCGGGGTGCCTACGGTAGCCGGCGAAGTCTACTTCCATCCCTGCTACAGCGGCAACCCGCTCGTTAACGCCATGGCTGTAGGCGTGGTGGAGCGAACAAAGATCGCCCGAGCCGTCGCCGAAGGAGTGGGCAACCCCGTGATCTACGTGGGCAGCAGCACAGGCAAAGATGGTATCCACGGCGCCACCTTCGCCAGCGTGGAACTAGGGCCGGATAGCGAAAGCAAACGCCCCAACGTGCAGATGGGTGACCCCTTTATGGAAAAACTGCTTATCGAGGCCACCCTTGAGGCGCTTGCCTCCGGTTGCATTGTGGGCATTCAAGATATGGGGGCTGCCGGTCTCACCTGCTCCACCTGCGAAACGGCCTCGAAAGCCGGCACAGGTATAGAAATTGACGTCCGGAAAGTGCCTCTCCGCGAACCCAATATGACCCCGTATGAGATCATGCTCTCCGAGTCGCAGGAACGGATGCTCTGCATCGCACGTAAAGGAACAGAGGAGAATGTCATTGCCATCTTTCGTAAATGGGGGCTTCATGCGGTCGTCATCGGCCACGTCACAGGCGATGGGATGGTGCGCGTGCGCGATGGAGAGACCGTAGTGGCCGAAGTACCCGCTAAAGCGCTTACCGACTCTTGCCCTACTTACTACCTAGAGACCGAAGAACCTGATACCGTGCGCGCCCTTCAACGATTTAACCCGCTTTCCTTGCCCGACCCACACACCGAAGAGGCGGAGAGCACCGCCCCTTCTTGCTCGGAATGCCTGTTGCGTCTCTTAGATAGCCCCTCCCTTGCCAGCAAAGAGTGGGTTACCGAACAGTACGATAGCATGGTGCAAACTCAAACGGTCTATGCTCCGGGAGCCGACGCCGCCGTGCTGCGCATTCGTGGTTCCAAGAAGGGAATCGCGCTCACCATAGACGGTAACAGCCGCTACTGCTATCTTGACCCCTTCATCGGCGCTCAAATCGCTGTGGCGGAGGCGGCAAGAAACGTTGTTTGTGTAGGTGCGCGCCCCGCAGGCATCACCGATAATCTGAACTTTGCCAACCCGGAAAAGCCCGACCGGTTCTGGCAGTTTCGACGCGCCGTTGAAGGCATCGCAGCCGCCGCCGAGGCCTTCCAAATACCGGTAGTATCGGGAAATGTCTCTTTCTACAATGAGACTCCCGACGGCCCCATCTATCCCACCCCAACCATTGGGATGCTGGGCATCCTTGACGATCTCAGTCGCCGTTGCCAGCCGGCATTTCGACGCGAGGGAGATATCCTCCTACTTCTTGAGGCCTACCCAGACCCCTCCGGTGGTCTAGGCGGCAGCGAATATTTGAGCCTGATTCACGGCAAAGAGGCCGGCCGCCCACCACATATAGACCTGACCGGGGAAGAGCGACTACATAAACTGCTGCTTCAACTGATCGGCGAGCGCCTGCTGGCCTCTTGTCACGATATTTCCGAAGGAGGGCTGGCCGTTTGCTTGGCCGAGTGTGCCATTTTAGGGAACTTGGGTGCCCGGGTGCTCCTTTCACCAACCGAATTTACCCTGCCGCGTGCCGCCGTTCTCTTTGGAGAGGCGCAAGGGCGCGTGGTGGTCTCGGTAAAAGACGATAAAGCACTTAAACGGGTCGAGCATCTCGCCATTGAGTTCGACGTACGTCCCCGTTGGATCGGAACAGTCGGCGGCGACCGCCTTTACATCGCCCATGGAACGACAGACCTCATTGACCTGCCCATCGTGCAGTTAGCTCAAGCATGGCGTCAAGCCATTCCCCGCCGAATGCAAAGCGGCCACTCCGCGGCTTGAGAAAGGCTAGGGTAACAGATATGGATAACTATTTGCTAGAAGACGGGTGCAACCACCAGGACGCCGATAGCCCTAAAGAGGAGTGCGGAATCTTTGGCATCTATGCCCCGGGTGAAGAGGTTTCCCGCATCGCCTTTTTCGGCCTGTTTGCCCTTCAACACCGAGGACAAGAAAGCGCCGGCATCGCCGTGTCGGATGGCCACAACATTCGCCTTCATAAAGAGATGGGGCTTGTAACACAGGTTTTTAATGAAGAGAGCATTCGCGCCCTTCAAGGCATCAGTGCTATCGGTCATACGCGCTACTCTACCACTGGGTCAAGCGTGCTTTGTAACGCCCAGCCGCTTGTTGGTTTCTCAAGCTGTGGTCCCATAGCCGTCGCCCATAACGGCAACCTCATCAATACCTCTGAAATTCGCAACGAACTCGAAGCAGAAGGCTGCCATTTTGAGACCACCAACGACAGTGAAGTCATTGCCCAATTGCTTGCCCGGGTCTACCGTGGTAACATCGAGGCTGCCATGTGCGAAGTTATGGGGCGCATTAAAGGTGCCTACTCGCTTGTTGTGCTGACCCCTGAAAAACTGCTGGGCGTGCGTGACCCATGCGGCATACGTCCCCTGTGCCTAGGTCGACTGGGCAACGGGCACTATGTCATTGCTTCCGAAAGCTGTGCCCTCACCACCGTTGGCGCCCACTATCTTCGCGAAGTGGAACCCGGCGAGATCATCTCTATCGGCCAACACGGATTGCAAGAGATTCAGGCCGTACCCATGCAGCGGCGTGCTACCTGCCTGCTCGAATTTATCTATTTCGCCCGGCCCGATAGCATGCTCTACAACCGCACCTTGCACACCGTGCGCAGAAGAATGGGGCAAGAGCTGGCTCGCGAACATCCCTGCCCAGGCGCCCATGTTGTGATCCCGATCCCCGATACCGGCACCCCGGCAGCACTAGGCTACGCCGAGGTATCGCGTATTCCCTACGGAGAAGGCGTTATTAAGAGCCGCTACATTCAGCGCACTTTCATCCAGCCAAGCCAACGCATGCGGGATATGGGCGCGCGCATGAAATATACTCCTCTTAAAGAGACCCTGGCCGGCCGGAAGGTGGTTATGGTGGACGATACCATTGTGCGCGGCACCACAACCGATAAGCTCGTGCGAATGCTTTTTGAAGCCGGAGCCGCCGAAGTTCATGTTCGTATCACGGCACCACCGGTAAAATATCCCTGCTTCTACGGAATCGATATGGCCGACCAAGATGAACTCGTGGCGGCCCGTCATTCCGTTGAAGAGATACGTCAGCTTATCGGCGCAACCTCTCTAGGCTATCTATCTCTTCAGGGCGTTTTACGCGCCATTGATATGGGTCGTGACAATTTCTGTCGTGCCTGCTTCGACGGTAAATACCCGGTGCCCATTCCGCCACAGGTCAAGCTGACGAAGATGATGCTCGAAGAGCCAGTAAAACGCCTCGCCCCTGTGGGTACCGGCCCGGAAGAGAGCCTATTAGACCTAAACGATACCGAAGAGTAAGCCCTGGCCGTGGCACAAACCACAAGGAGGACTTTCTGATGGATATAAACAAACGCATCTCGCTGCCCGTTGTTCTTGTCGCCACAGGAGCCACAGCGGCTGCCGTAGCGGCCCGCCTTTATACGGCGAAGAGATCGGGGCAGAATGTGGCGGAACTGCTTACCGAGGCGCTTCTTGAAACCGAGGTGCTTCGCGAAGCCGTGCGCTGTCTGCCCGATAACTCCGCCACGGCACTTGGTCACTGCGCGGACTACCTGCTGCGATTTACGGCCGCTTCCATCGAAGGAGTGCCACTTGGGCTTCATCTCTCGTCCTCCCAATCTAGCATCACCAAACACCACCCGCACACCCAAGCCGTAGCTACCGTTGTTACAGGCGCTAACCCGCCCACCCTCCGCCTCGACTATGCCGTAGCGCTTCCCGATGGACCGGAAGTTCGCGGCACACGTACCTTCGGAGCAACACGCCTGTCGGGCCTTATGCCCGCGCGGCCTCTTACCGATACCCTTCAGATAAACCTTACGGGAAACTACACCGTGCAAATGGAAACCGAAATGGATGTTTATGAAAATTTGATCGGCTGGCAAACCCGTTGCAAAGGCACCGTCGTGGTAAGGGATAATCTCGGTAACGTTGGGCGCATTCAGATTACTCCAGATGGCTCCCTAATGGGCACAATCACTCGTGAGGGACGAATTGTGGGACGTGTGGAGGGAAAAATGCCCTCCGGTTTCCGATTCCGACCCTATGAACTCTCCGCCGAGGAGGGATCGAACCGATGAGCGACCTGCGTCTCACCTACCGCGATGCGGGCGTGGACATAGATGCCGCTAATGAGGCCGTCCATCGGATGCGTGAACATGTGCGCAGCACCTTCACACCTCAGGTGTTAACCGATATCGGCAGCTTTGGTGGCATGTTCGCCTTGAGCGGCATCGAGGGATATTCCGAGCCTGTTCTGGTCTCCAGCATTGACGGAGTGGGCACGAAAGTGAAGATAGCCGCTCAGCTAGGCTCGCATAGTAGCATAGGTCAAGACCTCGTCAATCACTGCGTTAACGACATCTTAGTACAAGGCGCACGCCCCCTCTTTTTCCTTGACTACTTCGGAACGGGCCGCCTCGTTCCTGTCGTCGCAGAAGAGATTATACGCGGACTATCGGAGGCCTGTAAAGCCGTAGGTTGCGCTTTGATCGGAGGGGAGACGGCAGAGATGCCGGGCCTCTATCCCGAAGGAGAGTACGATCTGGTAGGTTGCATCGTCGGTATTGTAGATAGACATCGTATTATTGATGGCACAAAGGTGGCCCCCGGAGACACCGTGATCGGGCTGGCTTCTAATGGACTGCATACCAACGGCTTTTCCCTGGCACGCAAAGCCTTGTTAGAAGGCCCAGAGCCTTTTTCTCTCTACCAGCACATTCCATGCTTGGGACGCACGCTTGGTGAGGAGCTGCTAGCCATCCATCGCTGCTATGCTCCAGCCATCCTACCCCTACTCACTTCCTTCGATATCCACGCCATGGCCCACATCACCGGCGGCGGCTTTTATGAAAACATTCCGCGCGTCGTTCCGCCCCACTGCTCCATCACCATCGATCGGCGTAGTTGGAAAGTGCCTCCTATTTTCACGCTTATCCAAGAAAAAGGAGGCGTTCCTGAACCGGAAATGTATCGCACGTTTAATATGGGCATCGGGATGGTACTTATCGTCCCCCCCGATCAAGCCCCCCTGATCGTAAACTACCTTAATGAGGCCGGTGAAGTGGCCTCTATCATCGGCGACATCCGCCAGGGCGTTCATGAGGTGATCATTATCTGATGCTTGAACCGACCCCCTCGTGTCTGTTATGGGACATTGACGGCACGCTGATTGATACCACTAAACTGATCGCGGCAGCACTCGATCATATTTACAACCGTTTCTACCATCGAACGCTTTCAGAAACCGAACTTCGTGCGCTTATCGGCACACCGCTTAAACACCAGATAAGGGTATTTGGCGAGCCGGAAGCCTTTGGCACAGACGAAAACACCGTCATTCGCGCCTTCATCGAGTACTATGAGGCGCATCGTGATCAGGAGCGCATTTTGCTGCCTGTGATCTCCATCCTCAAAGAAGGCAAGCGCCGTGGCTTTCCTACCGGCTTGGTAACCTCCAAAAATCGCGCCGAAATCGCCAACACTTTGCCACGCCTTAACATCGCGGACGATGTAGATGTGGTCATCACTGCGGACGATACCCCCAACCCAAAGCCGGCTCCAGATGGCCTCCTTGCAGCTTTAGAGTGCCTTCACATTCCTCTAGCGCAACGCCCTCTTGCCGTCTATATCGGCGATACCGTGCACGATGTTCAGGCCGCTCAGGCCGCGGGGATTCGCTCCATCGCGGTTACTTGGGGAGCAGCACCTCGTTCCCTTCTCGAAGCTCAAAAGCCAACCGCACTCTGCGATACTCCGGCAGCACTCGCCTGTCTGCTTTTCGGAACATCCTCCGTAACCGATTCGGAATCAACGATTTAGGAAAGGGTACCCTTCGATGTCAGCTCCACAACGTCTTCAAGGCTCTTGGATGGACTTCCAGCACCAGAATCCCCACGATGGGGACTACTGGAATGCAACTACTCGCCGTTTCACCGATTCACAGTGGCGAGGAAAGATTGCAGAAATGGCCCAGCTCAATTTGGAGTATGTGGTGCTGATGTCCTCCGCCTTAGACAACCGCGCTTTCTATCCATCTCGCATGATGCCACGCCACGATCTGGCCTGTGCCGACCCCATTGCCGCGGTTTTAGAGGCGGCTGAGGAGCATGGCCTCAAAGTTTTTGTTAGCGCCGGCTTCTACGGGCACACAACAGAGGAGACTAGCGACGCACCCGATTATCTCGCCTGGCATCAAGCTCTGGCGCAAGAGCTGCTAGAGCGTTATGGCGCCTCTAAGGCGTTCTATGGCTGGTATGTGCCCAACGAAGCCGAGATACGCGGCCATTTCAGCGATAACATGATGCGCTTCCTGCCCGCCTTCGCGCAGTACCTTCGTTCCCTCTCACCACACCACCGCATTCTCATCGCCCCCTACGGCACTCGACAGGTGCAAGAGGATGAAACGTTTATCGCCCAACTTCTAACCCTCGGCCAGGCCGGAGTGGATTTCATTGCCTATCAAGATGAGGTGGGCGTGAGAAAAACCAAAGTGGAAGAGCTAGATGCCATCTACGCTCGCCTCCATCGCCTACACACCCAGGCCGCCCACAGAGGCCCCACCCCAAAGCTTTGGGCAGATATAGAGCTGTTCGAGTTTGAAGGAGCAACCTATGCAAGCGCACTCATTCCCGCCAACTTCGACCGAATCCTACGCCAAATCGCAGCCATTGCTCCCCATGTTGAAACCATCCTCTGCTACCAGACACACGGGCTTCTCAACCCACCGAACAGCCCTCAGCACTGTGGTCACCCTAACTCCGTACGTCTATGGCAGGCCTACACGGCCTATTTGGCACAAACCTTCCCCTCGCTCGTCACACTAAACTACCCATGACGGCACCGAACCTCTTAAAACCGCAGAGACCTCCCGAAGAGGTCTCCATATTGGTCTGCGCAGCAACCCCGCAAGAGCTTGCCGCCTTTTGGCCTCACCATGAGGTCGCACCGATATCCCAGCAGATGGCCTGGGGCTATCAGGAAACGGTCGCTTGGACGTGCACAGGCGTAGGCATCCCCGCCACCTTCGCCACGCTCTACCCCCTTCTCGATTCGCTGCGGCCACGCCTATTACTGCACATCGGTATTGCGGGAGCCTATCCCCACAGCGGCCTTCAGATAGGCGACATCGTGCTTGCCGAATCGGAAACCTACGGCGACATCGGCTTCGAGTTGCCTCAACCTCCTGCTTTCCGCCCAATTCGCGAAGCCCCCTTTAGCCATTCCCTCTACACCACCCCTTTGTCCCTCGCTCTGCCCGATGAGTGGGTTGCCGCCTCAGCGGATATGCGCTTCCATGTGAAACGAGGTCGAGGCTGCACCGTCAATCAGTGCACCGGTACACCGGAAACGGCTCAGTTGCGCCGCTCCCTTTTTCAGGCCGATTTTGAAAGTATGGAGGGTGCTGCTGTGGCGCAGATCGGACATCAAAAGGGCATCCCTGTATGCGAGATACGTGCCATCAGCAATATGGCAAGCACACGCGATATGCGCCCTGAAAACATCCAACTTGCGCTGTCACATCTGCGCCACTACCTTCAGGCTTGCCGAGCACAGCACCGCCCCTAAGAGGCCATCAGGTTCTGCTGACGCCATTGGAGAAGCTCTCTGAGGTCATAGCCTATAACCGCCTGCGACCCAAAATAGCGTGCCGTGTTAAGAGCCGCAAGTGTATCGCTTCCGGGCTGCAACCAGAGATAAGGAATCTTCAAATGCCCTGCGATGCGCACGATCTCTAGCGCTTGTTCAGGCGATGTTGCAATGACCACGCAGTCAAGCGGATCGGCGATGTTATCCAGCGAGGGGTATACGGGGTCACCGTCAAGTTCACTTTGTTGTGGGTGCACCAAGTAAACACGATATCCTGCCGCTTTCAGCTGGCGATAGAGTTGAAAAAGCGCCTCGTCCGTAGTGCCATCCCCGCAAAGTGCGAAGCGCTTTTTATGAAGCACCTGTTCAGCAAGGGTGCGTAATGACACTCGTTCCTCCTTTTAACCCGAAAATATGTTGGCTCCTGTCTTTTATAGCTTACCCGTAAAGACCGCTGGTGTGATATTACAGCCAAAAACATCGGGCTTGATGGAAAGATACAAGCTTGCATCCGGTTTAACCCTTTGCTGATTCGGTGTTTTTTCGCGTTATCGCCTCTGGGCGGCCTAAGCGTCGGTTTTAGTGCTTATTGAACGCAGAAAGGTTCGCTATGGCGTATTCTATAAAGAGAGGGGAGAGAAGGAAGCAGACCATGTCTTTTTTTGAAAACGAATCGCAGCCGCAGCAGGAGAGAGTTCAGCAACAGATAGAGCCGACTGAGGAGCAGGTAGAGGCACATCGGCGCGAGGTCGAGAAGCAGATCGAGAGCCTTTTAGACACGGCCAAGAAACTGCGCCTTTACCGAAGGCGCATGTGGGCGGTACGTATTCTTTGGTTAGCTTTTATTGTCTTCTTATGCTACCTTACTCAGTTTAAGGTCATACAGTTTTGGTGGCTCTTTGCGATGGGCGGGGGGAGCGCCGCCATGGCCGAGCGCACGTTAAGCCGCTTGCGCGAGGAAGTTCATGCAGTGATCAAGGCAGGCGATCCGTGTGCCGTAGGTGCTCTCGCCTTAATGACGCGCGAGCGCGATATCTTCGTGCGCCAGGCGGCCGATAGGGCGCTGCGTCGCCTACTGCCTCAGGTAAAAGCCAGCGATGCCAAATATATTAACAACGAACAGATGAATGCCCTGCTGTTGCTTTTGGCCAGCAGCGATTCGGAGATGCAGGTAGCGATTCTGAAAGCCCTTGAACAGATCGGCGACGAGCGCGCATTAGTCGTGGTAGAGCAGTTAGCCACGAGCGATCTACCCGAAGTGAATGCGGAAGTGCGCGATGCGGCGCGCGCCTGTCTTCCCTATCTTCACGCCAAAGCTCGCCTAGCTGCCGAACGCGCCACCCTGCTCAGAGGCACCGTCGCCCCTGTATCCTCCGCCCAACCCGACGAACTGCTTCGCCCCACACTGCCATCTGCCATCCACTCCCCCCCCGAACAGCTTTTACGTGCCACCGAGCACGAAGCTGGGGAGGCTCAACCTCACGAAGAAGGGGAGGCTTAAGCCTCCCCTTCCTAACCCCTATTGGTTTGACCGATTTCAAAGCTCAACTGCGACGCGAGCTTCGACGTGCCTGTAACAGCCTTTCGGCCGTCTCCCTATCGGTGCAGAGGTCGTGAACGATAGGCTGTTTCCAGCCCATCGCCTGCCATTCAAGCACCGAGTAGATGGCATCGAACTTGGTAGCGCCGCCGGCAACAACAACCACCTTGGGAACCAGCATAAGCTGCTCTATGGTAACGGAGAGCAAGCGCTCGTTGATGGCCTGCACGTAGGACTCCAGCTCTTTCAGATCGCCGGGCGACATGTGTTTGCGTGCGGCCAAAGTGATAAAGAGGCGATTGCAGAGGTCGCCGACGGCGCAAGTAAATCCGGGCTTGCCGTTGTTGGTATAGCGCGCAATAAGATCGATCATCTTGCCCAACTCGGGCTGGAGGTTGCCCATCATCGGTTCATGAAGCCCTACAATAAAGCGATGGCCCGATTTGGGGCGCACACCCCCGATGCCAACGAGCGCAAGAGTGGGCACATACACATCGTCTTCCGCTGCAAGCCCTGTACTTGTGCCTAACGCCCTTTGTCGCGCCTTCTCCTCCCAAACCTTCGGTGAAATCCAGCGGCCTGGCCCTTCAGACAGCCATTCGGAAACCATCTCGGGCGTTTTTGCTGCCACCGGCAGGCTCAGGCGAATGAGCTGGGCATCTGGGAAGGCACGGGCAAGCCAAGAGCCGCTAATATCGGCATCCATAGCACGGCGAGCGTCGGGGCTTTCCATAGACCACACCTCCGCTGCGATATTGCCGTTCAACGACACCACTTTCACACCGCGCACGTTGCGCTTATCGTAGATATGCTTGTTGAACAGGCTCTCGCAGGTATAAAACACGGCTCTGCCAGAAGAAAGTGCCACAATTTCGTTCTGGCGAATGATGGTATCGAGATAGTCTGCGCACAGTTGGCCTAACGCCTGATGCAGGCGGTCATCGGCAAGGCTGCTTTCGAGCGTTTCGGAATGCCCCGACATATCGGCCACGATCGCCGTTTGCAGTCCATAGGCGGCCATCAGCTCCCGTTCGAGATGGTCTACACGCGGTGGTTTGAAGGGCGCGTTTTCATCAATGTGAACGCGCACGATTCCGCTATCGAGAGCGAATCGGTAGAGACGAGAGATGGTGCTTGCATCAATATGCGCTAAATTGGGCTCGGAGCTTAGCAGTTGTTGCAGAATCTCCTTCTGCTCCATTCGATCAACCAGTACCATCTTTGCAATGCGCGCCGCAAGCCGCCTTCGATCGGCCGGATCGAGCGCCGGGCGTCGCCCTCGTCGTTTTCCTGTGGTGGTCGTCATATCTGTTTACTTTTCCTTTCACATCAAAAGGCCTAGTCGCCTATTTCCACGTTGTTTGGCAATTATAAGTATAGCACATGCAAGCTCTAACTAAAAAGACCCACCGATTCAATTCTACGGGCTATCTAGCATGAGAATTTGCATCTTTTCCATCTCCTAGCTAAAAAGCTGCCCCTTCCGCCCTCTTTGTTGCCACCCTACCCCCGGCAGCAAGGCTATTTTTCCGCCAACGAACATCCTATTCTGTTTTTTTCTGTGAAAAACTAGCAAATTTTTGGAGAATCACTTGACACAACAAACACTCCTATGATATACTATAAACGAAGGTATCCTTCTTTCTCGTCCTCAATTGAAGTGTACCCAGGTGCGCGGAT
>NZ_DATGLN010000118.1:0-5301 GCF_035294165.1 Chthonomonas sp.
CTCCAAACATACTGATTTAGGCCTATTTTAAAGGAAAGTAGTCTCTAACAACAATACCCTCTTTAGGGACGTCGAGATGATAAGCCAAGCATATTGTCGTAACCCATTTACTTCGGCATCACATGCCCTGTAACTCTATAGGAAAGGAAGCATGTCCCTAAAAAAGGTATTGACAACTACTTTATCGTTGTTTATCCTATATCTCGATATACTCAATTTGAAAGGAGTTCAGAAATATGAGGCGTCACCTAAATGCTTTACATCTATGGCACATATGCCTAGTGCTCAGCCCGTTTGGCATTATCTACAGCTTATCGGCTTTGAGCGCCACGGAAACAGCACCGCATACTGTCTTACACAAACTTATCGCTCAAAAGGACCTCAAAGCGATCAGCGGAGCTGGTTACGCATGCAATACACAGGTGTGCAATATTACAAAAAAATGTGTTAAAAACATTGCTACAGGTCTTTTTGAGTCATGGGTTCCCCACCCACACTATCAATGCCATATTTACTGGTTAGGAAGCTGTAGCAATTTTGGTACGGCTCCGTGTGAAACGATCACGACTTACTTTCTTCCTCCATGTACACCCGCAGTACAGTTTAGTACGAAAACCACAACAGCACAAATCTGCGGATTATGAGTAAATGAGACTAGTAAGCACAAAAACCTTATCTATCGTCCTTTTTATCCTGTCTTTCCCCTTGTCTGGCAGCGCTCAGACAGGGGGAAAGACCTTCCCATTGCCCTCCAAAACCTTCGTCCTTCAACAACTCGGCAATGCACAACGGCAGATCAAATCGGTTCAATTTATCTACCTCCACACAGCCCAGCTGACTTCAGCAGTACCACAAAGCAGCACCGCTTCTGCTACCACCACGACCTACGAGTTTGCTTTCTGTTCTAAGGGATATAGGTGTTACTTGAAACCCCTTCACGACAGCCGCGGCTCTGGCCAAGAAAACATGGTTTCCCTATTTGATAGCCGCCGTAATTACCAGATTGCAACCGTTAAGTTTCAAGGCAAAACAGTCAACGATTGCACCTTTTCACGCCAAAATATGGGTATGGCCCTAACCCCCATAGATTTCGGCTACTTTCTCGGTTCCCTCTACTGGGCCGCAGAGGCATTGCAGCCGACAACACTTGCCGTTCACGGTTATGAGAACTCATCGTTTGGCCCTGTGTTAAAGGTGACGGCAAGAGATCAAAATGGCTTCACCGACACACTTTATTTGGCCCCAAACTACGATTATCTTATTGCAAAATGGGAGATTCATGCCGAGAACGGTGAGATCGTTGAGTTTATATGCGACAAGGCTATTCAGAAAAAAAAGCGTCTGGATTCCTATAGATGGCACCCGCAACTGGTACATACCTTCCCCACAGGGGCCACAGTTGCGTGCTGTCTCTAGAGTGCACGTCATCAGCGTTCAAATCAACGACGTGCCCGACAGCCTTTTTACACTCCACCTACTACCGGGTTCGCACATCTATGATAACGTGCGTCAAATAGGTTATATCGTAGATCAAAGTGGGAAATGGCACATCGATTCGCGCACCTTGAAAATAAATGCTGAACATAATTTGAGGTCTTGGTTGCTCATTGCCTGCCTTACGGCTCTGTTTATCATTGGCTTTGGTTTTATCTCCCACATGCAACGACGTGCCTCTATTCATAGGTAGAATCGACTTCACTCTAGTCTTCTCGAACTAGAATCTCCTTGCCAAAAAGACGGCGTTACGGTAAAATAGATGGCGAATGATGTCGCTTCATCTTTCATATCATCAGCAAGAAGGCGAATGCCGCTGCAAACGGCCTTCGCCTCTTTGTGCTGTCTCAGCCTAACACGATGAGCCTTAATGAACTTCTGCCACTTGCCGACCAGCTTGCAGGTCTCGATGCGCTTGTAAGCTCCCTAACCGATTCGCAAATACCGAGCGTCGCCCACATTCAAGGGCTGGCCGGAACCGCAAAAAGCTTCCTGCTGGCTCGATTGGTCACCGCCCTAAAACAGCCCATTCTGTTGATAACCTACCAACAGGAGCAAGCCCAACGCCTGGCCGATGACCTTCTCCATTTTGGCCTACCAAGCGATAGCGTGGCCGTCCTGCCGGCCCCCCAAAGCCTTCTCACCCCCGACGATGTGGCCGACCATCGCCTCATCGGCGAACGCCTAAGCGCCCTCAACCTCCTCGGGCAAAACCGGCCCTGCGTGGTCATAGGCGTCGTTGAAGCCGTGCTCCGCCGTACCATCCCACCTACCTATCTCCAACAGCAAAGCTTTCGCCTCGAAGCCGAAACCGAGATAGACCTCGACACCGTGGTGACACAACTGGTTGCCCTCGGCTATACTCCTACCCTCACCGTCACGCAGCCCGGAGAGTTTAGCCGCCGAGGCGGCATTCTCGACATCTATCCCTCTACGGCCGAGGCGCCGGTGCGCATTGAACTGTTTGGCGATATCATCGAGTCGATCCGAGTATTCGATGTAACCACCCAACGCTCCCTACGACGCGAAGCCTGGACAGAGATCGCACCTGCCCACGAGGCCATTCTCGATCCGAAACGGATTGCCCTCGCCCTCCAGAGCATAAAAGCGCGACTAGAAACGCGGCGTGCCGAACTCCTCGCCCAAAAAACACGAGAGGCCACCAAAGCCGCAGAGCGCCTCACGGAAATCGTAGAGGCCGACCTGATCCGGCTGGAACAAGGAACCGGCTCCGATAGCCTGGAACGCTATATAACCTACCTTGTGCCGGAACCTCTCTGCGCCCTTGACCACCTTCCTCCTCAAGGCATCGTTATCCTCGATGAACCCCACCAAATTCAGGAGCATTGGCAACGCCATCACGCCGACCTGTGCTCCGCACGGGAACGCCACTACAACCAGGGGGAGTTGCTCGATCTCGAACCTCCAACCCTTACCTTGGAAGAAGGGCTTGCGCAACTGCAACTTCGCCGCCTTCTACTGCTCACCCTGCTTGAGCGCCATGTGGAACCCTTCAACCCCGTGCAAACCCTGCAGGTGCACTCGGCCGTTATGGAGGGCTATCGAGGGCGCCTCCCCATGCTCGCCGACGACATCGCCATCTGGATCGCAAACGACTGTCGCGTGCTAATCGTCTCCGACCAACCTCAGCGCGTGCGCGAGATTTGCGTCGAGATGAATCTTCCCGTTCAACCAAAAGAACAGAAGGTGGATCGCCCCGGGCTCTACGTGCAGGAAGGCCGACTGCGAGCCGGATTCAAGTTTACCGACCTTCGGCTCTATGTCCTGACCGACGCGGAACTGTTCGGTGCTGCACGGCCTGTCCACTCCCATCGCAAGGTGGCCGGTGGCGTGGCGATTAGCTCCCTTCTCGACCTGCGCGAAAACGACTACGTGGTTCATATCCATCACGGCATCGGCATCTATCGCGGTCTCGTCCGTCGCCAAATTGATGACACCGAACGCGACTTCTTGTTCATCGAATATGCCGGTGGAGATAAGCTCTATGTGCCCGCCGATCAGATTGACCGCATCCAGCGCTACATAGGAGCCGATGGCGCCCCACCCCAGATCAACCGCATTGGCGGAGGCGACTGGCAGCGCACCAAGCGCAAGGTGCGCGAACAGGCTAAAAAGATGGCGGCAGAGCTTTTGCGCCTCTATGCCGCCCGCGAGGCCGCCACGCGCCCACCCTTTGGCCCCGATACCCCATGGCAGATCGAAATGGAAGAGGCCTTCCCCTACGAAGAAACCCCAGGGCAACTACAGGCCATCCAGGAGGTAAAAGCCGACCTCGAACGTGAACGTCCCATGGATCGGCTCATCTGCGGCGATGTGGGCTTTGGCAAAACCGAGGTCGCCATCCGTGCCGCCTTTAAGGTGGTCTCTGCCGGTAAACAGGTGGCCATTCTCTGCCCCACCACCGTGCTCGCCGCCCAACACCACGCTACTTTCTCGGAACGCCTTGCCGCCTATCCCATCACCATCGAACTGCTCTCGCGCTTCCGCACCCGCGCACAACAGCGCAAAACGTTGGAAGGCCTGCGAAACGGCAGCGTGGATATCGTCGTGGCCACCCATCGTCTCCTCAGCAAAGACGTTCAATTCAAAGACCTCGGGCTGCTCATCATAGATGAAGAACAGCGATTCGGGGTCGCCCAGAAGGAGCGCCTCAAACAGCTACGTACCTCGGTGGACGTGCTTACCCTCACGGCCACCCCCATCCCGCGCACCCTTTCCATGGCCCTCTCCGGCCTGCGGGATATGAGCCTCATCGAAGACCCACCCGAAGGGCGCTTGCCCGTCATCACCTATGTGCGAGAATACAACGATGAGCTTATTCGTGATGCTATCCTACGCGAACTCGAGCGCGATGGGCAGGTCTACTTCGTTCACAACCGCATCGAATCGATCTACCATGTCGAACAGCACCTTAAAAAGCTCGTGCCCGATATGCGCATCGTGGTAGGCCACGGACAAATGTCGGAAGAGGAGCTGGAGCAGGTCATGTACGACTTCTATCATCATCAGGCCGACGTACTCCTATGTACCACCATCATCGAAAACGGGCTGGACATCCCTAACTGCAACACCATTATCATTGATAACGCCGACCGCATGGGGCTGGCGGAACTCTACCAGCTCCGCGGTCGCGTGGGGCGCTCCAATCGCCAGGCCTACGCCTACCTTCTCTATCGCCCCAATAAAGCCCTTCGCGAGGTGGCCGAACAGCGCCTTGCCGCCATCCGAGAGTTCAGCGCACTGGGCACAGGCTACAAAGTAGCCCTGCGCGACCTCGAAATCCGCGGTGCAGGCAACCTATTGGGGGCCGAACAGAGCGGTGCCATGCTAAGCGTGGGATTCGACCTCTACTGCCAACTTCTTTCCCAGGCCGTGCAGGAGTTGCGTGGCGAAGAGCCGGTGGAGGATATGCTTCCCGCCGTAGACCTATCCGTCACCGCCTACATTCCCGAAAGCTATATCCCCGGCGAGGCGGAACGCATCTACTTCTATAAACGTCTGAGCGGCGCCCGTACTTTGAAAGACATCGAAAACTTGCAGACCGAACTAGAAGACCGATTCGGCGATCCACCGCGGCCGGTTTGGGAGGCGCTGGCCATCCTGCGCATTCGCCTCCGCTGTAAAGAGATCGGCATCGCAAGCATCAAAGGGGATCGAAGCGGCATCACCATCCGGTTCGCCCCCCACGTCCGCCTTACCCCAGAAGCTATTCGGCTGCTGAATTACGCTTTCAAAGGGCACCGCTTCACATCCGAAGGGGTCATCTTGCCTCTCACCACCCATAAA
>NZ_DATGLN010000119.1:0-1396 GCF_035294165.1 Chthonomonas sp.
CGGTATAGTCGTTGTTCTGCCCAAAAGGGATAGTCTGGCCCCTGTCGAACACACTTGGTCCCCGGGGAACATGCAGGGTGGCTCCATACCCTATAACGTAAGTCCACCAGTGCAACGGGTAGTGTCCTGGCGCAACCATGCTAATTTGGCTCCCCGCCGAAACGTTCAGGTTAACCGTATCTGTGCCCTTTGGGCCGAACGTCGAATACCGAAAAGGCATACTGTCATCGTCTCACGAGAAACTATTGTTTCATCTTCTCCCAGAAGGTCAGAGGTCTCACGAACAGGATTATCTCTCCGGGCTGCGGCGAGGCTTTCGCCTTGCCGCAACTGTTCGGCGTCACAATGCCAGATTGAAGCACTTTCTTTGTCGGGAAGGCCTTGATGGCCAGCCATGAAAAATCTGGCGTGCGGGGCTCGCATGACACGTAGCTAGTGTTAATCTCGATCCGGTCGCTGTATTGTACGATGGGGTGGATAACTCCAAGGATGCCGCAGCCCTTCCATACGTGCTGAGTATCTGCTTGGGCCTTATGGGTGAGCTCTAGCGAGGCAACCCCGTCCTTATCGGTGGGTACCGCCATTGCCGATTTGCGTTCGCTCCCCACCCAGACGTTCACGCACTTGCCTGCCAACGGATGTCCATTCTTCCCATTCAGAAGCCTAATCCGAATGGTTTGAGCGCCAAGCTTCAATCCGCACGGCCCGGCCACGAGAACTATTGACAGAGCCGCTAGCAAATTGGTGAAAGGCCAACCAGAACCACGTCCTTCTTGTGTCATCTCCGCACCTCCAGTCACTGCGGGCATGGACTGCGTCCTATCCCCCATATATCAATAATGCCGTGGAGCAGATCTCCGAGCGGGTTCCACCCTGCGTACGCGTTATCGAGATGCTCGGTATAGTCGTTGTTCCGTCCGAAGGGCTTGGTCTGGCCGCTGTCGAACACACTTGGTCCCTGGGGAACATGCAGGGTGGCTCCATACCCTATAACGTAAGTCCACCAGTGCAACGGGTGGCGTCCTGGCGCAACCATGCTAATTTGGCTCCCCGCCGAAACGTTCAGGTTAACCGTATCTGTGCCCTTTGGGCCGAACGTCGAATACCGAAAAGGCATACTGTCACCATCTCACGAGACGCTACTGTTTCATCTTCTCCCAGAATGTCAGAGGTCATCACGAAAAAGTCAACCATCGCGAGCCACGAATAATTCGGCCTGCGCGGCTCACGACCGGAACCCGTCTATGAGGCGTTCCCAGAACGACAACGGCTTGATAAAGAGGATCAATTCGCCGGGTTTGGGCTTCGCCGTCGCCTTTCCGCAGTGATTTTCTGACACTGCACCGTGTTGCAGTATTTCGCTAATCGAATACCAAGGACCAAGTCGGAGCGGTCC
>NZ_DATGLN010000120.1:0-1058 GCF_035294165.1 Chthonomonas sp.
CATACGATGGATGCGTGCGTTCCCCCGCTCGGCTGGGTCGGGGAACCCTGGTCGACATTTTCGAAGACCCTGAACTCGAGCGAACTTGGTAGCTTGAATTGGTCCGGCCTGCCCGTCAATTTTGCCCCGACGACGATGTTCGGCAACCGGACCTACAGTAACCTGTCGAGATACCGAACCTTCGAGTCGCTCTGTTTTACCTCCGATTGTGCCTCCCCGTATGAGTTTGCTCCCGGCATTGTCAGCCCCCGGTGCGAGGGTTGGGTGACGCCGACCGAAGGCACGACCAACAACTCCATTGCGGTGTTGGCTCGAACCGCACCGACCTGTGTCGACTCCTTGGGCGGGAACTGCACGATTGATGTTCTCTCCACGGTAAATTCGGCGTGGTGGTATCCAACGCCGCAGGGTGCCTATTTAGTAGATGGTCCTTCGGTGAGTGGAGCCAATAACAGCACCTCTCAAGCCTACTACATTGGGATGGCCTCATCATCCGCCTTTGCCTATGATTTTGAACCCTACATTGTCGAGCATGCGATGTGTTCCATCGCCGAAGCAACCGGGGGGAGTTGGGATGGGTCGCCTACGCGTACCCCTTTCATTAACCAAGATGGTTTTTACTCGGACGGTCCATTCCAGTGTCAAGGCACACCCGGGAATCTCCCCAAGGTAGCTGGGGGATGGAGTCAGACGAATGATGGGGGGTATCTTTTCAATATCGGGACTCATCTCAACACGACGATGAATGCGAGTTTCCTCCCGGCCTTCGAGGGATTGGGTCTCGGTCAGCCCACGGGGCGAGTGGTGGCCACCGCGGCCTTTGATCGGAGCCCGATGCTGAAGGTGGTGCTGGAGCCGCCGTTTGTCTTTGCCAACCCCCCGGACCTTGCCGTGAGTTGCTCCAGCGCCGTGAGCGCCTACCCGCTGGTCTGTACGACCGCGTCGGCGCAGTATGGGTTCGTCCAAGGCTGGGCCGATGCGGAACTCGGCTGGAACCTGAGTGCCGATCCGAACGAGAATTTCATTGCCCCGGGGGAAAGTATCCAGGTCACGGTGAG
>NZ_DATGLN010000121.1:0-17154 GCF_035294165.1 Chthonomonas sp.
AGCCATCATTGACCCCCGGGCCGAAATAGAACCCGATGTGGAGATCGGGCCTTACTGCATCATCGGTAAGAACTGCTTCATCGGTGCCGGAACGGTGCTGCATGGCCACGTGCAGATATTTGAAAACACCCGCATTGGCCGCAACTGCCAAATCTACAGTGGCGCCATGCTGGGCGGTCCTCCGCAAGACTACAAGTTCAAAGGGGAGGTAAGCTACCTCGAAATCGGTGATAACAACATCGTGCGCGAGTACGTCACCATTCATCGCGCCACCGGAGAAGGCGAGTACACCCGCATCGGCAACAACAACATGATCATGGCCTATGCCCACATAGGCCATAACTGCATCATCGGCAACCACGTTACCATCTCGTCCTATGTGGGCATCAGCGGCCACGTCACGGTAGAAGACTATGCCAATTTCGGCGGCATCTGCGGCGTTCACCAAAACTGTACCATCGGCACTCTTGTCATGATCGGCGGTATGTCCGGCGTTACCCAAGATATTCCCCCCTATATGCTGGCTACCGGGCGGCCTGCGCGCGTCTACGACATCAACATTCGCGGGCTACGACGTGCCAACGTGCCCGCGAAGATTCGCAGCGACCTGCGGCAGGCCTATAAACTACTCTATCGCTCTAACCTCAACGTCTCACAGGCTTTGGAAGCGATTGAGGAGGAGATTGACCCTAGCCCCGAACTGAACCATCTTATCGCTTTCATTCAAAGAACCCGTGAAGGGTTCAACGGACGTGCCAATAACCCCCCTCCGCTTTAGCTTAAGCGGCTTTGATCGAGCGGGAATTGCATTCTATGGAGATCGCCATCTTAACCGGGGAGCCATCCGGTGATCTGGCCGGCGCAAGCCTGGCACGCGCCCTTCGAGAGTTAGAACCCGAAGTAAAACTTTGGGGGCTTGGCTCTCGCGCCATGGCAGAGGCCGGCGTAGAGCTTTTAGGCGATAGCGCCTCGTGGAGCGCTATTGGAATAGTGGCTGCCCTGCCCAAAATTCCGCTGCTGGCGCTTAAAATCGCCCCGCACCTTCGCAAAACCCTTGCCCATCGTCGCCCCGACCTGGTTGTCTTCATTGACTTCGGGGCCTTCAACGTGCGCATTGCGCGTTATTGCCGGCAGATCGGCCTCAAAACCCTCTACTACATTCCCCCTGGATGCTGGCGACGCACCACCACCCTACGCGAAGACCTAGCCCATATCGTGCACGGCATCGCTCTGCCCTTTCCCTGGGGGCAGGAACGCTACCGTCACGGAACAGCGCGTGTTTTCTACGTGGGCCATCCCCTGCTCGACCGTGTAGCCCCCCGCACCACACGCGATGTGTTTGCCAAATCTCTTGGTCTAGACCCTCATGCTCCTCTCATCGGTCTGCTGCCGGGTAGCCGCCTGCATGAGGTAAACAACCTCTTGCCTACCCTCATCGAAAGCATCCCACACATCGCTCGCGAGGTGCCAAAAGCGCAGTTCGCCGTGGCCGTGGCCCCCACCCTCGCGCTGGAATCTGTCCAGACCCTTATCGCTAGGCATCCCATAGCGCATGACCGCCTCGCAGCACGAAGGCCCGATAACGTTCAAGAATGGGCGCATCGCTCGAAGAGTTTGCCCAAAACACTGCCGCAACCGGCTCTCGCCACTCAAGGCGGAGCGCTGCTCGGTTCACCGAAACTATCTCAAAAAGAGTGGCGCCCCCAAGTTGCCATGCCATCCTCACCTCCCCTTGTGCTGACTCAGGGTTCTACCTATGACCTCATGGCGCACTCCGATCTGCTGCTGGTGTGCTCCGGCACGGCTACCTTGGAGGCCGCTGTTTTACAAACACCCATGATCGTGCTCTACAAAGTTTCGAAGTGGATGGAGCTAGAGTATCGCCTACGACGTATGGATAAAAAGGTGCAGGAAATAAAACACATCGCTCTGCCGAACATACTGGCAGATCGGCCTATCGTCCCTGAACTGATACAGTGGCAGGCAACACCCCAAGCCATTGCGGAGCGTGCCGTGCACCTATTAACCGATCTTTGTGCACGAAAGCAGATGCGACAAGCCCTTTTGGAAGTTCGAAATCTTTTAGGTGAGCCTGGAGCAAGCGCTAGAACGGCGCGAATCGCCTTGGCCCTCGCTTGCGGCAAAAACGATGCCCTCCCCAACGAGACAACGGAGGAAGGCCCCCATGCGTAAAGAAGATACGCAGCGTCGCCTTCTTGCCTACCTGAAGCCTCACCGTTGGATTTTGGCCGTCGGCCTCTTCTGCGCTGCCCTCACCTCCGCCATTGATGCCAGTCTGGCCAAGTTCATCAAAAGCGTGGTCGACTCCATGCTCGATGGTCGCGTAGGGCACCTCAATTTCATGTGCGCCGCCGTCGTTGTGGTTTTCATCATCAAGGGCATCTTCTCCTTCGGGCAAAACTACTTCCTCTCGCTCACGGCCAATAGCGTGGTCTCTCGCTTAAGAGAGGAGATATTTGCCCATCTGCACACCCTATCCCTTTCGTTTTTCAATCGTCGCCGCACCGGAGCCATCATGTCGGTGCTTACCAACGATGTGCAGGCCATCCAAAATGCGGCCATGAGCTTGCGCCAAATGATCTCCGACCCACTCACCATTCTGGTAAGCCTGGCACTGCTCTTCTATATGAATTGGCGGCTTAGCCTCATCGCCATCTTCTTCCTCCCCTTCATGGCTCTCACCATTTCGCGCATCGGCAAGCGCATTCGCAAAATCTCCCACACCGTGCAGAGCATGTTAGCCGAAGTCACCAGCATCATCGAGGAGACGGTCGCCGGCGTAAGAGTGGTCAAAACATTTGCCGCCGAGCATCATGAAATTTCGCGTTTCCGCACGGAGAACCAGCAGACGCTCAAGGCGGTTATGCGCGGAGTACGCCGTAGCGCTCAACTACGCCCTCTCATCGAGTTCATCGGGGCCTTCGGTATTGCCCTCGTGATGTATGTGGGCGGCAACATGGTAGCCCACACCGTGCATACACAGCACGTTATGGTGGAGCAGTTTAACCGCCTCCATCCGGGAATGCCGGTGCCGGATGCCGTGCGCAACTATGTAGAGCCAGGTGGACTTACAGCCGGAGCCTTAATTGCCTTTCTGTTCCTGCTTGACAACGTGGCCCGTGCGGTAGGCAGCCTCGGCAGTTTCGTCTCTATGCGCTCTCAGGCGCTCGCTGCTGCCTCCCGCATCTTCGATGAGGTTCTCGATGTCGAGCCGGAAGTGAAAGAGCTGCCGAACGCCGTTGAACTGCCCCCCATTGAGGGCCATATTCGGTTTGAAAACGTCTCTTTCCGTTATAGCCCCGATTCGCCTTTGGTGCTGCGCAACATTGACTTCGAGGTGCGCCCCGGCGAGGTGGTCGCCATTGTAGGGCGCAGCGGCGCCGGCAAATCTACCCTCGTAGACCTTATCCCCCGTTTCTACGATCCCACATCCGGCCGCGTGCTCATTGATGGCATTGATGTACGTACCGTGAAGCTTCAATCGTTGCGCCGACAGATCGGGGTGGTTCCCCAGGAGACGTGGCTCTTTGCCGGAACCCTGCGCGACAACATCGCCTACGGACGCCGTGATGCCACGGATGAGGAGATCATGGAGGCGGCACGCGCGGCCAATGCCTCCTTTATCGAAGGTATGGAACACGGCCTCGATACGATTGTGGGCGATCGCGGTATTCGCCTTTCGGGTGGCGAAAAGCAGCGGATTGCTATTGCCCGCGCCATCCTTATGAATCCACGCATTCTCATCCTCGATGAGGCCACCTCATCGCTCGATGCCTCCTCCGAAGCCTTAGTCCAAGAGGCTCTAGAACATCTCATGCAGGGGCGCACCACCCTCGTCATCGCCCATCGCCTCTCAACCATCATTAATGCCGACCGCATTCTCGCCATGCAAGATGGCTGCATCGTGGAGATGGGTTCGCATCAGGAGCTTATGAACGCCGGAGGCTACTACGCACGCCTCTACGAAACCCAACTTAAAGGCTTTGAATAGCTCGTTAAGTAGCTCTCATGGAAACCCTTACGCAACCAAGCTCAGAGGCCTCCCCCCAACAGTCGGCTCGACGCGAGAAAATGCAGGAGTTTAAATGCCGCATTCTATCGTGGCTGATTTGGCTGCTCGCCCGTGTCATCTACAAGACCCTGCGTATGCAAACGGAAAACATGGAAAGCCTCATCCCCTCGCCGAACAAAGGGGCTATTTTGGTAACCTGGCACGGTCGCACCTTCATCGCGGCCAATATCCTTCGCAACCGCGGCTATTGGGCGCTCATCTCCCTATCCCGTGATGGCGAACTGCAAAACCGGATATTCCGCCGATTCGGGTTCCAAACGGTGCGCGGTTCTACCGGGCGAGGAGGCGTGCGCGGCGCCCTCGAAATGGCGCGCAAAGTGCAAAAAGGGGAGGTGCTGGCCTTCACGCCCGACGGCCCGCGCGGCCCTACCCACAAGGTGCAGCCGGGCGTTATCCTCATGGCGGAAAAATCCGGCGCGCCTATTGTACCGGTGGGCATTAGCGCTTCTAAACGCATCCTCATTCGCAGTTGGGACTCCTACATGATCCCTCTCCCGTTCGCCCGCGCCTTTTTTCTTGTTGGTGAGCCGATCTACGTACCGCCCAACCTCGATGAAAACGGTCGTCTCGCCTACGCCGCCCAATTGGAGCGCGCCCTTAATCGCATAGAGCGCGAAGCCGAACGCCGCGCCGGACATCCCCATTACCCGTCGGAGTGGGCAACAGAAGAGAGCTGAGCCTTTCCAAACAATTGCCGGTACAACCTAGCCCGAAATTCCTTCCCAATTGCCTACTTTTGTGGCCTCATCCTTATACCGCTTCAATCGCAATATGCGGTACAACGATTTGAACACCCCGGTTTCTAAGAGGATAGCGTCGGATTTGAAAACCTATTCCTAGCGCTAAGGTAAAACCACCGAACTTTTAGGCAAGGGTTGTTTACAAGCCATGTATCGTGCTACTATTTATCGTACCGAATAGGGAGGGAAGTGCTATGAAGGCATATACACGAATTTTCTCTAAACTCACTTGTCGCCTCGTTCTGCTCTGCTGCATTATGGGTGCCATCAGCCTCCATGAAAAGGCCAGTGCTGAAGTTACCAAGGACATTCATCTTCATGTTGACTTCGCCAAGCCGAACTCGAATGGCTCCGACACCATTTGCCTACACGCGCTCTTCATCGGAACGGAAAAGAGTCGCCTACGTTTTCAAGACAGTGTTGGCGTTTACATTGCCTACTATAACGCCTTTGGAATGCTGATAACCCAGTACTCCAAAATTTTCGCCGTTTCCGACTCAGAGGTCGAAGGCATCATCCCAACCTCACCTTTTAACATTTGGGTACGTCAACAAGGCGACTTCCGAAAAGGGATTCTTCAGAAGGCCCCTAACGATGCCGCTTACGCGGTGTATCGCTATGTTTGCAGTTGCAGTTTAATGCAACCGGGAACGGCGGCACCCCAATTCCAAAAAAGCCTGGTCTCTCCATGGTCGCCCAAAATCTTTCTTCCACCGAAACCGCCCTCTGCAAGGGAGAGGGAGTCTTTGGCGGCCGTACTATCGGTCTGTCTTTTAGGATAAAGGGCAACCGTTTCCCGTAAAATTACTTATTGACATCGGGGGACAACTTTGATACAATGGAATCGGAGTTGTGAATACGAATTCTCACTCGGGAGATGCAACGATGCCTAAATCTCAACAACCTAGAATGCGAGGCCTTCTCGTCCTCAGCGCAGCGCTGGCCCTCCTGCTCTTCGCTGTCTGCACCACCAACGCCGCCATCGTTCAGTGGGTGGGCAACACCGCCCTCTATCTTACCGGGGTTCCCGGCGGTCTTCCCACACAAGGCGCCTTCGTGGAGCCTACACAAACCGTGACCGTCGTTACGCAAACCTATCCCATTGCCTTCGGTCAAAGCGTCTATGCGGAGGTTACAACCGATAACTTCGCCCACGTTACGGCCTATCCATTCTCCTTTGACTACAACGACAGCAGCAATACCCACTGGTTCCTCGTGCTGCCTCAATTTCTACCCAACACCAATGTGCAGTTCTATATTAAGGCCGTGGGAACCGATGGCTCTGTGGCCTACGACAACAACAACTTTCAAAACTTCGGCTTCTATGTGCGCCACATGCCGCCTCCACTGTCCTCTCCCATTTTGGAGTGGTTCGATACACCCTATAACACCATCTTGCAGCGCCTTCCGGAGGTCGTTAACGCCGGCTATGGCGCCCTGTGGCTGCCGCCCGGTGAAAAGGCCGGTGGCGGCGGACTTTCGGTCGGTTATAACCCCTTCGACCGTTTCGACTTTGGCGATCGCTTCCAGTCTGGCTCGCTCGATACGAACTACGGAACCGCGCAAGACCTTTTTCAACTTATTCGGTTAGCCCATCGCCTTGGATTGAGTGTCTACGAAGATACCGTGCTCAACCACAACGATAATCGTGCCTCTACCCCCATTAACCAGTACCCCGATATGATCCCCGAGGACTTCCATATTTTCTCCTCCTCGAACACCAACAACAACGGGGTGGATTTCAACAACACGCCGCCGTTCGCCCATCAAACCCTCGATTTCGACCTTCTCGGCATGGCCGACATCGCACAAGAGGATGGCAACGATGCGGAAACCGGTCCCTTTAACCTGCCCTCCTACGCCAGCTTCAACGCCTATGGCAAACCAACCTTCATCCGTCAACCGCTTGATGCCTTCCTTTACCCCAATCGGCAACCGGTAGCAGAAGATGTGCGACAGTATCTGAAGCGATGGGGTTGGTGGCTCACAACCTTCTTCGGTTTCGACGGCTTTCGTCTCGATGCCGTTCGCTACATTCCACCGGCCTTCTTCCAACCCATCTCTAACTACCAGCCCGGCCCCATCGTCTCCGGCCAAGGCTGGCTTTCCTATCTGTATGGGCTTAACCCCAATCTCTACGTCTTCGGCGAGGATTTCCCAAATGTCAACCCCAACTACGAGCTACGGGAGTATGGCAAGGTGGGAATGAACCTGCTGGACTTTCCGCTTAAAGATAATCTCGATAGCGTGTTTAACTCCAGCGGTTTAGGAAACATAGGTGCCACCTTAGGCAACACGCTCGGCACCGACGGCGCTACCGGCCTCGCTTTCTCTTTCGGGGGATTGGAGCCGAGCCTTGGGGTAAGCTTCGTGCAAAGCGCCGACCAAGGCCCTCCGGCAGCAAGCAATCAGGCCTATACATTCACGCTCACCGGGCCGGAACGCCCCGTGGTTTACTATGACGGCAACAACCAAAAGCCTAACGACTACACCGACTTCCCTCGCGCCGGCCGATTCGATGCCGTTGGAACCGGCGACAACCTCCTTCTTACCCTTCTCGATGCGCATAACCGCTATGCCCGTGGCAACATGGTGATACGCTACAGCAGTTCCAACCTTCTTATCTACGAGCGCCAGGTGAACGGGCAATCGCTACTGCTTGCGGGAATCAACATCCGTGACGATGGCGTCGCCCTCACACAAACGGTGCAGACCGCATTTCCTTCCGGAGCCGTCCTCACCGATCTCACCGGCCAAGAGCCACCGGTAACCGTTCAATCCAACGGCAGCGTCACCATCACCGTTCCGGCGAACGGCACTACAAGCTACGCGAACGGAACCGGCTATGTGCTCTACGTTCAACAGGCCCCACAGGCGCTGCCAAACATCCCCCCCATCCAACTGTTGGACGCCGAAACCTCGCCCGAGCAGACCATCGGCTTTCAAACCCATCTCGACCCTACGGGGCAGTATGCTCCAGGGCAGAATCTCACCTACTCCTTTGCCACCGTCACCACCGACCTGATGGATGTGCAGGTTACCACCGACGCAAACGGCAACTCTGCCGTGCTCGAGCTAGACAACGGCCTGCCGGTAGCCGGGCAGCAGCCACTTTCCAACACGCCTGAGGGATTGGCAGACGGTTATGTGCCCATGACCAAACTACAAAATGGGCAGTTCGTGCTGCGTGGGATCGATCTCACCCTTCTGCCAAATGGTCTGCACGTGATCCGAGTTCGAGTTTTCGCCAACACCGGAAATCGGCCGGGCGTCTTCAACCAGTTTACGGCCTTTTTCGTGCTCAACAGGCCTATCTTCGGCCCTCCGCCAACCGGCAATCTCTCAAACTATCCGCCGGCACTGGTTTATCAAACCCAAACGCCCTCCTCGAACTCTAACCGGCTTGATGGCCTCTTCGCCATGAACGACGATCACAATCTCTACATCGGCTTAGCCGGCAGCGTAGACCCCTCAGAAAACTTCACCAATGGGGTGGCGCTCTATCTCGATACCCACTCCGGGCTAGGGGTTAACGATCTTTCCACCCTTCACGACGACACCGGTCCCGCCGGTCGTCTGCTCTCCAACGCACCCATAACGCTGCCTCCCGGCTTCAAGGCGACTTTTGGCGTGGGAGTGTTACGCCTCAACACCCTCTTCTCTTCGCCGGAGGCACCTTTCGCCAGTCAGCCCACACGCCCCACACCGGTAGGCGCCGCAGCCGGCCTCTACTATATTGACGTGTTCCACGCCAATCAGCTCGTGCCTATGTCGTCCGAGATCGCATGGCAGCCGCGTCCCGGCCCCTTCTCCAATCCTGTAACAGGCCTCGAAATCGCCATCCCACTTACCGTGCTCTTTCCGAAAGGAATGACAACAACAACCACCATCGGGATGGTCGCGTGCCTGCGAACGACCGGCGAATCGGGCACCATCTTCCTCTCCACCGATGCCCGTCGGGGCACTTTGGGCAGTCGGCCTACGCCGGTTCCCTATTTAACCAATCAGTTCCTTCCGCCGCTGCCGGGCAATAACGTGCCCGACCCCGGTACGTCGAGCGTTACCCTTCAAAACGCGGTTACCTACACATTCCAATTCGCCCAAACGGTGCCCTCTTCCGGCTACACTCTCTCGCTATCTGCGCCCACCTTCGATGCCAACCGTAAGCTCTACATCCAAAACGGCACGCTTACGGCGTTAACGACCCTCAACGGGCCTGTCCATCTACTGGTTAAGCTACCTCAGGGCGTTCAACTTCAGAATGCGACAGGCTACAGCGTGCTCGAACTCGGCGTGCCCACCTTGCTGATCTCCAGCAGCGGCGTTTCGCAGGGCACAACACTCTCGTTCGTGCTGCGCTACCGCGCCTCACAACCTACAACCCCACAGATCACCGTAAAAAGCGGTCAAGGCGCTCTCTAAAGCTTCTCCTACCTAGCACAAACCTTAACTTAAAAGGAGGCATCTAACCGATGCCTCCTCTTTTTCTTCACGCGTGGCTCAAGAGAATTCGCTATGCTCAGCTCAGATATCGCACAAGACGTGCTACGGGTCTCTTCTTCGATGTGGCACCCCCCGCTTCAAAAACGCACCGGGCTAAGCGGTAAAGGCGTGTCAAATGGAAAAACCAACAGGGCACTCACCATCGAGCGGTTGATGCCCCCAAAATCGTGGGTTACCTCGCGGGTGTGACGCCGTGCCTGCGCAAGCGCCTTGCCCGAATAGGTGCCATCCCCAGGGTCGAAGGTACCCCCCCATCGCTTTAGGGCCAATGCCACGGCCTCCCTTACCGGGAATCGCAACTGCTCTAGCCCTCGCACACCCGTGGGGATAACATAGCAGGCCGGGTCGTGCTCCAGCTTCACCAATAAAGCACGGTTCTCTTCTCCTCCGATCAGCCCCAGCGCGAGGGCGCCGGCAGCGCGTAAACGATAGTTCCCATCGTGAACTGCACGTATGGCCATATCCTCAATTTGTGCGCGTTGATCGGCCGATAAACCGGTTACCGTGGGCGTAAAAGGCAGAGCCTCCCCAAAGGGGTTTGCTTGTGTGTTAGGGTCCGGTTGATAGGCAAGGGCCGCCAAACCGATAAGCGCCCGCGCCCGCAAGTAGACATCTCCGCTCTGCTCCATCGCCATAAATACCGGCAGAAGTTCAGGATTTGGGTTCATCGCTAAAAGATCGGCAGCCACATAGCTGTAGGCCGGCAAGCCGGTTAGGCGTGCCGGGGCCTGCAATATCCCCAACGCCACGCGCTCTATACTGATACCCTGCCGCTCTAAGTAGGCCAATACCTCGTTGTTTACCCGAGGGTTTTCGGAAGAGGGCTGAAACAGCAAAGAAAGCCCGAAAACAATGGCCTCCTTTGTCAGGTGCGCTGCGCGTGCGGCCTCAAAGGCATCACGACGCACCCTCCAGTCCGTCTCCTCTAAAATCGTGTCGCCTCCACGCCCCAGTCGTTCCGCCTGATAGGCCGATGCCAACACAGGAAAAGCCCGCTCTGGGCGCCCTAACTGCAAGAAGCTTTCCCCTACGGCAAGCTTCAGGTCGGGGTTGCAGGTGATAGTGCGAAAAGAGAAATCCCTCGTCGCCAGATCGACCACATGGCTCCAGTCCTGGGCGGCATAGCTGGCTTGTATCTCTGCTAACCGTTGGCCTACCTGCTTGTTCCTCTTGTCGAGCAAATCCTTTTTATCGCAGCGGGCCCACCCCATCCAAAACAGATGCGCGCGGCCCCAAACCGGCTCCCAAGAAATCCCCGTTGCGGCAAGCGCATAGAGGGTATCACGAGATAAAGGCTCCCCATGCCACTCCATCGCCTCGGCTGCGTGAGCTATCTCCCGATGGAAAAGCGACTCAACAACATCCTTCGCCCACCCACAGCGCGAAGCCCCTAAAAGCAATATCATCAAGCCAAGCAACCAACAAATCGAGCAAATGGTAGGCCTTTCCCAGCGTTTCCACAGCATAGAATTTTCCTTTTCTCTTTTCCGACACCGTGCTTAAAAAATTGGAATGGTGAATGCATTCTACCCCACAGGGCTTTTTCTTTTCTGAAACGTTCCCACACTCGCTGCTGTGACCCCTTCAAACGTCCACCGGTTGTATCAAATTCAGAAACGAAGCAGGAGTTTTTAACGTCCATGCAGAAAGAGACTTCAAAATGAGCCGGAGGAGAAACCTCGATTGAGCGACCAACTAGATGACGAGCCAGAATGGCTGAAATTTGGGGTTGCTGCCTCTCTATCCAAACAGTACACCCGTGACCAACGCGCCTTTCTAGACCTGCTCGCCTCCATGCTCACCCAGGTGTTGCCGCAAGAGACAGAGGTGAAATACAAGGGAGGGTTGTTTTCTGCACACAAAAGCGTTCACCAAATTCGTGTTCAACTGAGCGAATGGAGTTACACGCTGGAAGACCCCGGTCGAGGAAATCTTAGAGCCACACGTACCCGTATCGTAAGAGGCATCGCCTTAAAAACCGAAGAGATTCCGGTGGAAGAGTGGGTAACGGCGCTCGATCAAGAGATCGGCGAGCGCGCCCGCAAGAGCGCGGCAGCGCGCAACGCCCTTGCCAAATTTATTGGCCTATCCTAACTGCCAGGAACCAAAACAATGCGCTTTTTTAGCCTTGGACAACCCGACGACCCGAACGCAGCCCAGCGTCAACAAGAGAGCCTTAGGAGTCTCGCAGGTGGTGGGCTGCCGCTCAACGCCGTGGAGCGATTGCGTGAACAGGCCGCCACCATCGCAAATGCCCACAGAGGTTTCTCTTCCACCCTATCCATCAACGAGCAGCTTCTGCTGCGTGACATCGGCGTGGAGGTTCTTGGGCAGGTTATGGGCAGCTCCATCTACCAGATCGGGTTTCAGTATCTGCCCTCCTGGTCGGGCAGCTCCATGGAGCTTACCGCTCTTAGCCAGGCCTACTATGCCGCCCGTCATCTCGCCCTCAACCGTATGCAACAGGAGGCCGCTCTGCTAGGCGCCCACGGCATTGTGGGAATGCAGATCATCCGTCGTACCCTCGAAAACTCCGTGCTCGAATTCCTGGCCTTCGGCACGGCGATTAAGGAGCCTATTCGCACCTATCATCAGCCGGGCAGCCTGCCCTTTGTGAGCGACCTTTCCGGCCACGACTACTACACTTTGCACCAAGCGGGGTTTCGACCGGTGGGTTTCGCCTTTGGATGCTGTGTATTCTGCCAGGTGGCCACCTGGCGCACCCAGATGGCGAGCAGCCCCTTCGGCACCGGTTGGATGAACCAGGAGCTTACCGATTTCACCCAATCCCTCTATCAAGCGCGAGAGCGCGCCATGGAGCGCATGGTGCACGAAGCTCTGGCGGTTCAGGCCACCGGCATTATAGGCAGCGATATCGAGATGCATCACGATTTTATTGAAGGAGATGAGAACCGCTACTCTGCGGTTATCCACTACTTCACTGCTCTTGGCACCGCCATCGCCCCCTATCCGGCTCCTAATGTAACGCCCCAAATCGAACTGCAACTCATGATGAGCGACACAGCGCAACAACTCAAAGGAGGCTGATATATGAGTGACTATACCCCCGGCTCTCAGGCCGGACTGCCGGAGGCCGCTCGCCAGCGCCTCATGGAAATGCGTGGCACCGCGCAAAAGCGTGCCTTTTTCACCAGCGACCTCTCCGTCAACGAGTTTCTGCTTGTTCGCGAGGCCGGCTTCGACCCTGTCGGCTTCGTTATGGGCAGTTCCATCTATCATATCGGCTTTCAGTTCGCCCGTGTCTTCCAAAATCAGGAGATGACGGTGCTGACACAGGCCATGTATCAGGCACGCGAGCTGGCCATGACGCGTATGGAAGAGGAGGCCGACCTTCTGGGAGCCGACGGCATCGTGGGCGTGCGCCTTGAGGTGAGTCAATCCGCCTGGGGTGAGGGAATCGCGGAATTCATCGCCATCGGCACCGCCATTCGCCACCGTACCGGAGAGCACTATCGCACGCACCGCAATCGGCCGTTTACCTCCGACCTCAGCGGCCAAGAGTTTTGGACGCTGCTGAAAGCCGGCTACCGCCCTATCTCCTTAGTCATGGGCGTCTGCGTTTACCATGTGGCCTACCGAGGCTTTCTGCAAGCCCTTAACCAAATGGGGCGCAACGTTGAACTGCAAAACTACACGCAGGCACTCTACGACGCTCGCGAGCTGGCCCTATCGCGCATGCAGGCCGAAGCGGAGGCGGAGCAAGCGGAAGGGATCGTGGGCACCCGCGTCACCGAAAGTAACTATAGCTGGGGCAGCCACACCATCGAGTTCTTTGCCGTCGGCACCGCCGTTACCTCTATTTCCGCAGAGCACACCATTCAAACCCCTCAACTGGTGCTGCCGCTGAACGGCTAAAAAACTTTGCGGCCGTGCGATGCGACTGAGGTATCATTTTATTATGAACACAAGTACAGGCGATTCACTCTCTCTTACGCATCCCTATCGCTATGAGGGCCAACCGACCTTAGAGGAGGCGCGGCGATACTGTGCCCGTCTCGCCAAATCGCACTACGAAAACTTTCTGGTGGCCACAATCTTTTGCCCTCGCCATCTCCGTCAACACTTCTATAACATTTATGCCTATTGCCGTATTAGCGACGACCTCGGCGACGAGATCGGTGATCCTCAAAAATCGCTGGCGCTGCTCGATTGGTGGGAAACGGAACTCGATGCCATGTACGATGGCAATCCGCACCATCCCGTCTTCGTCGCGCTGGAAGAGACCGTTAGGCGGTTCCAAATCCCGCCCGAGCCTTTCCGCCATCTGCTGCATGCCTTTCGCCAAGACCAAATCTGCACACGCTATCCCACCTACGACGACCTGCTGGGCTATTGTCGCTACTCGGCTAATCCGGTAGGTCATCTTGTACTCTATCTCGCCGGCTACCGAGATGCGGAGCGGTTTGCCCTGTCCGATAAAACCTGCACCGCGCTTCAACTTGCCAACTTCTGGCAGGATGTAACACGTGATCTCGCGAAAGGGCGAATCTACATCCCCCTAGAGGACATGGCTCGCTTTGGCTATTCAGAAGAGGAGCTTCATGCGCGCAAGTTCACACCGGCTTTTGCCGAGTTAATGCGCTTTGAAGTCGAACGCACCCGAGCGCTGTTTCTAGAAGGCCAAGCGCTCTGTAACCGAGTAGACAAAAGGCTTCGATTGGACATCGCAATGTTCACACAAGGTGGGTTGGAGGTTTTACGCCGTATCGAATCGCAAGGCTATGACGTGCTGTCCAAACGCCCTGCCATCCCTAAAAGCCGACAATTAGCCCTCCTCCTCAAGCGCCTTGTTCGCCCCCTCCCCTAAGTGCATCTCTCTCCTTTTAAAGCGGAGTACCCAGCGATGAGCGTCCTCGCGGAAGGCACCTTTGCGGCCAGCACAGTTTCCATGATCGCTTATCTCTCTGGCCGCTGCATCGCCGTGCGCTAGCACCTCCCGAATCGGGGGAAAGGTCGGGATAGGGGGCGAACAAGACCGGCTTACTCCACGAATTGACTCTAGAACCATGAGATGGACAGCCCTCTGCAGCCCCCTGCCCCTCAGCGGCCAGTTTATTCCCTTCATCGTCTATCTCACTGGCCGCTGCATCGCTGTCTGCAAGACCGCTGCGTTGCTGTCTGCTAAGACCGTCTGCAAGACGGGGAGGTTTAAGGCGAATCCTCTTCGTTAAGAAACTCGCGCGCCGGCTTTAATTCGCCGGTCTCCACAAACCAAACGCGCTCGGCGATGTTCACCACATGATCGCTCACCCTTTCGAGATATTTGGCGGCGAACATAATATTCAGCGCCAAAAGGGCGCTCGAAGGGTGCTCCACGATCTCTTGGGTGAGGCGCTCTCGCATGGCATGATAGAGCCTATCGACCTCATCGTCATCGCGAATAACCTTTTCAACCAGATTGAGATCGTGATGAATAAAAGCCTGGAGCGCGTCCTGCAACATCACCCGGCTAAGATGGGCTAGGCGCGGAACATCCACAAGAGGCCGATAAATCTGTTGGGCACGAGCAAGCCTTCGCCCGATCTTCGCGATATCCACCGCATAGTCTCCGATGCGCTCCACATCCGTAATGACCTTTAAAGCTGTTCCAATCGTGCGTAAATCTCGGGCCACAGGCTGCTGCGTGGCGATGAGGCGCAGACACTTACTCTCGATCTCAATGTCGTAGCGGTCAACCGTATCGTCTTGGGCAATCACCTTCTGCACAAGCTCTATATTGCCGCTTATCAGCGCCTCAACTGCCTGCGCCAACATGTTATCGGCACAGGTAGCCATCTCCAGCATCGTCTCGCGCAGGCTGTTCAGTTCGGCCTCAAAATGAGCACGCATTGGAATCATAGCGCCATTCCTCTTTCCTTTTTACTTTCGTACGACTCGATGGCTTCCTTGAAGTTCCCCCTATGATTATAGGGCGGGTTTTAGGCCCGCCCTAAGGGCTAAAGGTGTAGGCACAAGAAAACCTTACACGCCGCGCAAGAAGCGCATGGCCTCTTTCTCGTAGGTATGGAACGGATTCTTCAGGTCGAGCTGCCGATTGCGCTCGATATAGATCGCATCCCAATCGATCACGTAGCGCAGCCCGGGATGTGCTAAAAGTTGCGCCACAATAAGCCCACGCCCATAGGCGCGTGTGTTTTCGGGCGGATTGGTCAGCGCCTCCTCCACCTGCTCATCGGTAACAAGGCGCCGCATCAGACCGGCCTGCTCCAAACCGTAGAACAGCCCCTCTTCCGGTGTTGCATTATGATACTCCAAGTCGAGGCTCTGCATCACATCATCTTGCCAGCTTGCCCCGGTCTCCTCCATGTACTGCCGATAGAGCACAAACTTCGCAGCCCAGTCGAGCCGGTCGGCGGTCGAAAGCGGGTCCCGCTCCAGATCGTCCAAAATAGTTTCCCACTCTCTGAGCACGAGATCGGTTTGAGGGTCACGCCGATAAAGATAGCGTTTCGCCGCATCAAGATAGCGACGTTGTAGGTCAATGGCCGAAATAGTGCGTCCGTTTCGTAAACGCACCATCCATTTCATGGTGGGATCGCGCGAGACCGAACGCAACGTCTCTAACGGATCGGCCACCTCCACATCCGGCGGAGCGATTCCGTCCTCAATGAGGTCGAGCACTAAACAGGTCGTGCCCACCTTTAACATGAGGGCATATTCGCTCATGTTGCTTTCACCGAAGAGCACATGCAGCCGATGCAGGTTTGAGTAGGAGTAGTAGCTATCCCATTTCGGATTGATGATCGCTCGGTTGAAGCGGACGCGCGAGCTAATGGTCTTAACAATGTGATCGGCACGCTGCGAGAGCTGAAAATTGACCGTAGGGTCTATCTCTACCCCATAGAAGTTGGAGACCCAAACGTAGTCTACTTCGTGCTCGCTGAGGGTCATGATGTTGTTTTTGCTGGAGGGGCGGGTTAGCCGATGCCCGCCCACACGCCCCACACCGGCAAAAATTTGGCGTGTTACCAGAAACGGCAAGAGGCTTGAGAGGGCATCGGTAAAGAAGCGGTCTTCAAGCTGCACCAGATAGTTTTCATGGCAGCCGAAGGTGTGCCCACCGAAGTGGTCTATGCTGTTGTTATGAAAGCTAACCACCGGGCTAAGCTGTAGGTCTTTTAACAGGCGGGAGAGCAGGATACGCCCGGCCCTGTCGTAGCGCACGAGGTCTAGCAGATCGCAGCATTCTGGGGTGGCATACTCCTCATGGCTACCGACGGCATCTATATAGAGGCGACCCCCGTTGCGCAGAAAGCCCCCGGCACGTGCCGGTTCAAAGGCGTAGTCACGCGCATGAAGGTCAATCAGCCCATAGCGCTTATCGTAGAAGGCATAGTCCTTTACCTGTTCGACGATCTCTTCGGGTGTTCCAACCGAAGGATCGCGCACCATGCACCCGAACTCGGTTTCGATGCCAAAAATTCGTTTTTCCATTTTTAGCGATACTCACGCAGTAAAGGCTCGAACTCCTTTTCAGAAAGCAAACGAAAACGGCTTTCTCGGCGCACATCACGTTCCAGCACAGCCGCCTCGACCACGCCGGTTTTCAGCTCGTCCCGCAGAAAGGCCCTTTCCGAGTCGGCCTCTTCGATAAGGCGAAACCGTTCGGCGTCTTCCTCTTCTTCCTCACGAGCTGTAATGCCGCGCCCGCCACGTAAGGCCTCTCGCATTCCGGCAGCCCAGGCGAGCAAAGCCCTCTCTAAGGCTTCGTGCAGGCTCTGTTCCGCGTCGGCTCCCTCAAGCCGTTCCAACATACGGTCTTCGGCGACCTGTGTGCCCGCGATAACGGCGATGTCC
>NZ_DATGLN010000122.1:0-7058 GCF_035294165.1 Chthonomonas sp.
GCGAGAACCCCCGACCACCAAAACCAGTTATTTGGCAGTTTGTTATGAACAGGTAAGGTAACATTTTCCATAACCAAGTCTTCAGCAGCAACCGCATTACCTTCAACTTCCAAACCTGTTTTGCAATTTCGAACAGTTACCCTCGATAAAGTCTGTCCCCACATCCACTCACTTCTTATTCCAATATCGAAACCATCAACGATTGTGTCCTCCACAATGTTAGGGCCGTTGAGTTCCATAAATGAGTTGATACCGATATGACCTCGGCCGGTTATTCTAACATTTTTGATAATGCCGGTGTTATTTGAGAAGAAGCGGATGCCATCCGTGTTCGGATTGTTGCCAACGTCAATGGTCAAGTTGCAAAGGGTTCGCATAAACCAATCGGCAGAACCAGGGTCTTTATCGCGCGGATGCGTCTGTAGAACCGCACCAACATTTATCCCATTGTCCAATCGGATGACGGCTCCGTCACGCGATTGACCATAAATCCAAGGCCCTATTCCTGCCCTGTCCGTCGGCAAGTTGACCGTGAGCGTTCTGGTGATACGGTAGGTCCCATTGGGGATGTAAAGTACTTTTGTATTCATATCGCTCCCGCAGCTTAGATGAATGCCTTTTTGAAGAGCTTCTGTATCATCGTGAATGCCATCGCCTTTCGCCCCCAAATGGCGTTTTAAGTCAATTACCGCCTTTAAGTCGTTTGGGAAAACAATACCACCGGTTCCTCCACAACCGATAAGGCCAAATGAAACGGCATTATTTGATACAAGGCGAGACAATCGCTCTACGGCGATAGCCTCTTCCTTACTCCCCAAAGGCAACCCGATAGCCGCCATAGAGGTGAGCACATACGAAAGAAACTTCCGCCGTGTCTCCAGATAACGATGGAAAAGAACAGACATACCTTTCCTGCTCCAAACATAAATCTTTGCTTGTAGGGGTAGAAGTTATTTCTACTTTTGAATTGGCATGTCCTCCTAGATTTATCCCTAATCCCCCACAGCCGCTAGCCGATAATCAAGCTGGTATTTTTCGGAGGTTTGCCATGTGTTTACCGAAAATCTCTTGGGGGAAAATAGGCGGATTCTGCTTGCTGCTTGCCCTTCTGGCCGGTTGCGGGAGCGGGGGCACCGGCTCCCTCCCCTTTAGTTCCAGCGCCACCATCGGGCTTCCTGGCGACCATGCCGGCAGTTCCGCCTCTGGGGGCGTCACCGTTTTGCCAAGCAGCGGCGGATGCACCGATTCGACCTATCTGCCCAACTTCGCCGCGGCCGATGACCCGGCCACAGGCTTACCAAACCGCCTGTATCACTGGACCCATTTCCCGCTGAACGTCTATATCGTCAGCAGCAATCTGGCCACGCCTGATCGCATTGCCCAAGCCATGAACGGTTTCAGTTGGTGGTCGCAGGCGCTGGGCACGGTAGGGCAGTTCAATTTGGTCAGCAGCGCCACCCAGGCCAACATCACCGTGCAGTTTGAAAACATGGGGCTTACGAACTATGGCGCCATTACCGACTATACGGTGAATGGGAGCGGTGAGATGCAAAGCGCCACCATCACGTTCAATATGACCTACCTAACGGGCGTGCCCAGCATTGCACCGGTGGCAGCACACGAGTTTGGCCATGCTTTGGGGCTGGCAGGCCATAGCCCCAACGACACCGATGTGATGAGCGTTAGTCCCAACGTCTACAACCTCACCGGCCTTTCACAAGCCGACATCAACACCATGAAAACGGCCTACTGCGGTGTTAGCTTCACAGTCTCCGGTCGTAAGGCGTCAGAGCAACGCCTCTACTCCGGCTCTATGCCGTTTTTAGAGATGGTGCGCAAGCCCGTTTCCAACCCTCACCGCATCCTCCGCAGACATATAGAGAAGCTGTTAGCGCCTTTCGGGGGAAGGCCGAAATCGAGAGCGGGCTGGATATACCGCCTCTCTAGAGTTTAGGGTAAGGCCACGCAACCACTTCAAGAGGCTTCGAGGGGCAAGGTTACAGGGGCAACACGCTCGGCGGAACGGTAGGCGGCAAAGGCCACCTCAACGGCACGCAGGCCATCCTCACCGGTAATGGGAACCGGTTTGTTCTCACGCACGGCTTCGGCGAAAGCGCTGATAAGGCCGTCATCCATATTGCCGCCCCAGTTATGCCAGGTGATGCTTTTGTCACGATCTGAATAGAGCACGAGGTTTTGGCTGAACATATCCATCGAAAGGGTGCCTTTGTTGGTAACCACCTCCAAGGTAACGTCGCCCCAGGTGGGAAAGCACTTAGGGCGCGACCAGGAGGCATCGAGGGTGGCAAAAACTCCGTTCTCAAACGTAAGGCTGAGAAAGCTTACGTCGTCAAAAGGTTTGTGTTCGATGCCGTTGCTGATCTCGGCATAGACCTGTTTTACTTCCGAGCGGGTAAGCCAACGCATAAGGTCTACCACATGCACGGTGTGATCGATGGTGGCCCCACCGCCCGATTCGGAGAGGATGTTGAACCACCCTCCTGGGTTGCGCCCGCGATTGGTGCCCCGAAAGGCCAGGATGGTGCCAGCATCCCCCTGATCGAGGCGAGCTTTCAGGCGCTGCATCACCGGAGAATAGCGACAGGGAAAGGAGATCATCAGCTGCACCCCGGCCGCCTTACAGGCGGCGATCATGGCCTCCCCATCGCTCATCGAGGTTGCAATGGGCTTTTCACAGAGCACATGCTTGCCGGCAGCGGCGGCCATTTCGGTTAGCTTGCGATGTCGGGCATTCTCACTGCAGATCACCACCGCCTGCACGCGCGAATCGGCCAAAAGCGCTTCATAATCGGGAAACACTTCGGTTTGAAACTGCTCTGCTTTCCTTCGCGCCCGCTCCGGATCGTGATCGGCGATTCCCACCAACTCCGTATCGGGTCGCGATACAATGCAGTGCGCGTAGCTATCTGCATGAAGATGCGCAAACGACATGATCCCGATGCGCACCGGTTCCGTCGAAGCCATAAACCATCTCTCTCCTGTTTACGGGTTTCTCTTTTTTAATTCGACGCCCTCTCGGTTTCTCCTGCAACCGAGCCTATCGCGGTTCTCAGCGTGCATCGCGCCGCATTCCTCGGGTGAGGTCGGCCAACAGAGGAGGGCGATGAAGCATGAGAGCGTGGGTGTCGAGCTGGTGTGTGCTCTCCTCCACCGAAGCCGTAGGGCAGTTCTCCCAGCAGAAAAAGCGAAACCGAAACAGATGGGTTCCTTTATCAGATAGCTCTACCCGAACAGGGCGGCCGGGATGGGGGTCGTGATGCGCCATGAGGGCGTTGCGCAGCAGGGTTAGGCGGATAAGCTCCGAGGTGGCATCGGCGGCAAAAACATCCGGGCAGACCACTCCCACCTGAGAGCCATCTTCAAGAACCATCAGCATGCCGTCTCGGATCGGGCGTTCTGCTCCGTCGTTCGCCCGTTCGAGCCACCCTCCGGGGATGCCATCGTAGCGCCTTACCGCCGGGCGAGGCAGCGGAACCACCAGCTTAAGCACCTTCCTCGGCTCCATCCAGCAGAGGCTCAAGCGCAGCTCCACAAACGCTTCCCCCGCATAAACCCGCCATTCGGCGCGAAGTGGGCTTGCCCCCAACTGCCCCTCTCTATAGAGGGAGCCTATCAGAGGCCCCCGATCGAGGAGGATGGGTGCGCCCCATTGGACTTGAGCCATGGGCTGCGTCGCGTAGCGATCGATTCCATGTGACCACGTATCCGTGGGGTCTTCTAGGAGCACGCAATAGGGAGCCTGCAGCGAGAGAGAGTGGTTGAACTGCAGGTGCTCTCCATCAAAGCGCACGTCACGATCGTTTTGGATGGCCTCTCCCTCTGTTGTAACCCCGGGCAGCGTTTCAGCGGTGGTCCCATGGGGGACAATGCGCGCGATGGTTCGCACCTCGTTCGGCTGAAGGCTCGTGCGAAAGAGAAGCCGGGTAAGTCCATACGAACAGGCCTCCGGCTCCATAAGCTGAAAGGGGATCGGGCGGCCTGCCTCATCTAGCAGCGACGTATCGGAGGGCCATGTTTGCCAATCGAGCCACGGTTCGTGCTCTAGGTAACCCTCAAAAGGGCTATCGGAGGCGTTCATCGCGACGATTCTTTGGCAGGAATCCTCAGGGAACGTTTGAAGCCGTTTGCGCAGCCGCAGATGCAGCGCCTCTTCGGCGTCGGCGATGGCCGCCCCAACCTGTTCGAGAATGGCCGGGTAGGCGGAAGGGATGCAGGTTCCCCCTAAGGTGTCGTGGAACTGGGCAAAACAGACCCTGCGCCAGGCACGCTCGTGCCACTCCTTCGAGGTCTCGCTCTTCAAGCCCTCCGCACTTAGCACCAGCTCCGCTTGGCGCAGCCGATGTTCCGCCTTCCTTACAGCGGTTTTAATGGGCCTGTAAACGCTATAACAGCCTATTGCATGGTGTTGAAGTTCGCCGGTTACAAGCGGCAAGCGCTCGCGTTGCGACGAGACGGCCTCAAAAAAACGGCTTGGGGAGGAAAAAACCATGCGCCAGCCGGGAATGGCCGTGGCGTGCGCCCTACACCAGGCAATTTGAAGTTCTGTGGGGCCGCCGCCATGGTCGCCCAGGCCTACAAAGCACATCGTGTGCTCTATGCCTTCGGGCAATTCGGAAAGCGCGGCCTGTACATGCTCTAGCGTGATGTCGCGCGTTGTGTAGGCGCGCGCAATACGAAACACCGTCACTTCCGGCCCATCCTCAAACCCGCGCCAGCGAAAGAGCCGAGCGGGCAACGGCATCTCATGCTCTTGCGGGCGCATCATAACGTAGAAGTCCTGGCCGAATTGTCGTAGCAGCTTTGGCAGCGTGGCGGCATGGCCAAACGAGTCGATGTTGTAGGCCACCCGAGGAAAGAAGCCGAACCGCTCCTCCAAATAACGCTTGCCAAGGGCGATCTGCTTTTCAACCCCCCAGAAGCTCGGCAGGTTGCAGTCGGGTTGAATCCACCACCCTCCGGCGATCTCCCAACGTCCCTGGCGCACATAGGCGCGAATTCGTTCAAACAGTTCGGGGTCTATCTGCTCTATTTGGTAGAACGCCCATGCCTCCCCTTGTGTAAAGACCAGATCGGGATGGGCATCGAGCCGGTCGCAGGCGCTGCGGCATGTCGCCAGCACCTCGTCCAGGCCTGCCTGCCAGGGCCACAACCAAACGGGGTCTATATGGGCATTGAAAACCAGATGGACGATCTTTTCCAACCGCTCCTCTCCTTTGTAGAAACGCTTTGAAGCGGAGTTGCCGACAGCGGTCAGCCGCGCATGGGGTTGTAGGTGCGAAAGCCACGCACCATTAGCCCCTTTTGGTTCTCTTTGCGCGCCTCTGCAGCGTGCTTTTCGGCCTCCTGACGATTGGCCACCGTTGTGGCCCCTACCACAACGTAGTCTTCTGCTGCCCGATAGCGATGAATAAACACGGGGCGGGGCCGGCTCGAGCGGTTCTCCTGAGAGCCGTGGATGGTGCGCACATGGAAGAAGATGGCGTCGCCGGCCTCTCCGATAATGGGTAAGGCGCTTTCCCATGGCCAGTCCTGCGGGTCGAGGCCGAGATGGGAGAAGGTGTCTATATGGGGCAGCGTGCCCAGCCGATGCGAGCCGGGCACAACATGCAAAGCCCCATTCACCAAGTCGGTATCCACCCCATAGCTTAAACAGGCAACAGGCCCCTCGTAACGGTGCTCGAAGTAGGCCGAATCCTGATGCAGGTTTTTAGGATGCCCACCGACCGGCTCTTTATAGAGACACTGCCCGTTAATAAACAGCTCGATGTTAGGCCCTAAGATGGCCTCCACGATATCGAGCAGGCGGCTATCAAAGGCGCTGCGGAAGAAGGCGGCACTTGTGGTGTAGTTAAACGCCAAGACCATGATCTGCTTATCTCGCGCAAAGTTCGGCGGGGCCGGCAGGAAGAGGGTTCCGTCCGGCGTTACCCATCCCTCAGGCACTTTCACCGCCCGATCCAGCAGGGCAATGGCCTGTTGTGCGGCCGCTTCGATATCTCGTTGTATTTCGGCCAGGTAGGGCTTCATAAGCCCTCGAACGACGAAGCAGCCATGCGTGCGGTAAAGGGCGGCCGCCTGCTGTGGGTCGAGCGCATCGGCGTCCAACTCAATATCTTCCACGCGCGTGGTCGTAGGTTGGAAAGTTGCGGCGGTGATGGTCATATCTCTTGCTTCCTAGAGGGTTCGTTTTCGTCCTGTTCTCAGCCAGGATTAGGTTGCAACCTAGCATATCCCACCGGATAGCATCCGGTAGCGTGTAGTTTCAGTCCTGTTCTCAGCCAGGATTAGGTTGCAACTGCAAAGACTTCAATGTCTCCACACCTACGGTGTTCTGGTTTCAGTCCTGTTCTCAGCCAGGATTAGGTTGCAACTTATCCTCATGACTTGCGTTACGCAAGCCATCGAAGGGTTTCAGTCCTGTTCTCAGCCAGGATTAGGTTGCAACGCCGTATTGCAACGCCATCGCCGCTCCTTCGGGGCCAGTTTCAGTCCTGTTCTCAGCCAGGATTAGGTTGCAACCACAGATACAGGTGAATTATCCTGTCCCGAATTTTAGGTTTCAGTCCTGTTCTCAGCCAGGATTAGGTTGCAACGTGCGAGTTTCCGCTTGAGGCGTTTGCCTTTACCTTCTGTTTCAGTCCTGTTCTCAGCCAGGATTAGGTTGCAACCTCAACTCCTCGATCGGTTCCGATGTCTGGGGCAAGTTTCAGTCCTGTTCTCAGCCAGGATTAGGTTGCAACGGAATGCATGAAGACGGGCACGCACCATGCCGGCATAATATGTTTCAGTCCTGTTCTCAGCCAGGATTAGGTTGCAACAACGCATTCTTCGACGGCAATACAGCGGCGTTTGGAGAATTTGTTTCAGTCCTGTTCTCAGCCAGGATTAGGTTGCAACCCGACATGATACCTTTATATTACCCAACTATCCGCATGATTCCTTCTCATCCTAACCCCGATACCCAAAATTTTTTATAACCCAACCCACAAGCCAAGGTCATCGAAAATCGTTACTCTCATCCGGCCGGTTTTGCCCTA
>NZ_DATGLN010000123.1:0-11743 GCF_035294165.1 Chthonomonas sp.
GGCGCGCCCCCTGCTTTATGTGCAGTATCATCGTGCTCTCTGTGAGCTGCTTCAAGCCTATTTCGTGTCGGTTCAGGTGCTTAGCATAGACGAGATGGTTTGTGGGATCGGGCGTACGGTGCAGGGGCGCCCGATGGAGGAAGCCTTAGCCCGTCAGGTAAAGCGCGCCATAAAGGTCCAACTCGGCGACCAAATGCGCTGCTCCATTGGCATCGGCCCGAACACCTTTTTGGCCAAGGTGGCCTGTGAACGCCAAAAGCCCGATGGTCTTACTATCTATGAGAGCACCGATCTGCCGGAAGCCCTCTTTACGCTTGAGTTAACCGATCTGCCGGGCATCGCCAAAAGGATGCTCGCACGTCTAAATCAGCATAATATACGAAGCGTACGCGATCTTTATGAGGCCGATGTTGTGCACCTGCGTCGGGCTTGGGGCAGTGTGGTTGGCGCACGTTGGTATTGGATGCTCCGTGGCTCGCCGGAGATGGACTATGGTGGGTATTTGGGGCGTCCGCGTAAGTCGGTGAACTGTTCGCACGTTTTACCACCGGAATTTCGAGATCGTTATGGTGCGCACCGCATTCTTCTGAGGCTTTGCGAGAAGGCGCTTAAGCGATTAAGAGAGGAGGCGTTGGGGGCTTCCAACGTGGAGGTTCGGGTGGATTATCGGCATCGGTACGATTTTACAACGTACTCCTGGCGGCAGCGAAGCACGAAACACCGGCATGCCAACGAGGAGAGCACCTGGTTGCCTATTGTGCGCAAACTGCTGGCTGGGATGCCTTTCACACGGTTTAACTACCAGCCGATACGGGTTTCCATCACCTTTTCAGGCCTGTTGGCGGAGAAAGATCAGAACCTAAATCTTTTTGAGGAGGAGCCTAACAAACGGGCTAGCGTGGCACGTGTTGTGGACATGCTGGAGGCACGAGGGCTGCCGATAGCCCGCGCTTCGTTTTATGGGCTAAGAGAGCAGGCGCCTTACCGAATTCCTTTCGGCGTGCCGCATCCTCCTGCGGCAGCTTCGCAGAAACGAAAGTGAAGATAACTCTTTTTGCAGTGCGTCGTCTGAATAGGTGCAATGTTCAGACGCATTCAAAGCGTTTGCCGTGAGCGCTCTGAAACTTGTGGAGGATGAGACGATGAACAAACACCATTTTCGATGGTTGCGCCTTGCCGGTGTGGCTTTCGGGGTTGGATGGAGTGTGGCCACGGTAACGTGCGGCGCACAGGGGTTTGGACAAGGCGGGCCCCCGCCCGGCCCGGGAGGCTTTCAAGGAAGGCAAGGGCGCGGCTTTGGAGGGCCGATGGGCTTTCGCTTTGGCCCCGGCGGTTTTATGATGGATCCCCGCCAATCCAACGCAATGGTCTTGTTGGGACGACCCGATGTGCAACAGGAGTTGGGGCTGAGCCAAGACCAGCGGCAGAAGATCGGGCAGATTCAGCGCGATATGGCACAACAGCGAATGCAAAAGATGCGCGATTGGATGCAGCAGAATCCGCCGCCGAGTCGCTCCGACTTCGATAGTATGACGCCTGAGGAGCGTCAGGAGCTTTTTCAAAAACGCCAAAGCGCGATGGCCGCGCTACAGCAGGAACTGCAGGACGAGGAGCAGAAACAGCTTGCGCAGGTGCTTACAGACGATCAGCAGCGTCGTCTGCAACAGCTCGATTTGCAGTGGCGCACCGCTTTAGCCCTTGCCGACGATAAGTTAGCCGCCAAGCTGAATCTCAACGATCAGCAGCGCCAGGAGATTCAGCAGATATGGCAGCAGTATCTGCAGACGGCGCGGCAAACCATGGCGTCCCTCTTTAATCGTGGCGGGAACGACCGCTTTAACGGACCTCCGGGCGGCCCTCCAGGCCCACCACCTAATGATCAGGGTGCTCCTCCACCTCCAGGTGGTCCCGGCGGGCCTCCGCCCGGGCCTGCAGGTGGCCCGCCGCAACGCCCCTTTGGGCGAGGGCCTGGCGGTTTTGGTGCCCAATTTGCCCAGCTGGAGCAGAAGCTCTATCAGCAGCGTGTGGATGCCGGCAAGAAGGTGCTTGCCCTGCTCACACCCGACCAACTGGCGCAGTGGCAACAGATGACGGGCAAACCCTTTACGTTCCACTTCGAGATGCCGGGTGGGCCGCCACCTCCTCCTGGTGATCAGGGGCCGCCGCCCCCTCCGCCTCCGGACGATCAGCCCCCTCTTCCAGATAGGCCGTTTTAGAGATTAACGGTCCTAGGCGCCGCGGCTCCGGTGCCGGAACGGCGATGAGGCTAACAAGGGGCCTTAAAGCACACGGCGGGGAGTGAGCACTGCTTACTCCCCGCCTTTAATGGAGTTTACTCTGAAACCGAAGAGGTTGTATTCGGAGATTCGATCTGCACCTTCATGCCATCCTGCAACTGCATCTGTCCCTGGGTCACCACCGGCTCGCCGGCAGAAACACCGCTGCGAATCTCTATTTTGTCCGGAGTAACGAAGCCGAGCTGTACCTTGCGTTGGTGTGCGACGTTGTTTTCTACCACAAACACCGTGCCCACTCCGTCGCTTGGATTAAGGACGGCGAGATAGGGCACGAGCACGGCGTGGGGATGAACGTCGAGCACAATGGTGCCTCTTGCAAACATTTGAGGGCGTAGCTGGTGGCTATCGTTGGGCAACGAGATGCGCACCGTGAAGCTTCTGGCCTGTGCGGAGGCTACCGGGAAGAGTTTGCTAACACGTCCTCGAAACGTTTTTCCGGGCAGAGCGTCCACGGTGACGGTTACTGGTTGGCCTATATGCACCTTTTCAAATTGGGATTCGGGCAGTTGTGCGTCGAAGTAGATATTTTCCAAAGAGACGATTTCGAGCACCGATTTTCCGGCTGCGAGCTGTTCCCCAGGCTCTGCAAGGCGTGCGGCTACTACCCCCGAAATAGGCGTAGTGATGGTGGTATCTTCAAGCTGTTGTCGGGCATAGGCTACGGCGGCTTTGGCCTGGTTCACCTGCGCGAGAGCCGTCTGAATGGCGGCTTGGGCATTTTTCACATCCTCTTCGCGCAGCTTAATCTGGTCGCGATTGGCCAGTGCGGTTTGAAGCGCTTGCTCGGCTTGCTCTACGTTATACTGTGCGCTTTTGATCTCTTCGGGGCGGTTGCCCGCTTGAATTTCGTCGTAGGCCTGTTGGGCTGCGATATAGTTGGCCTGCGCTTGGTCGGCGGCCGTCTGGGCCTGGTCGAGCTGTTGAGCCGAGATGGCGTTCTGGCGGTAGAGGCTCTCGTAGCGCTGCAAATCGGAACGGGCTTGGTCGTAGGCAGCTTTGGCCGCCAACATCTTCTGACGGGCTTGTTCGCGGTCTTGCGAACGGGCACCCTCTTCCACAATTTTGGCCTGCTCTTTGGCGGCGTTCAAAGCGGCCTGCGCTTGGGCGATGGCATGTTGCGTTTGCGATTTGGTTAGTTGCAGATTGGTGAGAGCGCTGTGGTATGCCACTCTGGCCTGGTCAAGCCGGGCGATGGCCGCTTGGAGATTGGCCTGCTGCTGTTGGAGTTGAGCCTGAAGATCGGTAGTGTCTTGTTGTGCGACCACCTGACCCGCCTTTACGCTGTCTCCTTCACGATAGTAGACGGCCACGAGTTTGCCGGCGGCCTTAGCACCCACGGTGACATCGTTGAGGGCCGTGAGAACGCCGGTGACGACGGTTGTCTGTTCGATGGTGCCGATGCGGGCGGGGGTTACCTGCACGAGCACGGCCGCTTTCGTATCGGACGTAGGGGTGGCCGAAGTGGCTGCCGGTTTTGAAGAATGCGCGCATCCGGTGAGGAGAGGCCCTAAAAGACCGGCTACTGCAAAAAGGAAGAGAAGCTTTTGTGCTTTCTGGAGCTTGTTCATCGGGAACCTCCGGTGGGCAGAGTCGGCAGGCCAAGCGCATGGGGTGAGGGTTGGCTTTGATACCCGGCACTTTGTAGGGTATAGGAGTAGCGTCCCACGGCGCGATCGAGGGCTGCACGAGCGTTATTGTAGTCGTAGAGAGCATTCACTTGGTTTTGCTCTGCTTGGGTGAGAGCGGCCTGTGCATTGCTCACTTCAAGGATGGGCGACACGCCGCTGGTGTAGCGCACGGTGGCTAAACGATAGCTCTCGCGCGCTTCGGCAAGCGCCTGATTCGCCACGGCCACCCTGTCGCGCGCCTGGAGCAGGTTGAGATAGGCGCTGCGAACGTCGAGTTCAACCTGGTCAATGGCGTTGCGACGTTGGGTCTCGGCCTGCGCGACGAGCGCGCGAGCCTGTTCGAGTTGGGCACTGGCCTGACCACCGTCGTAGAGTGGAATAGAGACAGATAGCACCAAAGCGCCCGATGTGGTTTTAGGGGCAAATCCGGCGGCATCTGGAGAGTAGGTTACCTGAGCGGAGACGGCCACGGAGGGCAGATAGCTTTTCTGCGCAAGCAGGATGCCTTTTCGAGCTGCCGCTAGCTGCGCGTCGGCGGCAAGTACTTCGGGCCGTGTTTTTAAGGCCTCTTGCACGAGCGCATCATATGCGCTGCCGAGATTCAGCGAGCTATGGGCGGCTTGGTCGGTGTCCATGTTTTGAGGCACCTCCAAATTACCCAACTGCTGAAGGGCGCTGGGAGGGGGCACATCGGGCGGGTTTTCAACGGCGCCGGCGTCGCTGACTTCAAGAGGGGTATCTATAGCGATGCCGAGGGCGCTGTTTAGTTGTGCAATGGCGAGGCTTACGTTGCTTTGCGCGGCAATAAGCTGCTGTTGAGCATTGGCCACATCGGTTTGTGCGCTTAACACATCAAAAGGAGCTGCAGTGCCTGCTTTAAGCTTTTTTTGAGCGTCGGCAAGACGATCGAGGTCGTTTTGCAGGGTCTCTTTCGCGACGACGACAAGAGCTTTAGCACGCAAAACGTTATAGAAGGCATTCTTAATGGCCAAAACCGTGTCGTTTTGGGTTTGGTTTACGGAGATGCGCGCCGCGATCTCTTCAAATTGCGCCTGATCTTTGGCCGTGTGCAGCAAGCCGGTAATGTCTATGGGGAGGGAAGCGACGGCTTGGAGCTGGCGCTGGTCTTGGTTCACAATGGTGATGGTCTGTTGGCCGAATTTGAAGGATTGCCCGGCATCGAGATGGGTAAAGGTGAACTGGCCGGTAAGAGTGGGGTTGAAAGCATCTCGTGCCTGCACGGTGCGTCCATGGGCCTGTTGTAGGGCTTCAACGGCCAAAGCGAGCGCACGGCTGTTGGCCAACCCGATCGCTACGGCCTGTTGCAGGGTGATGGGATGGGGAGGAACACGCCCTTCTACCTGTTGTAGAGTAGGAGAGACCTTTTGAGGATGGGCCGGCTCGGGCAAAGGATGAATGGGCGCAGGAACAGGCGCCTGCAGATTCGTTGGTGGAGGGGATGTTGGAAGAGGGGTGACGCCGGTTGGTGCGGAGGGAGGGTTTGCGGGCATCGTTTGTTGGGCTGTTGCCGCAGAACCTCCAATGGAGGTAAGCACAAAGCCGGCAAGGTACCAACAAAGACTCTGTAGGCGATGAAAACGCGCTATGGACAAGTTTCGAGACTCCTTTTTCCTCCGAATAGATAGGCCGTGCGGACGAGCCGTTTCTCAGGGCAAGAAATTATCGCGTAAAGGAGGGCCTATCGTGGTTTACGCAAAGGCTTTTCCTTCACGAATACGAGAGATGTGCAGGAGAAGTTTCGGAAATGCTAAGGATTTTGGATAGGTAGAACCCGAAAGCCGCGCCATCGGTGCGCACACAGCAGGGTAAAAAATTGGCTTCGCCACGGCTGAGGTAAACTTAGACGGCAGATTGAAATTAGAGGCGGTACAGCGAAAGGAGTTTGCCCTATGCGAGTTATGCTGTGGTGTGACATGGAGGGCGTTGCCGGCATCTCCGTTTGGGAGCAGGTCAACGGGGGAGCACCCCTCTACGAAGAGGGGCGCCGGCTTTATACGGAAGAGGTGAACGCGGCCGTGCGCGGTTGCAAACGGGCCGGGGCTACGGAGATCGTGGTGGTGGATGGCCACGGGGCCGGCGGGCCGTGGAGCTTTAAGAGCCTAATACCGGAGCGGCTTGAAAGCGGTGCGGAGTACGTATTGGGTTATCCATGGGCACGCTACATCGCTCCTTTAGAGGCTGGTTGCGATGCCGCGCTGTTTGTGGGCGCCCATGCGATGGCTGGCACAGCGGATGGGGTTCTCTGTCATACGGTTTCTTCGCAAAGTTGGTATAACGCTCGCATCAATGGGACGTTGGTGGGCGAGTCGGGAATTATCGCGGCCATCTGTGGCGACTTCAGCACCCCTTGTGTCTTTGTTTCAGGCGACGCGGCGACCTGTAAAGAGGTAGCAGAGTTGATAGGGCCTCAGGTGGTTCAGGCGCCGGTAAAGATAGGGCTGGGGCGCTTTAGCGCCCGTCATCTGCCGGCGAGCGATGCCTGTGCGCTGATCGAGGGGCGCGTCTACAGCGCGCTCACGCGGCGCGACTGGCCAAAACCTCTCAAATTCGATCCACCCGTTACCTTTGAGGTCGAGTTGGCCACGCCGGACAGGGCAAACGACTTTTTGGGGAAGAAAGGGGTGGAGCGAGTTGGGTCGCGCCTTATCTGCTCGCGGGCCGAATCCTTCTGGCAGGCCTGGGATCAGTTTTGGCCTATGGGGGGATAGGCATGAACCCAGGAGAGCGGATTATCTGTGCGCTCGATGTGCCTAATGCCGATGCGGCGCTTCGATATGTGGAGCTCCTTCGAGAGCATGTAGGCGTTTTCAAGGTAGGGCTAGAGTTGCTGATGGCCGAAGGCCCCAGCATCGTGCCTCGTTTGCACGCTGCAGGCGCACAGAGGATATTCCTCGATGCAAAGCTTCACGACATCCCAAACACGGTGATGGGCGCCGTTCGCGGACTTGCCCGTTTGGGAGTGTGGGCGGTAACGCTGCACACGTTCGGAGGGCGCAGCATGCTAGAGGCAGCCCACCGTGCCGCGCTAGAAACGGCCCAAGAGGCGCAGCGGGAGCCGCCTTTATTGTTGGGGGTAACCGTGCTTACCAGCATCTCACCGACGGTTTTGAGGCAGGAGTTGCGAGTAAACGAGCCGGTGGAGGAGTTGGTTGTCCATCTTGCGCGGCTTGCCTTCCAAAGCGGTTGTGGGGGCGTCGTGGCCTCTCCGCAGGAGCTTATCGCGCTTCGCGCCGCTTTTCCTGACCCCGGCCATCTCCTTATTACACCGGGCGTGCGACCGGCTCAGAGTGGCGCCGACGACCAGGCGCGCACGCTTACCCCTGCCGAGGCCATTCGGCGGGGCGCGAGCTATTTGGTAATCGGGCGTCCCATTCTCACCGCCCAAAACCCGGTGGAGGCGGCGCAACGTATTGCTGAAGAGATACAAGGGGCTTTGGAGGAGTGATGCGAACCCTCTCCATCTCCGACCAAAACCAGATGCGACGCTGTGGGCAAGCGCTGGGAAAAAGGGTGCGAGCCGGCGATGTGCTGGCTCTTACCGGGGCCTTAGGGACGGGAAAGACCTTTTTCGTTCGTGCTCTTGGCGAGGGCATGCAACTGCAGGAGCCTGTAACTAGTCCGACATTCGCCCTCATTCAAGAGTATCACGGGCCTATCCCCCTAATCCATATAGACGCCTATCGGCTCGACGATGCCGCAGCCGCTGCAACCTTAGGGCTGGAGGAGTATTTTGCGCGCCCTGCCGTGTTTGCAGTGGAGTGGGCCGATCGGATCGCCACTCTGTTGCCCGAAGAACGGCTCGAAATCTTTTTCGAAGCGCCTGTTCCCGAACAAGAGTTGCGCTTGCTGCATCTGCAGGCGAAAGGCGAGCGAGCCGCCGCCTTGCTAGAGATGTTGGAAAGGATCGTACAGCATGGTCAGAGTTGAAGAACCTGGCACCGTTCAAACATCGGAGACACTTCTGGCCATTGAAACTTCGGGCGATGTGTGCAGCTTTGCCGTGCTATGTGAGGGACGCTTGCAGGCCGAGCGCACGTTTCGCCATGAGATGCATCTGTCGGAGAACCTGCCGGCAACACTAGAGGGCCTCTGTAACGACGCCTATGTAACTTTGGAGAAAATAGGCGCATTTGCCGTTGGCATAGGCCCAGGCTCGTTTACCGGTACGCGCATCGGTGTGATGACCGCCAAGGTTTTTGCCGAGGTCTACGGTCGTCCTCTCTTTGGGATTAACGCGCTTGAGGCGTTGGCCGCCGAATATCTGGGCTTGTGCGAAGCCGCCGTTTTGGTGGTGCTGCCGTGTCGTGCCGATGTAGTGTACGGAGCGGTGTACGATGTATCTGACATGTTGCCGAAAGCCCTTGTGGAGCCGGCTGCGTTCTCTGTGGCCGAGTTGGAACGACGAATGGAGGTGTTTAAAGAGAAGCCCTTGATACTTTGCGGCCCCGCCGCATCCGATGTCTTCTGCCGATGGCAGAGATCGTTCCCAGAGCATCTGTCGTTGGCCACGTTCTGCCCTGAAGCTCCTCGCGCCTCCACCATAGGGCGACTTGCTTGGCAGCGCAAAGAGCGAGGGGAGGCGGGTGAAAGCCCGGTGACGCTCGTCCCCGCCTACATCGCCCCCCCGCCCATCTCTACGCCCAAACAGCGTTGAAGCCTGTCTCACCTTTAGGCGTTCTCATAGTGGTTGCCGGCCAAGTCTACACCGCGCGCCAACCATATTTTATGACCCTGATTGCGCTCCGGATAGACTTTGCTGGAAGTAGGGAAATAGCGCATTGTATAGCCGGCGCGGCGCTTCGGTGAGGTGTTAGCACGCGCTCCATGAATGAGCCGCGCTTCGTGCAGGCTGCACTCCCCCGGTTTCAAGGCAAAGTAGACCGCTTTGCTCTCATCTATCAATTCGGGGCGAATCTGCGACCCAAAGATGTTTTTGGCGATATCCACCGGCTCATATTCCGAGAAGCCGTTGTTGTGGGTGCCGGGAATCACACACATGCAGCCGTTTTCCGGAGTGGCTTCATCTATGGCGAGCCAAACGGTGCAGATGCCGGCCATGGTGGAAACGCGGCCGTTCCAGTAGGCCGAATCCTCATGCCACGGGGTGGCTTTGCCCGTGTAGGGCGGTTTGCAGATGAAATGGCTGCTCCAAAGTCCAATGTTCGGCCCCACAACCGGCTCGACGAGATTTAACACCTCATCTGATAGGAGAAACTCAAGCAACCTGGGATCGCGAAAGTGAATTACATCGAGGTTATCCGGCCCGTAGCGCTCGAGGTTCTCCTCGAAGATGGCTTTGAGACGGGCAAACTTCTCCTCAGAGAAAAGCGGCTGGTGGAACAGCACATATCCATCGCGCTGATACTGTGCCACCTGTTCGGGGGTAAGGCGCCAGTAAGAGCGCCATTCTTGTGGTGTTGTGTTGGCGGTCATAGAGAACCTCCTTGATAACTAAGGTGCGTTCGTCTGCTTTTGCAGTGTGACTTTCAGCAGTTGCGGCCAGTAGCGTTCGCTGTCTACATAGGTAACATAGATGATGCGGCCGTTTTGCTCGGCGAGTTCTGGGTGCTCTTTGCAGGCATAGCAGAAGGCGTTTTCGAAAGCTCTATGGGGCGTGCTGATCTCGCCGATGGGGTGATAGGGCCCCCAAGGCTTCAAGGCTTCGCACAAAAGCGCCCGTTGAGAAAAAACCCCCTCCGAATAGACGGCCAGATAGGCTCCAAGATAGGCATTGTAGGTGATGGAAAGTTCGTTGGGGAAGTCCTTAAGTCCTTCAACATCGGCCGCATCTTGCACATGCTTACTCCAATGCGGTTTCTGTGGGTGCTCTCCATAGCCGGCAAAGTACTCGTAGGCTTGGAAATCTTCGATATGCGATTTTAACACGCGGGCTAACTTGCCATAGTGATGTCCTTGCCGATCTTCCATGCCCACGATGTAGAGATAGGGATCGGTGGGGGCATCAATAACGGCACATCCGAAAATTGCTCCGGAATTGAGAGGCCACCAGAGGGAACCCAGTGATTTTAGGCGGAGACGCGTAAATTGCAGGGGTTGATGGGTAGAAGAGGCGTAGGCAAGCCCATAGCCTTCGACTTTAAACCCGAAGGCACCCGAACCAACCACTTTGTTGATGGAGTAGTAGACGTAGAGCCGATGCGTATGGGAATCGTACCATCCACCGGATGGCCAAAGGCGCGTCTCGTTGCCCTCTCCGTTTTCCAGCGGTATGAGCTGGCGAGCAAGCTGGGTTGCGGCATCACAGAGAAACTGGTAGTGATGAAGAGATGCCGCTCCCGGCGCTAGAGGTACCCAAAGCCCACAATTGCTCACATTGCCAACATAGTTCTGGATGGGGGCTTCCACAGGGCCAAGAAGAAACACATCACCAAAGAGCCATAGCACCCGATAACCCACCGGAATCGAGCTGGCCACATCCACACCGCTGACACCGGCGTTGTTGTCGGTGAAGAGCAGCCCCTCGTTTTTGACGGAGAGGATTTTCACTTTCGTGAGGCTAGTGAGGTGCGCCGAGTTTTGTGCGCGAACACCTGCCGATAGCAGCGCCATCCCAACGGTAAGGCCGAAAAGCAACCCTCTGTTCAGGGGCAGTGGCACGAGCAAGAACGTTCTCCCCCGTGTTTTTTCGACGTATTCGACGTGTCATAGCGAATCACCTGCTGCCAAAAGAGCAGGGACGCGGCACCTACTCTTGCAACAGTTGCCTAGGAAGCACAAGGGGCAGGAGCGCCGATCCGAAGACGAGGGGGCCTAGAATGGCCTCAAGACCATCCACCGATATGTCTATGGGCAGCCCGATGAGTAGAGTAGCTAGCAGCGATTCTACCGGCAGTTCCAAGGCCATCAGCAGGGCGGTTATCAGTGCGCCAAGTCCGAAGGCGAGCAGCTTATAACGCCAGGGGATATGTTTCGCCCGCATCAACAGCAGCCCTTGCGGTACATTCAACCACTTGCGTAGAGGGCGAGAGAGCATCCGCATTCCAAGTGCACCCACATTCCATCGGTTCATCGTTATTTTTTATCCTTCAAGCAGTCGGCAATCCAACAAGACTACGGAGCCGGGGGCGGTGCGGTTTCAAGGCAAAAGTAAAAAACCCTGCAGTGGTTGCTGCAGGGTTTTTGAAATTTGGCTGACGGGGCATTTAACTGCTCGAGGGGGCCGACTTTCCCGTGCGCGTTGCCGTCGCGTAGCACGTTTCGCCGTAAGATTTGGTTCTCTAAGGAACCTTTATCGGCGACATTCAGGACGGGTCGGGCCTCAGCACCGTGCCCCCACAAAACTGTCCGGTGGTGTTAAGCCCTCTTCGTCCAGACGAGTACAGCTCCGCATTCGACGACTTTTTGAAGCGCGCATCGTCGCTCCCTCCTTTCGGAGTAGTGTGTGAACAGAGTGTTCAAAGCTTGGGGCTTTGTGCCCTATTCGGGCATCCTCTCTTGTTCACACTTCTATTATAACATACTGCTACTACGTTGTCAAGAGTTTCCGATTTCTACCCCGAAAAAATTTCAGTTTTTGCCTTGTGAGATGCCAACAGGAAACATATCGGAGACGATAGTTGCGTACACTTCGCGTGTTGGGCTTGCAAATTGCCTGACGGGCGGCAGATTAGGAAGCATCTCATTTTGGTATATCCTCTTAAGAGGGTGGGATAGAAGTTTGTATGCTAGAATCGTAGTAGGATTTCAGGTGTTTTTGCCGGAGAAAGGAGTTGACGGTTGGTCAAAGAGATCATCGTGAATGTGGGAGAAAGAGAAACACGCATTGCTGTTTTGGAA
>NZ_DATGLN010000124.1:0-18160 GCF_035294165.1 Chthonomonas sp.
GGGCGAGTTGCGCCTGTGGCAGCAGCAGCCCGGCGTGCAACTGGTTGCAGGTGGAGACGACGAGCCGGAGCTTTTGGCCAAGCTGGAGAAGGAGTTTGGCGTAAAGCGCCTTTACCCCTCGTGGCAGGAGATGTTGGCCAATGAGGAACTCGACGTTGTGCAGATAGCCGGAGGCAACAGCGAGAGCGCCGACATTGTGGAGGCGGCAGCGCAACGCGGGCTTCATGCGGTTGTGGAAAAGCCGATGGCCGCCACACTGGAACAGGCCGACCGTATGTTGCAGGCTGCAGAGCGCGCCGGCACCTTACTACTTATCAATTGGCCAACCGCTTGGGCCGCCTCTTGGCAAGAGTTGGAGCGCCGTGCCCTGGCCGGCGAGATAGGCGAAATTCGCTATGTGCGCTATCGCAGTGCCCATAACGGCCCCATCGCTATAGGGTGCAGCCCCAACTTTGTGCGCGACCTTACCACCCCCGAAATCAACGGGGCCGGCGCCCTTATGGACTACTGCTGCTATGGCGCCAACCTAGCCGCTCGACTGCTGGGGCTTCCCCAACAGGTAACCGGCATGCGAGGGGTTTTCGGCACGGAGCCGGCTTACGCTGCCTCCGACGACAACGCCGTGATCGTGGCCCGCTACCCCAACGCCTTCGCCGTCTGCGAGGCCAGTTGGACGCAACCCGTGGGCTACATCGAAACCAACCCCCTACTTTATGGCAGCGAGGGCGCCTTAGGCGTTTGGCACGGAAAGCTGATCCTCCAACGGCCGAACAAGCCGCAAGAGACCATCGAACCGCCGCCCACGGTCGCCCCACGTCGCTCGGCTCCGGAGTATCTCCTTTACTGCCTTGAAAACGGGCTGAAGCCGGAGGGCTTCTGCTCGGCGAAGGTCAGCCGAGACGCCCAGGAGATTTTAGAGGCCGGGTTGCGCGCTGCAAACAGCGGCCAACATCAACGTCTACCGCTCTAGATCGGCGCCGTCATAGAAATGTGCGCGCGGAAACCACGTCATCTCGAATGAGGGGAAGGGCGTCGGCCTTGAGGAGAAGGTGCTGTGCGCAGCACCGTCGGCCTTGGAGTGAGAGAACCTGTCACCTCGAACATATGTCATCTCGAAGCGAAGCGAGAGACCTTTGCCTTTAGGCGTGCGGTTGTTTACGAAAAAAGCTAGGATGAGTCTGCTTCGCTCTGCAGGCACATCCTAGCTCAAGTCTCCAGCTTGAAACGCTTACACTAAGGCGGCCATTGAATATCCCCTGGTCTTGCCGGTCGTAGCGGGTCGTACCAGGGAACAGTCGGGTTTGGAATATCGCCTAGCCTGTAGGCTGGGAGCGGGTGGGTTTTAAACCAGTCGGCATAGTCCCACGGAACCGAGTAGACTTTACCTGTTTCGCGTGAAGTATACAGCGAGTGGCCTGCGAATGTCGCAATCCATTGTTCCGCATCGTAGAGTTGTTGCGACATCCTCTCCTGGAACTGTTGATACTGCATTTGCCGCATCTGATTGCCGAAATCGCCGATCTCCTGAGTCACCTGGGCGTCCCAACGCAGTTTCTGCTCGAAAAGCCCCATGTTCAACTGCATCGAGTTGGCTATATGGGCATAGAGCGGCCAATTAGGGCGCACGAGGTCAACGGGACACTCGGCATCCGTCATAAAAAGCGTCCAAACGTTGCCCTGCACCGGGTCGGTTCGTAGAGGAGAGGTGATCACAAGCGCCGCCCCCTCCATGTGCGTTGCGCTTTTCTTTCTCAGCACAGAGGGAAGCTGCTCTCTAGACGTTGGGCCGAGACGAGAGGGTACGAGAGTGTACTCATAGAGAACGACAGCGCCTTGCAGGCCTTGTTGGCTCAGGGCGGCCTGCTCGTCTGAAGCCAAAGGCATTGCCTTCAACACATGCAGGTTAGCGATGCCTTCGAGCACCTTCGGCATGAGGGTTTGTATTACCTCCCTGGGGGAGAGCGGTGGGGACATAAAGCGATGGAGGACCGCGATGTCGTGCTCGGTTAAAGCGATTCCCGAGAGCCTTGCGATGAGAATGCGGTTGTGCACCGCCTCTTCATCGGCCGGAATCAGAAGCCCGGCAAAGGTGAAGGTCTCTCCATAGGGGCTAACGCACTGGAACAGGTCGGTCGTCGAAGGCTCTCGCAAATGCCAGTGACTTGGAATGTCAATGGCCATACCGCCGTCTTGTGTAACAACCTGTCGAAAGCCTGTTGGTTGATCGAGCGGCTTGTTGTTGGCCTGTGGCGAGCTTGAGAGAAGCGTATGGAGTATGCCGGTTAGCTCTGTTTGGACGGCGGGGAACAGGGAGGGTGGCGCAAAGATCACGGATACCAGCCCCCTCGTGCCGCCGGAACTGACCACCCATCGTTCGTAGCGAGGGCCGTGCGAGCTAGAGACAAGGACATCGCATTGGGCGATCTTTTGGCCATTGGTGCGGGTGTCAAGCGCTACGCTTTTGATCTGCAACTGGGGCTGTTTTTGGCGCAGGAGGGAGATCATATGACCGAGCGTTGCTTTAGCAGAACCGCCCGTGCGAATGAAAGAGAGGCGCAGGCCGGCCCCTATCTGGGGGTCGAGGAGAAGCAGGGAGGTGGCCGAGCGAGACAGCTGCCAATGATGTTTGGCAAGCGGATAGGACGAGTTGTGAAGGGGTTGGTTTAAGGATGAGGCCGCACCTCTGGCATGTTGGCATCCCCAAAGCAGCCCGCAGAGGAGAAGCCACAAAGTAAAAACGGCCGTTTTGGCCAGAACGCCAGGCACATATGGCCAGATAACAGCTTTTCGTTGTTGCTTATAGGGTGTCATACGAAGACCTCCCCATGGTAAAAGGTTATCTGCATCTCACTAGAGACAACATGCTCTCTATTTGTTTTACCTTAAAAAGGGGGATGGAAGATGTTGCAGCAACAAGGAGGAGGGTAGCTAAATAACGTCACGACGTTCAAAGAGCACCACACCCAACACAAAGAAGGCAACGAGGTAAAGCAGCACATAGAGGGCATCAAGGCGAGGGAAATGAAGGTGCTGCGCTCCCCACTCGGTAAGAAAACGCGGCGATGACCAGAAGCGCGGACCTTCAGAGAAGACTATTTCGGAGGTTACATCGTCTACCCAGTATCCAACGTAGCCCTGCGGTACGATAAGGCCTGCGATGACGGCGAGACGGTGTAGCACGTCAATATTAAATGCAACGCTGAGGCCCTCCATAACTCCATCGAACCAGGCGATGCCGCAGAGCACGAGCGCGAAAACCGTGCCGAGCAGCCGAGGGGCCACCGTGGAGAAGGCGAGGGCGATGGTGCTGACCAGAAGCGGATAGAGGCATAGATAGAAGCCCGCCACCAGCAGGGCGGTAAGCGCCAGATGGGTTTGGAGGGTGAGAGAGGCCCATGCGATGAACGTCCAAAAGAGGGTGCTGCCGCAGAGGAGGAGGTTAAGCCCCAGCCACTTGCCGGCCACGATCTGCCATCGTGGGTAGGGACGCGGAAGCAGCAGGGCCATCACTCCGGTCTCGATTTCGCCCGATATGGCGCCACCTGCAAGCACCGCGGCAAAGAGCGCCCCAAAAACTTTAATGCCGCCTAAACAGAGCGCCGTGATGCTGCGGCGTGCCAAAGGGTAGCGTATGGCCTCCTCTTGCGGAGACCACCTGCCAATAGCAACCAGGTGCTCCATGCGCATGTGGGCGATGGCTAGAAGAAGGGTAATACCCAACACCAGCAAGCCGAGCAGGAGAATAGCCCAAAGCGTTTTTCGCCGGAAGGCCTCTTTGAGGGTCAGCGCGGCGAGGGCGGAAACGGCCATAGGTTCCATGTTCCTAACAGAGCGTGTATTATGCGTACTCTCCCATTTTACCATGGTTCAAACCATGCCCAAAGAGGGCAGAAGGGTAACAGCCCCTATCAACTGCTGCCGATCTTATGCAGGGCGGGGTTACCCCCGCCCTTACAAGGGTTAGGGTCAGGGCGACTTCCTGTTCATCCGTCGGCCTTGAGGGGAAGGGCGCCCTGCCCCAGAAAATCGCAAGATTTTCTTGGGACCCCTGTATCGGCCTTGAAGAGCCGGCGATACACCTGTCATTTCGAGCCGAAGGCGAGAAATCTTAAGTTTCACTTCCCGCCCGTTCTGAGGAGGAGTGAATAGGGCTGCAGAGACTGCCGACCTCACGGTTCTAGAGACAGTTAACCAAGCAAGTTCGCTTTGTTCGCCCCCTATCCCGGCCTTTCCCCCGATCCGGGAGGTGCTAGCGCACGGCGATGCAGCGGCCAGGGAGACAGGCGATTAAGGGAATGATTCAGGCCGCTGAGGGGGAGGGTGTCGGCCTTGAAGCAGCAAGCGAAGGGTTCTGGTTATGTGGGCAGTAGAGCATGAATATCATCAAAAGGAGAAGAAGTGCCAGGAGGTTTTTATAGAGTAAAATAGAAAGTGACAGCCTAACCAAGATGAAACGGAGCGCTATAGAGTTCCCCCTAGAGAAAAAGCTGCCACAAGCCGATAATTACCGTAAAGAGCGCATCTTCCCCACACGGCTCCGCAGGCGGTTGTATCACACGGAGGTGAACGAAGATGTCCATTCCAAATCCCGTGCCACGGAGGGCCCAAAATGCTGGTGTTGACCCGAAAGCCCGATCAGTCCATCATGGTCGGCAACGATATCGAGATCACCGTTCTCGAAGTTCGCGGTGAGCAGGTTCGACTAGGGATACGCGCCCCGCGCACCATTGCCGTACACCGCAAGGAGGTGTATGAGCAGATTCTGCAGGAGAACCGAAACGCGGTTTCTACCCCCATGCTGCCCGATCTCAACCGGTTGTTATCCAACTCGGAAGAGGAGTAGTGTTCAAGGCTAGGGTTTTACCTGCCACCAGGCGATGCCTAACTTCTCTAACAGCCGGCCTAAAGCGCAGAGAGGCAGCCCCACCACGTTGAAAAAATCGCCCTCAATCGCCTCGATGTAGGGAGCCGCATAGCCCTGTGCCCCATAGGCTCCTGCCTTATCGAAAGGCTCTTTGGTTTCAATGTAGGCCTCTATCATGGCTTCAGTAAGCTCGCGGAAGCGCACGCGGGTACATACCACCTCACTGAGTGGAGGTTGCAGGATGCCATTGTTCACCGAGATGATGGCGAGTGCGGTATAGACCGAATGGGTGCGGCCGGCCAAGGAGCGCAACATGGCACGTGCTTCGTCGGCGGTTGCCGGCTTGCCGAGTGGAAGCCCCATTTCGCCCTCCAACGACACCTCCGTGTCGGCCCCTAAAACAAGCCCTTCCTGAATGCGCTGGGCCACATCGGTGGCTTTTGAGATGGCAAGCTCGGTTACAAAACGAGGCAAGGAGACAGGCGTAGCGGGGGGCGATGGCTCTTGATAGCGGCTTGGCACAATCTCGAAAGGAACGCGCAAAAGCGCCATTAACTCGCGGCGTCGAGGCGAGGCCGAAGCCAAGATGATCTTCGGCCTCACCATAGGAGAATGGGGAAGGGTCATTCTCTATTGGCTAATGACGGCTTGATGTATCATAGGAGTTCAGCCGCAGTAATGATAGACTGTGCGATCTCGCGCATCTTTTTATTTTGGTTACGGGCTTGGAAATGGATGCGTTTGAAGGCCTCTTCTTCGGTCATATGGTGCCGATCCATCAAGATTCCTTTAGCCCGTTCGATGAGTTTACGGGTTTCTAGGCTCTCCTTCAGCTCTTCGATCTGTTTCGCTTGGGACTGCATTTGTCGGAATCGGCGCACGGCTATCTCCAGTGCAGGGCCTAAATCCTCTTTACGAAACGGCTTCATGAGGTAGGCAAGGGCGCCAGTCTCTCCCGCCTGTTCCACCAGCTCCTCTTCATTGAAAGAGCTTAAAAAGAGAATGGCGCACGGGTTTTCCGTCATAATCTGGCGGGCAGCCTCAATGCCATCCATCACCGGCATCTTGATGTCCATCACGATCACATCGGGGTGGTAAAGCCGCGCAGCTTCCACAGCCTGCAACCCATCGGCGGCTTCGGCCAGCACCTGATGCCCCAACTTTTCGAGACGTGCGCGAACAATGGTGCGTGTCAACTGTTCATCATCGGCAATAATCGCTTTCAGAGATTGCATAAGCGCTCTCCTTATCCCTAGCGGCGCTATCGTTTGGTGCTTTCAAAAACCGTTTGCGATCTTGAAAGCCTCCCCTCGCTTAACGGGATGTACTCAACGTCTAGGTCGAAATCGAGCTTTTGGCAAGGATTCTTCCTCTTCGGCGCTCTGTTTGGGCGGAACCGGCAGCGAGCCGGCAGGGCGTTGTGAAGGGGCAGTACCACCCCGATGCCCTCCTCGCTCTTGGGGGCGTCCTGTGCCACGCGGCTCCTCTTGGCGTCGGGCCATGCTAGGGTCGAAGGGTTGGTCGAGATTGATGGCCGAAAGGTTCACGCGACCCTGGCTATCCACCTCGATAACGCGAACGGTTATTTCGTCGCCTACTTTCACGGCCTCTTCAGGCCGGCGCACGGGCGGTACGCGCAGATGGCTCACATGAACGAGACCTTCCTTGCCGTGCAAGAACTCCACAAAGGCCCCCATTCCTATTACGCGAGTTACGCGCCCGGTGTATATTTGGCCTACCTGCACTTCGGCCACGAGGCTTTGGATGGTCTCTGCCGCCTTCTTTCCGGCCTCCTGATCCACCGCCATAATATAGATTTTGCCGTCCTGTTGAATATCTATCTGCGCTCCCGTGTCGGCGATGATCTTCTTGATGGTCTTGCCGCCGGGGCCGATGATCTCACCTATCTTCTCCGGGTCTATTTCGATGGTGAAGATAGAGGGCGCGTACTTGCTGAGGTGCGGACGCGGCTCCGGAATAACTTCTCTTATTTTGTCAAGAATAAACAGTCGGGCACGGCGAGCCTGTTCCAGCGCCTCCTGCATTACGTGTCTAGGCAGGCCCTGAATTTTACAGTCGAGCTGAATGGCCGTAATGCCTTCGGTCGTTCCGGCCACTTTGAAGTCCATATCGCCGGAAAAGTCTTCCATCCCTTGAATGTCGGTAAGGATGGCGTACTTATCGTCGAGGGTCATAAGTCCCATAGCGATGCCGGCCACCGGAGCCGATATCTTTACTCCGCCATCCATGAGGGCGAGCGTCGAGCCGCACACCGATGCCATGGAGGTGGAACCGTTGCTTTCCAGCACCTCGCTCTGCAGCAGCAGCGCATAAGGGAACTCCTCTTCCGAGGGAAGCACAGGCAAAAGGGCGCGCTCGGCTAAAGCACCATGGCCTATCTCACGCCGTCCGGGGCCGCGGAGTGGGCGTACTTCGCCTACCGAATAGGGAGGGAAATTGTAGTAGTGCATATAGCGCTTTCGCTCGTCCTCTTCGGTAAGCGTATCCAGCATTTGGGCTTCGCTGACCGAGCCGAGGGTAAGGGCGGTAAGCACCTGGGTTTGCCCGCGCGTGAACATGCCGGAGCCGTGAACGCGGGGCAGGAGACCCACTTCGCAGGTGATGGGGCGTATCTCATCGAGGGCGCGCCCATCGGGCCTTATATGCTCGTTGACCACCAGTTTCCGCACCTGCTCTTTGATGGCCTTTTCGGCCGCCTCGGCGATGTCGGCTTCCCGTTCGGGAAACTCCGGTGCCAGTTGGGCTACGATCTCCTCTTTCAGCTCTTCGATGGCGTTTTCTCGCGAGGCCTTATCGGGGTTCAAAATGGCCTGGCGAATGGCATCATCCATGCGCTCGTGAATAACGCGCAGTATTTCGGGGTCGGGCAAGAAGAGGGGCACTTCGGCCTTTTGCGTGCCGACCTGCTGCGCGAGGGCCTCTTGCAGATCGCACTGCTCTTTAATAACCTCATGAGCGAGGTCTATGGCGGTAAGCAAATCCTCTTCCTTCACGAATTTCGCGCCGGCCTCGATCATCAGTACGGCCTGCCTGGTACCCGCCACCACCAGGTCGAGATCGGACTGTTCGATCTGGTCGTAAGAGGGGTTAATGATGTACTCTCCGTTGATGCGCCCCACACGCACGGCGCCGATGGGGCCGTTGAAGGGGATATTGGAGATGGTGAGGGCTGCGGAGGCTGCAACGATGGAGAGCACGTCGGGCGGGCACTCCATATCTACGGAGAGGGGCATGGCGATGATCTGCACATCGTTGCGCATGCCGGCGGGGAAAAGGGGGCGCAGGGGACGGTCAATGAGGCGAGAGGTAAGCACCGCTTTTTCGCTGGGCCGACCTCCGCGCTTCACATAGCCGCCGGGAATACGCCCTACGGTATATTTGCGCTCCTCATAATCGCAGGTGAGGGGAAAGAAATCGATCCCTTCACGCGGCTCTTTGCTCATCGTGGCCGTCGCCAAGACGATGGTGTCGCCACAGGTTAGCCAAATAGCTCCATTCGCCTGCTTGGCCACCTTGCCAGTTTCTAGACGTAGCGTTCGTCCGGCCAGTTCGCGTTCAACTACGTGGGTCAAGTTGTTCAATCTCCTAATTCTCTTGTTGGTTTTCTTACGTTAACTCTTTACCCAACCGTTCAGGTAAGAGAACGGCCTTTCGCGGCTCGGTCTCCATGCCGAGTGCGAAAGGAAAAGGGCAGGCATTCACAGAAGGCCGGACAACTTCGAAGGGGTCAGAGAAAACGGACTTCCATTCACCCTACAAGGAAATCCCCTTACTCTGAACCCTATGCGCCGTTCCGGCATCCCTTCTGCTCTGCCTGCCCTCATAGGCATCGAATCCGTAACGATGTGCGGCGCTTCATGGTCGAAGCACCAAGCTCCTAAATTTTGCTGCGAATACCTAAGCGCGCCACGAGTGCACGAGCACGATCGAGGTCTTTTTTACTTAGGTACGCTAACAGGCGGCGACGGCGTCCCACCATCATAAGCAGGCCTCGGCGGGAGTGATAGTCGTGCTTATGCACACGAAGGTGCTCCGTAAGCTGATTGATACGCGCCGTAAGCAGCGCTATCTGCACCTCCGGCGAGCCGGTGTCGCCCTCGTGCCTTGAATGCTCTGAAATGATCTGCTGACGAGTTTCCCTCTTTAGCGGCACAGAACTGTTTTTCCTCCTTATCAATGCAACCAATTCTACTTCTTAGTTTATCCGTTTCTCGGCCTTTCTGTCAAGCGGGACAAAATTTTTCAGCTTTTAGGAGGAAACTCCTCTGCAATCGCCACGAGCGGCTCGGAGTTTCCCTCTTTAAACTGTGCCGCATAGAGTCGTGCATAGGCTCCGTTTTGGGCAAGAAGCTCTTCATGACGGCCTCGCTCCACGATGCGTCCCTTTTCGATCACCAGAATTTGGTCGGCCGAGAGAATGGTCGAGAGGCGATGGGCGATGGCGATGGTGGTGCGTCCGGCAAGCAGGCGCTCTAAGGCCTCCTGAACGAGCCGCTCGGAGTGGGTGTCTAGCGACGCGGTGGCCTCATCGAGGATGAGAATGCGAGGGTTTTTGAGGATCACCCGTGCGATGGCGATGCGCTGCTTCTCACCCCCCGAAAGCTTGTAGCCCCGCTCTCCTACCACCGTCTTATAGCCCTCCGGCATGGCCATAATGCGATCGTGAATGGCCGCAGCCTGCGCCGCCTCGATCACCTCCTCTTCGGTGGCATCGGGCTTGGCATAGAGCAGGTTGGCCATGATGGTATCGTGAAACAGATAGGTCTCCTGCGTTACCATCCCGATAATTTGGGCCAAAGATTCGAGTTTAATTTTGCGCACATCATGGCCATCAATGAGAACGCGCCCCGATTCCACATCGTAAAGGCGTGGGATGAGGTAGGTAATGGTGGTTTTGCCGGCTCCAGACGGGCCTACAAGCGCAAGCAGTTCACCGGGTCTGGCACAGAAGTTGATGTCTTGCAAGGCGTAGTCGGGTTGCTGCGGATCGTACCGAAAGAAGACATGTTCAAAAGCCACCTCGCCTCGTACCTCTTCCGGCTTTAGCTCGATGGCATCGGGCGCATCAACGATGTCGGGCTCGAGGTCCAGATATTCGAAGATGCGGTCGAAGAGCGCCATGGCGCTGCTGACCTCCACCTGCGTGTTAAGCAGGCTGGTGAGGGGAAAGAAGAGCCGGGCTTGCAAAGCCGTGAAGGCAACAATGGTGCCGATGTTAATTGGATGGCCGAGGTGGCGCACGGTGATGTAACCGGCAAGCCAGTAGACCAGTGAGGGCGTAATGGAAAACGTGAGGCCGATGAGGTTAAAAAAGAGCCGCATGATCACATTGAGTTGCACCTGCAGTTTGGTGAGCTGTTCATTCTGCTGTTTAAAATGTTCGAGCGCATAGGCCTGGCGCCCGCTCACCTTCATCAGCAGCATTCCGGACACCGAAAGGTTTTCCTGCATGATGGCGCTGAGATCGGCCAGCTTTTGTTGAGTGCTTTTCCGAATGCGTTGAAGCATTCCCCCTACTTTGGCGGCGATAAGCGCAAAGAGGGGCAGAATGCCCACGGAGAGCAGAGTAAGGCGCCAATCCATATAGATCATGGCAACGAGGGTGGAAAGCACGGTGGTGATGTTAGAGAGCGCGTTGGCCGCCGTGTCGCTCACCACGTTCTGCACCCCGGCCACGTCGTTGGCGAGGCGCGACTGTATTTCACCGGTTCGTGTGGAGGTGAAGAAGCGAAGCGACATTTTTTGGAGATGCGCATAGAGCTGATTGCGCAAATCGCGCATGATCTGCTGCCCCACCAGCGTGCTCAGATAGTTATAGAAGATGGTGAAGGCCGTGCCGGCAAGCGTGGCGCCGATGGCGTAGAGCGTGTATGCGGTAATGACGGGCAGATCGTTGCGTTCCAGCCCCTGATTGATGAGCGTGCGCAGGAAGAAGGGGGAGAGCAGCCCAAGTGAGGCCGCGAGGAGCACGGCTGTGGCCGTCAGCACCACCTCCCATCGGTAGGGACGAAAGGTTGCGATCACCCGTAGGATGGTCTCTCGTTTTATCGGGCGTTTCGGCCCCTCATAATAGGCTGCTCGCATCATGTGCCCCATAACCTTGTGGCTCCTCTCGTTCAATCTATCACGGCTTCAGATGTTTCGGTTATACGAAATAATACCAAAATTCGCAGGAATTCTCTCCCTATTCGGTGTTTTCTATTGTGATGTGTTAAAAACGCAACAATGGGCGAGTAACAAACCTTGCGTAATACGGTACAATCTAGGCTACAAGGTTTTCTCTCCGCAAACGGCCTGGTCTCTTCCTACGCGATGCTTCGTCCCTTGTGTTGGTCAAATCGGTATGGCGTCTATTCAGAGGCAACGAGGAAACTCCATAAGAGTGTGCCTCTACGCAGTATACTTACGTTGGGAGGCGGTTGGCTGTGAGTAAAAAATATAGTAATCCTCCGCTTATCGAAGCCGTGTGTGAGTTCCGGCTGACGCCCAATACGCCTTGGGACATCACCATACCCGGCCTGTTATACGAGCAGTTGAAGGTTGCGTTTCCGAATCGCGAACAGCGTGTTGTGCAGGAGGTGGTGTATGTGCCGAGTCCGCAAGGGCTGCAACAACAGATTCAAATCGGCGAGCGCATCTTCCTGTTTTCTGCAGAAAAGCGTCTATTTGTGCAAATAGGGCCGCGTGTGTTAACCCTTAATGTTCTAAAGCCTTACCCCAATTGGAATGGCTTTAGACCAAAGAAAGTGCGGTTACAGCACAACCGGTGTGGACATAGCCTCCTACTATTGACGCCTGCAAAGCTGTGCAGCTAGAATCATTCGATTTTTTCGTTGCATCCCTTAGCGCTTCCTAGTTTAGGCGAGCGTAGACTATAAAGGAGAACCTCAACACAAAACGCTATGCAACAGGCATCTGCTAACCGAGTGGAACGACTGGTACAACAGTTTGAAGAGCTATACGGCGCGGCGCCGGAGCTGATGGTGCGCGCTCCGGGACGGGTGAACCTCATCGGAGAGCATACCGACTACAACGACGGCTATGTGTTTCCGGCAGCCATTGAACGAGATATTCTCATCGCGGCCTCCGTACGACGCGATAGACAGGTGCGCCTCTTTTCGAGCGATATGGGCGTCTCTTCTACCTTTACCCTCGATGCCATCGAAAAGGTCTCTGCCGAGGGAGAGCGCTGGAGCAACTACCCGCGCGCCATGGCGTGGGCACTGCAAAACCGAGGCCTTCCCCTCCGCGGTGTTCAAGCCGTACTGCAAGGCAACATTCCACCGGGGGCCGGGCTTTCCTCGTCGGCAGCGTTGCTCGTAGCCTCCGGGCTGCTGTTGCTTTCTGCGGCTCACCAAACGCTAGACCCTGTGGAGCTAGCCCTCTTGGCGCAGCAGGCTGAACGGGAGTTCGTGGGGGTGAATGTGGGGATTATGGATCAGTTCATCTCCGTGCTGGGCAAGAAAGATCACGCTCTTTTTATTGATACCCGCACCTTGCACTACGAGCCGGTGCCCTTGCCCACCTCCGGAGTCGTCATCGTTATTGCCAACACCAATAAACCGCGCGGATTGGTGGATTCGGCCTACAATCAAAGACGTGCGGAGTGCGAAGAGGCTCTGGCCTACCTGAAACGCTTCCTTCCCTCCATTCGTGCCCTTCGTGATGTAACCTCAGAAGAGTTCACCCGATGGGAAGCGAGCCTGCCGGAGGTGCCGCGTAAACGCGCTCGGCATGTCATCACCGAAAATGAGCGCGTTCTACAAAGCGTAGAGGCGCTTAAAAAGGGTGACATCACCCTGTTCGGCCACTTAATGAACGCCTCGCACAACAGCCTTCGAGACGACTATGAGGTGAGCTGCACAGAGCTGGATGCGCTTGTGGAAGCAGCATGGGCTTTGCCGGGAGTTTACGGCTCACGAATGACGGGCGCCGGTTTTGGCGGCTGCGCCGTGAGCCTTGTGGCCGAGGAGGCCTTGGAACGGTTCTGTCAGGAGGTGCCACAACGCTATCGAGAAGCCACGGGGCGCGAGGCCACCATTCTCATTACACGCGCCGCACAGGGTGCCGAGCGACTGCTTTAGCGACTCGTTGTTAGGGCCGATACCTGAGTTCCCCAAAAATCGCTATTTCTCTAAGGGTTAGGTGCTTTTTCCTATTGCTCTTTGTACAACGGCACGCACACGCGGGTCGGGGTCGAACTGTAGCGCCCGCAGCGTGGCCTGCACCTGGGGCAGGTCAGCCTCTCTCACAAGGCGTGCGGCGGCCAACGTGCGCAGTTCCGGCGTGCCGGCGCGCGACAGGTAGATCAGCTCATGCCGCTGCACCTGGCTTAACGGGCTTTGTGCCGAAAGCGCTAAAGCCATCTCAACCTCGCGTGGCACGTGGAAAGAGAGGCAGGCAGCTTCAACGATAAGCGTGTAGGCCGCATCTATCTCCTCTTCGGCATGCCCCTCCGAAAGGAGTTGCGCGGCCCAACGCAAACGATTCGCCATGCGATGCCGTTTCTGACCGGCCAGCTCCCGCAAAAAAGCTGCCGCCCTATAGCGTATAGGCAGATCGTGGGGAGTGGCGCGCGGGAGACGATGGGGGAAGGCCAAGATGAAGGCGGCGTAGCGCTGCAGCGCCTCCTGCAGATGGCGGGAGAGGCGCCCCTTTTGCGTCGTTCTCCGCAAAGAGAGCAGCAGAAGAAAAGCGGCCGTATCTAACGCTCCCTTAACATCTTGAACTTCTGGCATGGGGGCTGAAGGCGCCTTTGAGAGGCAAATTTGGGTTAGAAGTGGCGCGTCGGCCGAGGGCAGAGGGGAATGGGAGGTCTCCGCTGAACCTTGGACTTCCTCCGGATAGAGTGGCGGATCTGGCTCCGTGCCCATGCCAAATCCGAGGAGCACTTTGGGTCGTTGACCCAGATGTCGGTGTAGTTTGGCCAAGGTGTACGGTTTTGGAAGAACGGTAAGACGGCCTTCCAAGCCCAAACCGGCCAGGCCGGGAAGCAGCCCTAAAGCGACATCCTCAAAGAGGAGATCGGCATCGGCCTTAAGCGCTACCTCGCCGGTTAGCCCGGCCCAAACGGCCGGAGGAACCTGCTGAGGCAGAAGGCGCCGTGCAGCCTTCCAAACGGCAGGCCAGCGGGTTTCGTAAGTTGGTTCTTCGGACAGTGGCACCATAAAAAGAGCCTCTGCGACTCTCAAGAGAAGGAGCCGGTGTTGAAGCGCCGCGGCGATTTAATTGGATTAGGTGTTATTATACAAAAACGCCAAGCGGATGGGGCGAAAGGCATCGGCCTTGCGGTGCTCATCACGAGGTGCCCCTCTTCCCAATGGGGAGAGGATAAGGGGCTGTGGAGACTGCCAATCTTGCGGTTCTAGAGCAAGTTAGTACAATAAGCCTCTCATGTTCGCCCACTATCCCGACCTTTCCGTCCTCGCGGACAGCAACGCAGCGGCCAGCGAGATAGACGATCATGGGAACTGTGCTGGCCGCTGAGGGGGAAAGCGTCGGCCTTGAGGCGCCCACCGCAAGGTGCCCCTCTCCCAAATTGGGGGAGGGGGAGAGTTGGGAAGGGGCTTGAAGAGCCGGCGATACAACTGTCATTTCGAGCCGAAAGGCGAGAAATCTTGAGTTTCAATCCCCACACGCTCTGAGGGGGAAAGGCGCCTACCCTAGAAAATCTTGTGATTTTCTGGGAACCCCTAGTCGGCATTGAGCGCAGCACCGTCGCCCTTAGGGGGGTCATCTCGTCAGGGAAGCAGAAAAGCAACCCGCCTTTGGAAGGAAGCTTCCAAAGGCGGTGCCACTTGGTAAAGAAGAGCGTTTACCAGGCGTACTCTTCCGGCGCGGTTTTATAGCCGGGGAAGATGGCCTCGATGCGCTTGTTGGTCTCCTCGTCCAGTTTGATCTCCAGCGCCCGCACGATGTCGTTGAGCTGTTCGATGGTACGCGGCCCGATGATGGGCGCGGTGATCACGGGGTTCTGCAGCATCCAGGCGATGGCCACGTTGGCCGGCTTCTCGCCAAGCTCTCGGCAGAGGTTTTCCCAGGCCTCCAGCTTCTCCCGATGTGCCTCCACCTGCTGTTGCATGCCCTCGGAGGCTCTACGCCCCTCGCTTAACTTCTGCAGCACACCGCCCAGCAAGCCGCCTCCCAGCGGGCTCCAAGGGATGATCCCCACGCCGTAGGCGGCGCAGGCCGGCATCACCTCCATCTCGATCTGGCGGCGAAGCAGGTGATAGATGGACTGTTCCGACACCAGACCGAGAAAGTTGCGACGCTTAGCCGCCTCGTTGGCCTGCACGATGTGCCAACCGGCGAAGTTGGAGGAGCCGAAGTAGAGAACCTTGCCCGCCGCGTGCGCCCACTCGCAGAACTCCCAAATTTCATCCCAAGTGGCCTCTCGCCAGATATGATGGAACTGATAGAGGTCAATGAAGTCTGTTTTGAGGCGGCGCAGGCTGTCGTCGAGCGCCTTGCGCATGTGCAGCTTCGAGAGGCGGCTGGTGTTGGGCCAGTCGCCCATGTCGCCATAGACCTTTGTGGCGATGACCACCTTATCACGGCGACCGCCGCCCTGGGCCCACCAGCGGCCGATGATCTGCTCGGTGACGCCCTCACCCTTTTTCCAGCCGTACACATTGGCCGTATCGAAAAAGTTGATTCCCAGTTCCAGCGCCCGGTCCATAATGGCGTAGCTATCTTGCTCGCTGGTGAGGGGGCCGAAGTTCATGGTGCCGAGGCAGAGGCGACTTACCTTGAGAGCCGTACGTCCGAGATTGACGTATTGCATGTTCGCACTCCTTTCTTATTGTATCCGCAGTTGGCGAATGCCATGCTTACAGCCTACCGCGTTGCAAAGCTTTTCTCAACCTGTTCTTATGGACAGGTTCCTTCTTCAGAGTCTACCCGATAGGCTAACGTGTCAAAAGGGCTATCAAGGAGACGCTGTGGCGATCCGAAAGAAGCATCTGCCTATTAAATAGGAACGCCCATTGGGTTGCCTCTACACCGGTTGTCTTAGAGGCTCGCGGCTCTAGGGTCGGCGAGTAGAAGCGGCCATCCTTGGCGGAAGTAAGCTTTCTCGCCCAAGGTGCAAGCAAGCTTGCCTACTCTAAACGACTTGTTTTGTGCTGGTTCTAGAGGCAGTTTGCAGAGCAAGTCTGTCTTGTTCGCCCCCTATCCCTTCCTTTCGTCCTGCGGACAGCAATGCAGCGGCCAGGGAGATAGACGATCATGGGAACTATACTGGCCGCAAAGGCGCCGTCCGCGAGGACGCCCACCGCGAGGTGCCCCTCTCCCCAATGGGGGGTGGGGGCATTGAGGTGCCTAGAGCGAGATGTTCCTCTCTCAGATAAAAGGGCGCATAGGCAAGTTTGCGCGCTTCATCCAGACTGATGTTTGCGGGGTTAGCCAGGAGATTAATGGACTTGGGTTACGTGGAAGAGGGGGTAGAATGGTACAAAAATGAGGCGATGCAGAGAAAGAGAATGCCATAAGCAACTTGCTTGTAAAGACCTAAACAAGGGGGCAGCAGAACCTTCGTGTGCCTCGTAACTGGGGCTTTCTCACCGGCTTCTCCATGCCTCTATCAAAGAAAGGGATCATCATGTCGTTACGGCGGTCTAAACTCATCAGAACCTCAGTTTTAGCGGCGCTACTCTCACTGTCGTGCCGGGCTTGGGCCGATAAGCCCTTCGATCATCAGGCCTGGCAGTTTCTTTCGGGCACGGGGAACATCCTCTATCTTGCCTCCGGCGTGGGGTTACCGTTGCTAACCGACCGACACCTCGGATGGAACCACACACTTCGTGTGGCCGATGCGGTAGGCACCAGCGTGCTTATCTGCGAGGGGCTTAAGGCGCTTGTTCGCGAAAAACGCCCGGACAGCAATGCTCACGACAGCTTTCCCAGCGGCCATGCTACCGCCGCCTTTGCGGTGGCCACCACCGAGAGCGCTCTGCATCCCCAGCAAACCCCCTACTGGTTCGCCGGTGCTGCCCTCATCGCGGCCTCCCGTGTGGGGCTGCATCGGCACACGGTTGGCGATGTGCTGGCCGGCGCCGCGCTTGGTTATGGAATCGCGCGTTGGGAGGTCGCCTCTCCACGCGGGTTATTACTTGCCCCGTGGATACGCCCCGAACGCCACATTTACGGCCTCACACTCTCCGCGAACTTCTAATGCTGTTTTTCCCGTCTTTGCTTGCGTACTTATGCTACAATAGCAGATCGCTTATCGTTTGTTAGGCAGAAGAGCCATGAGCGTTATAGACCAACATGCACTCCAAGTTCTGGAGTACCCGAAAATTCGTGACCGGCTTGCGGCGCATACCTCCAATGCCGTCGGGCGCGATTTCGCCTTAGAGCTAGAGCCGCTGCCCTACCCGGAAACGGTGGTTCGGCGCCTGCAGGAAACGCGCGAAGCGCGCTGGCTGCGAGACACCACGAGCGGCCTCCCTCTAGGGGGTATCTTCGACATCCGTGAAGCCGTTGAGCGTGCCCGCCTTCAGGTGCGATTGACCGGTAAAGAGTTGGTGGATATTCGAGCGACCATCGTTGCTGCCCATCGGCTACGCGCCTTTCTTCTTGACCGTCGTGAGCATGTGCCCCTCCTGGCCGAAATGGCTGCCAATCTCCCTGTGTTCCCTCAAATGGATAGCCGCATCGAGGCCGCCCTCACAGAGACCGGGGAGGTGCGCGACTCCGCTTCACCGGAGCTGGCCCGCATTCGCAGCCAACTGAAAGTCACGCAGAATCGCCTTATGGACCGATTGCAGTCCATCCTAACCAGCGAGCGGTATCGCCCCTTTCTGCAAGACAGCATCATCACCCTACGTGAGGGTCGTTATTGCCTTCCGGTAAAGGCAGAATATGCGCGCGCGTTTGGCGGCATCGTTCACGACACAAGCCAGTCCGGTGCCACGGTGTTTATCGAGCCGGAGGCCACCATCGCTTTGGGCAACGAGCTGAAGCAGCTATCCCTCGAAGAGGAGCATGAGGTAGACCGAATTTTGCGCGAGCTTTCTCGGATGGTTGGCGATCGCTACGCGGAGTTGCAGCGCATGATCTCTATTCTCGGTCACCTCGATCTCATTCATGCCAAAGCGATTCTTGCCGAAGAGATGCGCGCGATGGAGCCGGTTTTGAACCGAAGAGGGGTGGTGAAGCTGCGCAAAGCGCGTCATCCTCTGCTCACGGGGAATGTGGTGCCCATAGATTTTGAGATAGGGGAAAGATGCACGGTTGTGTTAATCACCGGCCCCAACACCGGCGGTAAAACGGTGA
>NZ_DATGLN010000125.1:0-3395 GCF_035294165.1 Chthonomonas sp.
TGCGAAAAGGCACATAAGAGGTTGGAATGTGGGGATTGGCCAAGTCGGCTTCGGAGACGGGAATAGAGGGGTCGGTAAGGCTGCTGCCGCCAATTTTGCTTAGATGAGCGATAGAACACACAAGGCGCTGTTCGGCAGGCACCTTATAAAAGTCGGCGATATCGTGAAAGGCCTTAAGCTCCCTCTGCTCGGTGCGCTGGCCGTAGTTCACATGGAGAAAATGAAGTTCCCCCGCATCATGCTCTCTCTGTGCGATGGCGGCGGTAACGCACGAATCCATTCCACCTGAAACGAGTACGATAGCTTTCATCTCGCTAGCCTCCTTGTGTCCATAACAAAAACGCCCAAGTTCTCTCCAAAGGGCATGAACGCAGTGCAGTAGAGTTCCGTACTCTGAACAGTACGGCCTATGGTGCCGGCTCTTTCAATAGGTTTTCGACGAAGGTAACCACATCGGATGGCGGTGCCTTCCCCTCCTTCCTCTGTAAAAGGGCGCCGTAGCGAACACCGTTGGCGATGCAGCCACCGGTTGAGAGGAAAAAGCGGTTATGCACCACGCCGGCAGCATAGTCACGACGGTTCTTCTGCCCCTGCGAGTCGCAAGAGAAAACGGCCTTTTCGAGGGGCAGCCATCGCCCATCTTGCTCGTAAATCCAGGCGTTCCCAAACTCGGCAAGCCGCTGCTGCTGGCCGTTATCCCCTACGAAATCCTCATCGAAAGAGTACAGACCGGTAAGATAGCCGCTTGCTGCATCCGGCTTCTGGTTAGGTGCCTCAAAGGCTGCGATAAGCTGCCATTGCCGCTTTTCAGGAAAATAGAAGTAGGCGGAATAGAGGGTGTCGTTTGCTTGAGGGCGGGCTACCACAAGGAAACGATAGGTTTGGTTTGCCCGCCAGGGATAGACCAGATGGCTATGCAGGCCGGTGCCCTCGTTCCCAAAATCGCCCACGTAAACCTGGGGGCCTTTGGCGAATAGGCGGACGCGGTTGGCCGGGGCTACCTCAGAGCGAACGTTCGTGGAGGGCCCGCTGTCCCAAACGGAGAAGATAATGCGGCGCTCGGTGGGACTGTTCACCTGAATGCCAAAATATCCGCAGGAGAAGCCACAGGCCATATAGTAAGACCAAAGCGGTGTTCGCCGTACGGTTACCTCGTTATAGAAGGCCACAATCCGATCCCATAGGTCGAACGCCTTCGGAGCGCGCGATATTTGCCGATGGGAGGGCAACACGTAAAAGAGATGAACCGATGCGGCATTACGACGGGAGGTTAGGTTCGCATAGGCGCCGGCCAAAGGAGGGCCGCTGAGTTGGAGGCCGAAAATCTCGCCATAGGCATCGCCGGAGCGGCTTTTGCCTATAAGCGCAAAGCGATAATAGCCTGCGTGAGGAATAGAGATGTCACCCAAGGAGGCCGTGGCATGCTCTCCGGCAGACAGGGTGATTGCCGGTAGCTTCCACGATTTTGTGGCCGGATTGACCCCCTGAACCACCAATGCCACCCTAGAGCGGGCTTGGGCGGGTAGCATGTAGTGCAGCTCACAGTGAAGCGGCCCCGTGCCGCCAAGATAGACATACCAGACGATTTGGCAGTGGGGATCGGCCCAATGAATGAGTGAGCCATTAGGTGAGAACTCAAGGGAGAGGGGGGCCGGCTCGCCGTAGGCGGTGTCGGCCGGAAGCAACAAGGGGTAAAGGGCCGTCTGAGCCGAGCAGGCGGTCGTCCAAAGGGCCAACCCCATAAAGCCCAACCATCCCAAAATTCTTTTTTCTAACCGAAAGCGCATACCCCTATTGTACCTTGTCTTCATCGCGGGGCAGGGAGAACGCGATAACCCTTTGAGAAAGTGGCCTTTTCTACGGTAAGATAGAAGGGCATCTGGTTCGCCGACTGAGAAAAAGGAGTCAAAATGCGATCTTACAAGGTGGCGCTGCTGCCCGGCGACGGCATTGGGCCGGAGGTTGTTGGGGTTGCAGCCGAAATATTAACTTACCTTGCCGAGCGGTTCGGCTTTACGCTACAAATGGAGGAGGCGCTCATCGGCGGTGCCGCCTACGATAGGTGCGGTCACCCGCTACCGGAGCACACCCTCGCGCTCTGTAAGGAGAGCGACGCCGTGCTGTTGGGCGCCGTGGGCGGCCCCAAATGGGATACGGTTCAGCCCGCCTCTTTGCGGCCGGAGGTGGGGGCTTTGCTGCCCTTGCGTAAAGAGCTAGGTCTGTACGCGAACCTAAGGCCGGCGAAACTATCGTCGGCTCTTGCCGCGGCCTCTTCGCTTAGGGCCGATCTGGTTCAGGACGGATTGGATATTCTGGTGGTGCGCGAGCTTACCGGTGGCATCTACTTTGGTCAGCCGAAGGGGCGCGATGCCGACGGTTTAAGGGCGGTGGATACCTGCGTCTATACTCGGTTCGAGATAGAACGCATTTTGCGTGTGGGTTTCGAGACGGCGCGTGGGCGCAAACGCAAGCTCTGCTCGGTGGATAAAGCGAACGTGCTGGAGACCTCACGCCTATGGCGCGAGGTGGCGGAACAGATGGCAGCGCAATATCCCGATGTGGAGTTAAGCCACATGCTGGTAGATAACTGCGCCATGCAGTTGGTGAGAGACCCCCGCCAGTTCGACGTGATCGTCACCGAAAATATGTTCGGCGACATCCTTAGCGACGAAGCGGCCATGCTTACCGGCAGCCTAGGAATGCTGCCATCCGCCAGCCTCGGCGATCGGCAGACTCAGGGAGGAACCTTTGGCCTCTACGAGCCGGTGCACGGCTCGGCGCCCACCATCGCCGGACAAAATATCGCCAATCCGCTCGCCACGCTGCTTTCGGCAGCCATGCTGCTGCGCCATTCTCTGGGAGAAACCGAGGCGGCAGAGGCGCTGGAAAGAGCCGTCGAAAAGACGTTGCAGGACGGGCTGCGCACCGCCGATATCGCAGCCCCTGGTCAGCCGACCATCGGCACGAAGGAGATGGGGCAAGCGGTACGAGAGCGCATCGAAATTTGAAGGAAAAGAGCTATGAAGAAAGTGGAATGCGTCATACGTCCTATGAAGATCGAGGAGGTTAAAGAGGCGCTGGCCTCCATCGGCATTGTGGGCATGACGGTGAGCGACGTACGCGGCTACGGGCGCCAAAGAGGGCGAACAGAAAAGTATCGTGGCAACACCTACGTGGTAAGCCTTTTACCTAAGGTGAAGATCGAGGTGGTGGTGCCCGACGATAGGGTGGAGGAGGTGATCGAAACGGCGCTACGCGCCGCCCAAACCGGCGAGATAGGCGATGGCAAAATCTTTGTGACCCATGTGGAGGAGGCCATTCGCATCCGTACAGGCGAGCGAGGGGAAGCCGCATTGTGAGGTATACTTTCACAAGCTCATCGAAGCCGAGTAAGA
>NZ_DATGLN010000126.1:0-5138 GCF_035294165.1 Chthonomonas sp.
GGGCGATCTGCCGCTCATGACCGATAAAGGCACCTTTATCATCAACGGTGCGGAGCGCGTGGTGGTAAGCCAACTGTCGCGCTCTCCAGGCGTCTATTTTGAGGACTGGCTCGATCTCTCCGGCCAGGTGCTCTTTCGGGCGCGCCTTATTCCCCAAGAGGGGAACTGGCTGGAGGTCGAAACCGACCCACAACATCAGATCATGGCCCATATTGTTGGGTCGGCCCGTAAAGTCATTCCCCTTACCATGCTGCTGCGGGCGCTGCAGGTGTTTCCAGAAGCCCACGAGCCGATACAGCTCACGCTGGGCCAGGCATTGGAAAACCTTTGGGTCTATAAGCAGGTAGAGGGCGCCGATGGAAAAGAGGCGGAAAAAGACTATTTCTTCGTAACCCGCTTTGCCAAACCGGTGGTAGCTCCAACCGACATTGTGGCTCAGGTGGACAAAACAACCGGTGAAATTGCCCAATACACCACTCAAAAGCGCTCGATAGATTCTAAGCATTACAAAGCGCAGGTGGTGCATGTTGCCGGAGAGATTTTGGCGGAGGAGAACGCCCCGGCTACCTATGAGGTACTGCAGTCTCTTGCGAAGAAGCTCGGCTCCGATTTCGTTGTCTCTCTGTACTCGCCGGTCGGCTCCACAGAGGAGATTGTGCGCGCCTTCTCTAAGGTAACCGTCATCGAGAACCCCACGCCTGAACAGCTTGTGGGCTGTCGTCCCGCTGCCGATATTTTGGATAAGAAAGGCAAAGTTTTGGTGCGGGCAACCCACCGCATCCCCGATAAAACCGTGGCCAAAGCGGTTGTCGATCTCAAGCTCCCCTCCATTGAGGTTTTGGAGGTCAACCCCTATGTGGAGGCCACTCTGGAGCAAGACACCTCCAATACGCCGGAAGAGGCCTTAATCGAAATCTATCGTAAGCTAAAGCCCGGCGACCCTGTGTCTCTCGAATCGGCAAAAAGTTTGCTGCAGGCGCAGTTCTATGATGTGCGCCGCTACGACCTCGCCCGTGTTGGGCGTTATAAGGTGAACAAAAAGCTCGGTATCCAGGTTGACCTAAAGTGCCGTGTCGTCACCAAGGAAGACCTGGTGGGCATCCTTCGTTACATCATCAATCTGAGTGCTGGCGTCGGCTCGACGGATGATATTGATCACCTTGAGAACAAGCGCATCCGCAGTGTGGGCGAACAACTGTGTGCGCAGTTGCGCCTTGGCTTCCAGCGCATGGAAAAGGTGGTGAAGGAGCGCATGACCGCCTCCGAAAACATCAACCTTCAGTTCGTCATGGCCACCAAACCGATTAGCGCCAGCATTAAAAGCTTTTTTGGTTCGTCCCAGCTTTCACAGTTCATGGATCAGACAAACCCCTTGGCCGAACTGGTCTCCAAAAGGCGCCTTTCTGCTTTGGGGCAGGGGGGGCTGTCGCGACAAAACGCGAAACTGGAAGTTCGTGACGTCCACCATAGCCACTACGGGCGTATCTGCCCCATCGAGACGCCCGAAGGCCCCAACATCGGCCTCATCGGCTCTATGGCGGTGTATGCCCGCGTGGATGAGTTCGGCTTTTTGGAAACGCCCTATCGCAAAGTGAAAGAGGGGGTGGTTACCGACGAAATCGTGTGGATGACGGCGGATCAAGACCATCGCTACTATATCGCACCCGCCAACATTCCCCTCGATGAAGACGGTCGGATTCGAGATGAGTATGTTCAGGTACGCTACGAGGATGGCTACCCCACGGTCCATCGCTCTCAGGTGCAGTACATGGATGTGGCCCCCGTGCAGCTTGTCTCCATCGCTACCGCGCTCATTCCGTTCATTGAGAACAACGAGGCCACACGCGCCTTGATGGGAGCCAACATGCAGCGCCAGGCCGTGCCGACGCTTCGTCCTCAGGCGCCGCTGGTGAAAACCGGTATGGAGCGGCGAGCAGCCCTGGATTCGGGTGCGGTGGTGCGTGCTCGGCGTAGCGGGGTGGTAACGCGCGTAACTTCGGAGCAGATCGATGTAACAACTCCCGACGGGCGCGTGGACAGCTACTATCTGCTTAACATGCTGCGCTCCAATAACTCCACCTGCATCACGCAACGCCCCATTGTGCGCAAGGGGCAACATGTGCGCCAAGGGCAGGTGCTAACCGATGGCCCCTGCGTAGAAAACGGCGAATTAGCCCTTGGTCAAAACGTGCTGGTGGCCTTTATGCCATGGGGCGGGTTTAACTTTGAAGATGCTATTCTCATTTCGGAGCGCTTGGTGAAGGACGATGTCTACACCTCTATCCATATTGAAGAGTTCGATACCGAAGCGCGCGACACCAAACTAGGGCCGGAAGAGATCACCCGCGACATCCCCAACGTGGGCGAGGATACCCTAAGCGACCTGGATGAGAACGGCATCATTCGTGTGGGGGCCGAGGTTCGCCCCGACGATATCCTGGTTGGCAAAGTGGCGCCGAAAGGGCAAGGGGAACTGACGGCAGAAGAGCGCCTGATCATCGCCATTTTCGGCAAGAAGGCCGAAGAGACCCGTGATGTAAGCCTGCGCGTTCCTCATGGAAACGGCGGGCGCGTGATAGATGTGAAGGTGTTCAGCCGCTATAAGTACCAGGGGGCGCGTGATGGGCGTGTCTACAACTTCTGTAAGCGACCCGAACCCGGCATGCGCGACTCGCAAGATGGGGAGCTGCTGCGCCTTCCGCAAGACGAGCTGCCCGTGGGAGTAAATATACTGGTGAGGGTCTATGTCGCCCAGAAACGCAAAATTATGGAAGGCGATAAGATGGCCGGACGTCACGGCAACAAGGGAGTCATCTCCAAGATACTGCCTGTGGAGGATATGCCCTTCCTACCGGATGGCACCCCTGTAGACATTGTACTGAACCCGCTAGGCGTGCCCTCGCGTATGAACATCGGCCAGATTCTCGAAACCCATTTGGGTTATGTGGCCCAACACCTCAACTGTAGCTTTGTTAACCCCTCCTTCGAGGGCATGACCGAGAGCGAAATCATCGAACAGATGGAGATTCTCGGCGCTAAGTTCTGGCGCGAGCGGTTGCAGAAATATCTGAACAGCGAACTGCGCCTGTATGTGTCGCTCGATTCGGTAGAGCCTTTCAACGAATTTGTGAAGGTCTACCGCGAACAGCACCCGCTGCCCGACGACGCCGCCCTACAGAACGGCCAGGCCACCCCAGAGCAGGCCGAGCAAGCCCGCGCCCTTTACGAAGCTTACATACGTCGCCTGCTAGAGCCTGTGCGCGAGGCGCTCATGGAGAGGTCGGAAGAGGACTTAAAGCGGCTTTCGCAACTGCTGGCCGCTGCCGATACCAACACCGCCTCACATGAAGAGGTGGTAGAGGCCATTGTGCAAAAGATCGAAGAGAACTGCCGGGCGCGTGTGGGGTTTGACCCACACACCGGAAAATCCTGGGTTCGCGATGGGCTTACCGGTGAAACGTTCGATATGCCGGTAACAGTTGGCGTGATCTACATGCTGAAGCTCGCTCACCTGGTGGACGACAAGATTCACGCCCGATCCACAGGCCCTTACTCTCTTGTAACACAGCAGCCGCTTGGAGGCAAAGCCATGTTCGGCGGGCAGCGCTTCGGCGAAATGGAGGTGTGGGCGCTCGAAGCCTACGGCGCCGCCTATACCCTGCAAGAGATTCTGACCATCAAATCCGACGACATTCAGGGGCGTGTAAAAACCTACGAGGCCATCGTGAAAGGCGACACCATCCTGGAACCCGGCGTGCCCGAATCGTTCAAAATCCTGGTGAACGAACTGCAAAGCCTCTGCCTAAAAGTCACCGTTTTGAACGATAAGGACGAACCGATTGACCTCAACGCGGGGGATGATGACATCGATCCGGGTGAAGACCCGGCCAAAGCTGCCGCACGGCGTCAACAACGAGCCTTACGCGAACATCCGCGTGATGATTACGATATCTGAGAAATCGCTACAAGTGCACGCACGAGAGTTCTGGCCATGCCCCGGCCTGTGGCTAGGGCGTGCCGGAACTCTTTGTCGTCAACGTTTTTGATCGTTACGGTCTGGAGGAAACGTTTCCTATGGCAGATGCCAGCACGTTTGCAAAAATAAAGATCGGGATAGCTTCTCCCGAAGAGATCCGCGCCTGGTCGTACGGCGAGGTTAAGAAGCCAGAGACGATCAACTACCGCACCTTTAAACCGGAGCGGGACGGCCTGTTCTGTGAACGGATTTTCGGCCCGGTGAAAGATTGGGAGTGCCACTGCGGCCGCTATAAAAAGATGAAGTTCAAAGGGGTTATCTGTGAGCGTTGCGGTGTTGAGGTAACGCGCAGCAAAGTTCGCCGTGAACGCATGGGGCATATCGAGTTGGCCGCGCCCGTATGCCATGTGTGGTACCTCAAAGCGGTGCCTAGTCCCCTAGGGCTTATTCTCGACATGAGCCCGCGTCATCTAGAGCGCGTGCTCTATTTCCAAGCCTACATCGTCATTGATGTAGACGAGGTACAGATCGCCGAAAACCTCAGCGAAATTCGTGCGGTGGTGGCCGCAGAGGAGGATAGAATCCGCCAAGAAGGGGCCGAAACCCGAGAGAGGCGCATTCAGGAGTTCAATCGCGAGGTGCAACGTCGGCGCACTGCAGCCATGTCGGAGGACCCAGAAGTGGCCGCCGAAGGATGGTCGGAAGAGATCATCGCGCGCAAACGGAGCGATCTTGAGATACGGCTGCGTCATGATGAGGAGGATGTGGAGTTTCGCATTCAAGACCTCCGCAACGCCCTGGCTACCCTGGAGAAGATAAAACCCCGTGACCTGATTACCGAAGACCAATATCGCGCACTGGAAAACCTCCAAGAGGTGTTGGCCCGCCACTTCAATGACAATACTTGGTACGATGTGGTGCGGGCCGGCCAAGGGGGCGCTGCCATAAAAGAGTTGCTACAACGGATTGACCTCGAAGAGCTTAAGCGTGAGCTGCGGCAGGAGGTGGAGAACACTCAAGGCCCAAAACGCGTGCGTGCTACAAAACGCCTTGAGCTGGTGGAGGCTTTCTTGGCCTCGCGTACCCGCCCCGAATGGATGATCATTGAGGCCGTGCCCGTTATCTCGCCGGAGTTGCGCCCCATGGTGATGCTGGAAGGCGG
>NZ_DATGLN010000127.1:0-2664 GCF_035294165.1 Chthonomonas sp.
ATGGGCAGTTTGCCGATCAGGTTCCTTGCGGTGATAAGGAACATGGAGACGGCAAACTGCATGCGCGCTTTGCCCACGCGACGGGCACCCTCTTCATCTTCCAAATCGAGCGCGATGGGCAGGTCTTTGGCCGGGTCGTAGCCGGCGCGGCGGGCATTACGAAGACAAACTTCGGCCTGCCATCCCCCCGGCTCATCGCAACGGAAGTAGTGGTATACTCCGCGCACCAAACCTGCGGTTTTCATTCCGGAGAGGTTTGCGGCCAAAGAGGGGTCCCCATAAGCCGTGCCCTCTGTCGCCTTGCAAAAGGCGAAAACGATGCCCCCGCGGTGTACTAGCTCCCAATCAATGTCGTTGTCGTCGTGACTTATATCTACTCCCTCTAGCAACGTCATCTCCTCTCAAAACGTCTGTTTTCCCTCTTCGTTACAGGCCAAACCTTACCAAAGCCGGCACACAAAAACCCTCCTAATCGGTTAGACAGAGAAAAACCCAGAAAAAGTCCGAAATACCCTTACAAAATTGCCGGTTTTTGCTGTGACAAACCGAAAAACAAGGAGGTTTGCTTGCCCACCGATGCCTAAAATGCACCGGTGGGCAATGTAAAGCTAGGAATTGGAATTGGATGCTCCCTCTAACTTCTTGGCGGTACGCTGAATGGCGCCGTCCACCCAAGTCTGAACCTGTTGCGCCAACACCGGAACCACCTTCTGCAACTCCTCTTGCACCAAAGGCCGCACCACCTCAGGCACAACTTTGCTTTTGATCTTGAGTTGGTCGGCCCGAATCGTCAACATCCGATGCAAAACCCCACCCACAAACCCCAACGCGAAGGGCACAAGGTGCGACAAAAAACTGTTCATTCTCCTCTGCGCGCGCAAACCGCCGCCTTGTGGCGAACGGTTTTATGGCGCTTCCTCCTTTCCTGTCCGTCTCTATTTCGTTAAGAACAAATCGTTTGGACGGCGAGCACGTCCGTTAAGGGGAATCTCCCCCCTCTCTCTTTCAACACGCCAAAGAGGACGGCGCCTTTCCCCTCAAGACCGACGCCCTTCCCCTCAGAACTGGTGAGAAGTTAAACTCAAGATTTCTCGTCTTCGGCTCGAAATGACAGTCGTATCGCCAGCTTTCATGGCCGATACAGGGGTCCCCAGAAAATCTTGCGATTTTCTGGGGCAGGGCGCCCTCCCCCTCAAAGCCGACGGTGCTGCGCACTGCGCCTTCCCCTCATCTGCTAAGACCACTGCATGGCTGCCCGAGAGGACGAAAGAACGGGATAGGGGGCGAACAAGGTAAGCTCACTTTGCTGACTTGCTCTAGAACACTAAGGCGCCGAGGCCGCGCTTGTAGCGGGATGGTTCTGCACCACAATAAGCGCGCTCGCTTGAGTGATAAGCTTCCCATTCCTATCGAGCGCATCTATCTCCACCGCATGTTCACCGTCCGCCACACTACGCGTATCCCATCTGTAAACGAATGGAGGCACATTCGTTAACTGCACCACGGTACCATCCACTAAAAACCGCACGAACTCGATAGGGTCCGGCTCCCCCTCAGGGAGCTTGGCCTTCAACGTGAGAAAACCGGAGACAATAAGCCGATGCTCCGCCTGCGCCCGCGCTACGGCCCCGGCGGCATAGTCGTTTGCCATCACCTGAATCGCTTGGGCGATCTGCACCTTCCAATCATTCAGACGGCTTGCCGCACTTGGCTCGAAGGAAGGAGGCGGCATACGGTCTACCGTAAACTCAAACACATCGCCGATCTGCGGCGAATAGGACACAGCCGTGTTCAACGCACTCAGAGGCAAAAGCACCTTGGTGCCGACCGACGGACCAAGCGTTCCAAATATCCCTTTGCCCTCCGCGATATTCGTGTAGATGGCCCACGGTTCCAAGCACGCCTTGGCAACTGCCAGCTGCGGCAATAACTTTAAAATCCGTTTCCCTCCCAAAGAGATCGCAATCCCCTCATGACCGCTTCGTATTACCCTGCCGGCCTGCCGCGCCGCTCCGTCGGCCCCAACCATGGTGGCGCAACGGATAACCCGCCCGATCACCAAAAAGGTTTTGCCACCGTCCACACTCATCTCGACCGGAGCGTAGAGCGTGTTCGTCACCCGAAGCAGATAGGTCGGCACGCCGTCATCCGTTACCGGCTGCGCCATCAGCCTCACGGCACTGTAAACGATTAAAAGACCGGCAAGCATCCAAGCAAAACGCTTTGCACTCTTCCTTACCATGGCCGTTGCCTCATAGAATGAAAGGGGCATGCCTTACATCGGTAGGCAGTCCCTTTTGCCCGACCAGCATCCAGCGCAGCGCGCGCCGTGTGGCACGCCTTAAAAGAGGATACGCTTGGCCCATCGCCTCCTCCAATGTGCAAGCCCCCTCGACGATAGGCAGAACCGCGTGCACTCCCTCCGCAAAGAGGGTCTCCTCCGCCTCTGCCTCCACTGCACCGACCAGAGCCACGACAGGAACGTCTAACCCCAGTCGTGCGACCCGCCGCGCCACGCGGATAATGGCCTTGCCGTGCAGCGTCTGCCCATCCAGCTTGCCCTCGCCCGTCAACACAAGGCAGCTGTTCCTGCAGTGGGTATCGAAGTCGAGCACATCCAGCACCATCTCGGCGCCCGCCACCAGCCTTGCCCGGCAAAAGGCC
>NZ_DATGLN010000128.1:0-2371 GCF_035294165.1 Chthonomonas sp.
CATGTCACCTCGAAGCGAAGCTGAGAGGTCTTTACGTTTCATCTCCACTGAGGATGAGCGCCTCGGTATTGAAGAGCCGGCGACACGACTGCCATTTCGACCCGAAGATGAGATAAACAACTGTCATTTCGAGCCGAAGGCACAACTGTCATTTCGAGCCGAAGGCGAGAAATCTTGAGTTTCAATTCCTTCACGGTTCTAGAGGCAATTCGCTGAGCAAGCATGCCTTGCTCGCCCCCTATCCCGTCCTTTCCCCCTATTAGGGAGAAAGGGGGCGGTTGTGGTGAGTTTCCGAAGGGAAGCTAATCAAAGGAAACCGCCAGTAGGGGCACGGTGACCGTGCCCTTTTTGCTAATCTCCCCTCTCCCAAATTGGGGGAGGGGGAGGGCGCCCTACCCCAGAAAATCTTTCGATTTTCTGGGGACCCCTGTATCGGCCTTGAGGGGCGGGGGGTGGGGGCTTGAAGAGCCAGTGCTACGACTGTCTTTTCGAGTCGGAGACGAGATAAACAGCTGTCATTTCGAGCCGAAGGCGAGAAATCTTAAGTTTCCATCCTCGCCAGCTCTAAGGGGGAAGGGCGTCCTGCCCCAGAAAATCTTGCGATTTTCTGGGGACCCCAGTACTGGCCTTGAGGGGGAGGGCGTCGGCCTTCAGCCTTGCGGTAGTTTACTTAAGAGCCAGTCATCTGGGCCGCCTGCTGTCGTCGTTTGCGCAGGGTTTGCAGCAGCAACGGCAGAGCAAAGCCCATGGTGAAGGCGCCTAGCCCGCCTTCCGGCACAAAGCCGTGGGGGGTCTGTCCTCCTGAGGCGGCGAACTGCGGCGGAAGCGCAGCGAGCACAGGAGGGGGGCTGCCATGCCCTCCACCGCGAAAGAGGAACGGCAGGCCTAGCGCTCCATAAGGAAAGCCGCCGGTGACATGGGCTTGCGGCAGCCCAGGCGGCACAAGAGGAGCGAGGGAGGTCGAGAGGGCGACCTCGGTATTTTGGGTCTGTTCCGGGATGACCACGGGGGAGTAGGGAGGCGTTAGAGGGCCAGGTGCCGTTGCCACCTGAAGGTTGGGCGCCACGACGTTAAAGAGGTTGTGGGCGACGCTTTTGGGAGGGGGCAATTGAATGTTGCCGATGGGGTTGCCGCACACGGCGATGAGCACCGGGGTGCCGTTGGCATCTACAAAGACCGGGGTACCTGCCGGCAAGCGTCGCAGCCGGTAGCCCATGATGTCGCGACCGTTTCGATGATGGACGTACCACACGGGCAGCACATGAGGCTCGGTGAGGCGTTTGAAGCGGAGTTGGGCTAGGGCCAACTCCAGCTCCCCCAGGGAGGCCAGTTTGTAGTGGCGCAGGTAGCGCTCGGCCACCACGCGATTGGTGCGGGCTTCGGTCACCAGTTCACGGGTGCTTTCTACCGGCGTAACCAGAAAGGAGCCGGGGGGCACCACGGAGGGCACCAAGCGAAAAGTGGGTAGGGGCGGGTGTGCGGAGGCGATGGGCAGACGGACAAGGCCGAGAAGAGCCATCAAGAACAGGGTGTGGATATAGTTGCCCGTGAAGCGGCAAGCCGCGTTTATTTTCACTTTTTCGTAATGCGGCAAGCTCGGTTTTTTCTGGATCGCTTCTCGTAGTTTTTGCATCCCGTTCATCCTTCCCCTAGCGTGCCTCCGTTGGGTTCTGTCTCTCTCTCTACCGGAGCATCTGTTTTTTATATTCTCCTGCGCTTCAAAATGTTCCTATGCAGGGATTTCGACCTATCCTCTTGAGGTCAACTTATAATATCTATTCTATCACAACGTTAAGGGCAAAGCTATTGGTAATTTTACGGGGGCAGAATATTTAGGATAACCTAAGTTTGCGCGGATCGGGAGTAATCGTAGGTTCGAGAGAAAGGTTCGCGCAGGATTTTGAGAGTATGTGTTATAATATAAGAGGCAACTTCTCGAGGGTAGAGGCACATAGGGCCTTTATTTTGAGAGTAAGTTGACCGTGTCACCGGCTCTTCGGAGCTGGTGGGGATTGAAACATGTGATGTGGACAGAGCAGGCTTTCTGATAGGTGGTGTCACCGGCTCTTCGGAGCTGGTGGGGATTGAAACGCGTTTAACAGCATCGTCACGCAGTTGGCACAGCAAGTGTCACCGGCTCTTCGGAGCTGGTGGGGATTGAAACCGGAGTGAACATCAACGCATGAAAACGCTTGATTGTGTCACCGGCTCTTCGGAGCTGGTGGGGATTGAAACACTCTTCTTATCTTCTCCATAATTACAAGATCTTTAGTGTCACCGGCTCTTCGGAGCTGGTGGGGATTGAAACAAGAAATCAGTCACAGGTGTTTACCTCGGCATATTAAGTGTCACCGGCTCTTCGGAGCTGGTG
>NZ_DATGLN010000129.1:0-22635 GCF_035294165.1 Chthonomonas sp.
TCATAAAAATATAGCAAGGAGACCCCCTGCGTTTACGCGGGGGAGGAATTGCTATCCGCATTCCCCCGATTGTCGAGAGCAATCGTGGCGTCACAATAACTCCTCGCACTCCTTTCCGCTTTCGCTGGTAAGTAGAGAGTATTTGTGGCATAATACTCTCGATAAACAAAGATTATCCAAAAGAAGGGCAAGGTGGTGAAAGTCACGTTGCGTCTGAAGCTGTATAGAGACCCTGCCACCCAAAAGGCTCTGCGGGAGACGCTCTTGCAGTTTACCGACTGCTTCAACGCTGTCTGCCGTTACGGGTGGGACAATAACGAGCGCAACGGAACCCGACTGCACCGGGCAACCTACAAGCCCCTTCGGCAAGCGCATCCTGACCTGCCTGCCCAGTTGGTGGTGTCCGCCCGAATGAAGGCCACCGAAGCACTCAAATCTGTTGCGGAGCGCAAGAAGCAGGGACGTTCCGTTACCTGCCCGCAGTCCCACCTTTGCCCCGTGCGCTATGATGCGCGTTCGTATTGGGTGCGCCTTCAAGACGGCTGTGCCTCTCTGGCCACCACACAAGGTCGTGTTTGTGTACCCTTCCGCCTGTGTGACTACTACTCACGTTATGCCAACTGGAAGCCCTGCTCGGCAGACTTATGTTTTCGTGACGGTGCCTTTTACCTGCATGTGGTGGTGGAAGCCGACGCGCCTGAACCTGTTTGTGAAGGGGTTCTTGGTGTTGACCTCGGCATCGTAGAACTCGCTACCGACAGTGAGGGTAACTCCTATTCGGGCGAAGCCGTAAAAGTCGTTCGCTGCCGTCTCAAGCGCCTCCGTAGTCTGCTTCAAAAGCGCGGCACCAAGAGCGCGAAACGGCATTTGAAGAAACTTCGTGCGAAACAGTCTCGGTTTGTTAAGAACACCAATCACGTGGTTTCTAAATCCCTCGTTCGTAGCGCAGTACAATCGCGAAAGGCACTCGCTCTGGAAGACCTCCGTTGTCTTCGCGACAGAGCAGAAACGGTTTCTCGCGAGATGCGATGGCTCCTCGGTAACTGGGCGTTCCTGCAACTGCGTCAATTTATCGCCTATAAAGCGGAGGCGGCAGGAGTGCCTGTTGTGTTGGTTGACCCGCGTAACTCGTCTCGCACTTGTTCTGTATGCGGACATTGCGCGAGAGAGAACCGCAAAAGCCAGAGCCGGTTCCACTGTCAACAGTGTGGCTTTGAGGCGAATGCTGATTTCAATGCGGCGGTAAACCTCAAAGCACGGGGCGAAAGTTCAGACGCCCTATTGTGTCGGTTGGCGGGTCATGCTTCCAACCAGGCGCAAGCCCCTGTGCTTTAGCCAGGGGTATCTGACAAGCCATTTCGCCATCGGCTCTGTTCTTTCCTGCCTCTAAGAAAACTCATCTGTTCGGCAGATGAGGAATACACGGCGGGTAGGGTGGAGGAAAACCCTTTTTGGACACAAAACTTTCGATTTAACGAACCAAATCGGACATTGAAACGTAGTATCATGAAATGAACCTAATTCGGAGAAGCGCGTAGCGATGCCGATTCTCGAAACGCTGCCGGAAGAGGTCGAAAACAGTTTGCGCGCCTTACGCGCCGGCGACCTAAAAGACGAGCAAGCGGACGAAACTTTACAGAAACTTCTCTCCTCCGACACCGGTCTCCCTGGCACAATAACCCCGCGCATCACCTTCGCCACCGATCTCAACGTTGCAGGCGAGTTTGCCACCGAGTGGTTGGTGGTAGACGACACGCACATCTACGTTTTTGCCCCGGATGGCGAAGGCTCGGCGGAGATACGCTATGCCATCCCCTTGTCGAGCGTGCGCCGTGTGTCGGCGGAGATGCAGGTGGGCAACGGCCTCATCGAGCTTGAGACGGATACGACGGTTATTCCGTTGTTGCGCTATTCTCTGTCGGTGGTGGCGGAGGCGAACGCCATTGCGCGTCAATTGAACGCGATGGTCAAGGGCGAGGAGCCTCATTTGGAGGCGCTGAAAGAGACGCGCAAAAAGTTCTGCCCACGGTGCCATCGTTTGTTACCGCCGGAGACGGAGGTCTGCCCCGCCTGTATTGACAAGCGGGCAACGCTCATTCGGCTGTTCAGTTTCCTCGCGCCCTATAAAGGGTTGGTGGCTTTGGGGCTGGCGCTTCTGCTTTGTTCCACGGTCACCGACCTCACGCCCCCTTACATTGTTGGCCGCATGGTAGACCTGCTCATCCGTCAGACCCGTGCCAACGATCATCGCCTCTTGCCGCTGGTGATGTGGGTTTTGTTGCTCGCCAGTATGCGGGTGCTGAGTGCGGCGATCAACTACGGCCAGCAGCGCCTGAATCCGTGGCTTGGCGGGCGGGTAAGCATGGATATCCGCATGGCGCTCTTCCACAAGCTGAGCCAGTTTTCTTTGGGTTATTACGACAAGCGAAGCACAGGCTCGGTGATGTCGCGCATCACCAACGATGCCGATAACCTTTGGGACTTCATTACGGGTGGCATACCGTGGCTGGTTTCTAACACGCTTACGTTGGTGGGCATAGGCCTCGTTCTTTTTCGCATCAACTGGCAGTTAGCCCTGCTCATGCTCATTCCGGCGCCTTTCATCTTCTTCCTTACCCGCTGGTTTATGCCACGCGCTCGCGCCCGATTCCATGTGGTGTGGCATCGTATCAGCAAGCTCTACTCTGCCCTTAATAGCGCCATATCGGGCATTAAGGTGGTAAAGGCTTTTGCCCAAGAGCATCGGGAGGTGGAGCGTTTTCGACGCCGCGCCGACGCGGTGTTCCGTGCAAGCTTTGAGGCGAACGCATTTCGCGCCACCTACTGGCCACTGCTTGGACTGCTCATGAGTGCGGGTTCCTACATCATCTGGATCGCGGGTGGCAGTAAGGTGCTGCAAAACCATGGCATCATGACCATCGGCGAGTTGACCATGTTCAACGGATACCTTATGCAGTTCTACCAGCCGTTTATGAACTTCAGCCAAGTGATGGACTGGTCTACCCGCTCCATGACGGCGGCCGAGCGTGTGTTTGAGATTCTCGACACCGAGCCGGATATTCGCGATAGTGAAAACTCGGTGCCGATGCCAACGATGCGCGGTGAAGTGAAGTTTGAGAACGTCTCCTTCTCTTACGACAAGGCGCATTATGCGCTTGAGAACTTCAATCTTGAGGTGAAGCCGGGTGAGATGATCGGCCTTGTGGGGCATAGTGGGGCCGGGAAGACCACCATCATCAACCTGCTATCGCGTTTCTACGATGTTACCGAGGGGCGTATTACGATAGATGGTGTGGATATTCGGGATATTCGGCTTGAGGACTATCACCGCCATTTCGGCATCGTTCCTCAGGAGCCGTTCCTATTCCCTGGAACCATCCGCGACAACATCGCCTACGCCCATCCGGAGGCGACCCCGGAGGAGGTGATGCGAGCCGCAAAAGCCGCCAACTGCCATGAGTTTATTCTGCGTTTCCCCGACGGTTACGATACGCAGGTAGGCGAGAGAGGGCAGCGCGTTTCCGGTGGCGAGCGCCAGCGCATCTCCATAGCACGTGCCATTCTGCACGACCCCAAAATCCTTATTTTAGATGAGGCTACGGCCAGTGTGGATACGGAGGCCGAAAAGCAGATTCAGGAGGCCATTGCGCGTTTGGTGGAAGGGCGCACCACCTTTGCCATTGCCCACCGCCTCTCGACATTACGCAACGCCGATAGGCTTGTGGTAATGAAGGAAGGCAAGATGGTCGAAATGGGCACGCACGAGGAGTTGATGGAGAAGGACGGGGTTTACGCCAATCTGGTGCGGATTCAGTCGGAGATTAACAAACTTCGGGCCGTCTAACGTTGCATTTTTCCGCGTCTCTAACGTAAAATGATATTAGTGCACACACAAAAGCTTCTTTTCGGAAGCTGTGTTAGGAAAGGATAGGAAGTTCATATGGCCTCTATAGACACTCCGGTTAATCCCGGGATCGTGCTAACCGAGCGAGCCGCTCAGGAGATTCGTGGTCTGTTGGAAAGTCAAGGAAAGGCCGATGCCGCTTTGCGCGTTTTTGTGCAGGGCGGTGGGTGCTCTGGCCTAAGCTATGGCATGGCCATTGACGATGTGGTGGAGGAGGACGATTTCGTCTACGACTGCCATGGCGTTAAGGTAGTGGTAGATTCGCTTAGCATTCAGTATATCAAAGGCTCCTCCATTGACTATGTGGAAGACGTAATGGGCGGCGGTTTCAAGATTGATAACCCCAACGCAATCCGCACCTGCGGCTGTGGCAGCTCCTTCGCCACCGAGGAAGCGGGTGAGGGCGATGCCGATAGCGGCTGTGGCTCCGGCTGCGGTTGCCACTAGTTGGCGTTTATCTAGAACGTTGGTAAACCGAATCGAGGGCGCCTAGGCGCCCTCGATCTTTTTAGGTCGGATGCTTTCCTTGGTAAAGCCGAAGGTGCGCGACGGTCTATGGCCGCTGTCGCCGCAAACCTCCTAGCAGACCGCTTAACAGTATCGTTGTCAAGAGCACCGTGGACCCATTCGATTCCGGTACTGTGGCGCTAAAGGCATGCACCAGATAGTGGAAGCCGTTGGCCTTACTTGGGTTCACCCCACCATTTGCCAAAATGTTGTAGGGGGATAGAATAACGGAGCCATGACGAAAGGTGAAGGGTGCATAAGGGCCGGCCGGCGGGTTGTGCATGACGTCGAAAACCGGACCGAGGCTCGGATCGAGAGGATTCGGGGCGGTAGAGGCGAGAAAGCCCGATCCAAACGGGGTGATGGGCGAATAGGCCTGCTCGTTGAAACTCCAATAGCCGGCAACTTCGTCCACAAAAGCGGTTTGCTGGAAAGGATAGAAAAGGTCATAGCTCCATAACTGGGTTGGGTTGTCGGCAAGCGGCCCTCCGTTGGTCGTTTCAATGTCGAGCAGCAGCCACTCCGAGTTTGGCGAGATAACGTGGATCGATTCGGTGATCTGCAGCTTTCCATTGTCGGCGGAGATGGTGGTGGGCGATTGGCTCATAGAGAAGGTAGTGGTGAAATTATCCGGAGCGTTTTGGGCGGAGAGGGTAAAAGTGCCTCCTCGTTGAAAGACCTGCGGCCGGGCGAGTTGTGCGGCCATGAGCAGGCCGAGCGTAAGGTGGAACGTTGCGCGTGATCGCACATAAGGGTACAGCTTCATCTACTTCTTTCCGTTCGTAAGGTTTGGTTCGCCGAACAACCTTCATGAAGAGTGGTTTATGCGGCGAGATACCAATATCATTTTAACATACTGCAAATCGCTGATGAGCGTAACAAGCAGGCAAACATAAATCTAGAAACAAAAAACCGGCAATTTTACGTGTTTTTGTCATCGCTTTCAATTTGGCTCCAGTATGCCAGTGCGGCGCGGGCGGCCTCCTGTTCGGCCTCTTTTTTGCTTTTGCCTACGCCGTGCCCCAACGGGCGCCCGTGCAGCAACACCTCGGCCTCAAACGTCTTATCGTGGTCGCTGCCGTACTCCGTGCGAATGCGATAGACCGGGGTGAGACGATATTGGGCTTGGATCAGCTCTTGGAGGGTGGACTTATAATCGCGGCGGTGACTCTCTTTTATGGCCTCTTGTATGATGTCGGCCATGGCCTTTTCGACGAACTTTTTGGTGGCGCGCAGGCCGCGGTCGAGGTAGAGTGCGGCCACGATGGCCTCGAAGGCATCGGCCAAGATGGCGCGCCCTCCTCGACCTTCCAAAATGGATTCTGGGTAAGCAACAACCACGAACTCCTCGATGCCTAATCGGCGTGCGGCTTCGGCGAGGGCCTGCTCGCTAACGGCGTAGGCCTTTGCTTTAGCGAGAATGCCTTCTTTAACATCCGGATGGTGCTTAAAGAGCCATTCCACGACGATGAGGCCGATGATGGCATCCCCAAGAAACTCCAGCCGCTCGTTACTTTGGAGCTGGCGTGAAGACACAGCAGAGCGATGCGTGATAGCCTGTGCGAGCAACTCCTTTCGACGAAAATCTACCCCTAGTCTCTGCTCCAGTTGTTGCAGTTTATCTGCAGGCAAGACGCTGCTCTTTTCCGTAAGCTGTTCGCTATGCGTCATGAGGCTTTATCCTCGATCTCGCGCTCCTACTCCAGTTTGCGGATGGCATGAGCCATTCGTTCCAAACCTTTCTCGATCTTTTCCATCGAGGTGGCATAAGAGAGACGAATATGGGTATCGGAGCCGAATCCGGAGCCGGGCACCACGGCCACACCGGCCTCGTCGAGGAGGTATTCGGCCAATGCATCCGAAGAGGGTATCACCTTGTTTCCGGCTTTACGTCCAAGCAGGGCCGAGATGTCGGGGAAGGCGTAGAAAGCGCCTCCCGGCACGGGGCAGTGAACGCCGGGTATGGCGTTTAGGCGCTCCACCATGGCGTTCCGTCTTGCCTCAAAGGCCTGTCGCATCTGCTCCACCGGCTCCTGAGGTCCGATGAGGGCGGCAACCGCAGCCTTTTGGGCGATAGAGGTGGGGTTGGAGGTGGACTGATCCTGTAGTCTGCCCATTGCGGCGATGAACTCTTCATTTGCCGAAGCCACATAGCCGATGCGCCAGCCCGTCATGGCGTAGGCTTTGGAGCAGCCATTCACGGTGATGGTATATTGAAAACTCTCGCTGCCTAGCGCCGCCGGGCTAACATGCTGACGACCATCGTAGATCAGCTTCTCATAGATTTCGTCGCTGATGAGATAGATTTGGTGTTGAATACACAACGACACGATCTCTTTAACCGTCTGGCGTGACGCCACAGCCCCGGTGGGGTTGCAAGGTGAGTTGAGCACGATGGCGCGCGTTCGTGAGGTAATGGCCTCACGAAGAGCTTCACGGGTCGGCATAAAGTCGTTCTTGGGGTCGGTTTGTACGAAGACGGGAACGCCCTCGGCAAGTTTTACCTGTTCCGGATAGGTAACCCAATAGGGAACGGGAATGATCACCTCATCGCCTGGGTCGAGCAGGGCCTGCATGATGTTGTAGAGGGAGTGTTTGGCACCACAAGAGACGATGATTTGGGAGGGTTTATAGTGCAGCCCGTTATCGCGCGCCAGCTTCTCGACAACGGCCTGTTTGAGGTCGGCATCGCCGCTGCTGGGTGTGTATTTCGTGTAGCCGGCCTCTAGGGCGGCAATGGCAGCCCGTTTGATATGTTCTGGCGTATCGAAATCCGGCTCTCCCGCGCCAAAGCCTATCACATCTCTGCCTTGTGCGGCCAGCGCCTTTGCACGGGCGGTAATGGCTAACGTAGGGGAGGGAGCGGTATTGCGTGCTCGCTGCGAAATGTGCATTCCATCTTTTCCTTTCATGAGAGAGTATTGAGCAGGGCAAGCCCAATGACAAACAAAACGAGATAGCCGATAACGGCCCACAGCCCGGCGCGTTGCCACTTTTTCTGAACATCAAGAAACGTTTCCGGATCGTTGTAGCGGCCACTTTGCCGAGCTATCTGCATGCCGAAGAAGCCGTAATAGAGGCGGAAGCCGAACCAGAGGAGTACCCAAAGAGTGAAGAAGACGGCCAGCATATCCTCTGCTGTGCTATTAGAGCGTAGGCCAACGGCGCATCCCAGCGCGAGCAGAAAGAGCATATTGAAAACGACACTCGTAATGACATGCGCGCGAAGCCGATGGCTCCATGCCCAAAACAGGGTAAGGAAGGCCGCGCCCCAGTGCCAGCTTGCTAAAAGCGATGTGTCGAGACGACTTGTTGTGATGCGCGAGGCTATGGATTGGGGAACCACTATAAGATAGCGAGTACAGGTAGGGTCATCCGGGTCAACCACCATCCCGCGTGGGGTGCGACATTGGGGGCAGGAAAAGTTGCGGGGCGGGAGCGCCGAGCCACACACAAGGCAGCGTTCTACCTCATAGGTTGCGGAGTATATGGCTGCGGGGTTAGGCATGGCTCTCTCTGGGCTTGGCTGTGTTGCGATCTGGGGAGTATTGGCTGTTGCTGGAGAGACCGGCAGCGTGGCGCCGCAATAGGGGCATGTTGATGCGGAAGCATCGGCCTCTTGTCCACACTGTTGACACCGCATGGCTCTCTCCTCGTAAAAATTATACCAGCCGGCGGCCACCGATCGGGTGGTAAGCAGGAGAACACCGGCAGAAAGGCGAATTCAGCCATATGAAACGGTCTTATGTTTTGTTAAGTGCGCTGGGGTTGATGGCATGGCTGCAGGTGGCCTTAGCCCAGTCACCACCGACCGCCGGTGCGCCCGCGCTTGATGCAACGCTTCAGGAGGCGTTGCGTACGGCTCCCGATCACAGCCGATGGCCTAACTGCCACTATGTGAAACTGCTGGATTTGGGCGAGCTTACCGTGAAGCCGGATGGCACAACCATAGGAATCTATCGGGAGACTTACAAGCTATTCGACCGAGCCGCGCGCACATTGGCCGAGGTGCACCTGTCGTTTAACAGTAGCTTCCAGGAGCTGACCCTCATCTCGGCGCGTACGATTGAGCCGGATGGAAAGGTGTTGACGGTTCAGCCGGACGCCGTGCGTCAAGAGGGTGTGGCCAGCGACTACCCGATGTATGACGATGCGGTGGCCATTGGGTTTTCTATGCCCGGCATTCAAGACAACTGCGTTATAGACTATACCTACAAGATCGTCACCCATCCCACCCTTTTGCCAGGGCTTGTAACGGCCTATTGGGGGTTTAACGATGTGTTTCCGGTGATGCTAAGCCGTTACACCCTCCATGTGCCGGCGAGCATGACAAACCTACGCATTCGCCTACATCATATGGATGGTGTTAAGACCTCTGAGACGATCTCCAAAGACGGACACTCTAAAACGCTGACCTGGCAAATGGGGCCACTCGACCCCATTCCTGTCGAGACGGCCATGCCGGCAGTTGGGGATGTGCGTGCGTGGATGGAGGTTTCCAACCTACCGGATTGGCAGGCCATTGGGCGCTGGTTTTACGGGCTATGTGTACCGCAATGGCAGCCAAACGATGCCATCAAGCAAGAGGTTGTGCAACTCATCACCGGCCTAACTTCTCCTGAAGCGCGTGCGAGTGCGATATATCGGTGGGTAACCGATCACGTTCGCTATGTGGGGCTAGAGTTCGGGCTTTCGGCCTACAAGCCCCATGCGGCCACCGAGGTGTTTCGCAACCTTTATGGGGACTGTAAAGACAAGGTTATTCTCCTCATCACCATGTTGCGATTGGCGGGTATAGAGGCGCAGCCTGCTCTGCTCTATGCCGGCAGGTTACGCCCTCTCACGGCGGATCTGCCCTCGCTAACCGCTTTTAACCACTGCATTGCGCTTGCATCGGTAGACGGGAAGGCCGTTTGGATGGACCCAACGGCGGAGGACTGCCCCTACGGAGCGATACCGGATGCCGACCAGGGGGTACAGGCTCTTGTAGTGACGAAGGATGGCGGAACTTTGCAAACCGTTCCGATGGGCACACCGGAGCAAGAGGGGGCCGATTTTCTCATCACCATTGTTTTAGGGGCGAACGGGGCTGCGACGGTTACCGAGAAGGCGACTTTAGAGGGCGACACGGCTCGGAGCGTACGAGGCACCTGGCGAGACCTGACGGAGGATCGCCGGAAAACCTTTGTTTCGCAGATCGCCCGGCGGTTCGGAATCTCCGGTGAGATCAGCGAATGCACGCTATCGGAAAAGGCACCGGCACAGGATGCGCTCGGCCTTGATTTTCGCATACCGGTTGCCGGTGTGGGGCGAGATGCGGGCAATCTCCTCCTACTGCCGGCGTTTTCTTCCCTGCTTAGTCAAGAGGACAATCGCCCCTATTCTGCACCGAAGCGGGTTTGGCCTGTTGTCATCGAGCACCCCTCGCACCTTACCGACATCGTCTCGATCGCTTTGCCTAAAGCCTATCGCGTGTTACATCTGCCGGCATCGGTTCATATCGAGGGGCCTTTGGAAACTTACGATAGGAAGGTAACTCTCTCTGGTGACGGTAGCCAGGTCACGATCTCCGACCGTTTTATACAACGGAATGGAGAGGTGGCTGTGGCGGACTATGCGAAGGAGCAGCAGTTTTGGGCACAGGTGGCTCAGGCTTTGCAAGATACTCTTGTTTTGCAAAAGCCATGAGTGGGTGAATATCCGAAGACACGTTTGATTTGAGATGCCGCTTTGTCTGTTTGTAAACCTTCTGCTCTTTCTTTATTCAATGGCCGAGCAGCAGCGCTAAAATCAGTGAAAAAAATTTTTTTGCAACCTCTTGACAGGCGCATAAATCTTTGTTATAATCTTCTATAGATGTACCCTCCCGACGTCCACTTGGCGCCTGGAACCGGTCCCCATCGGCAAAAGGGCTTGCACAGGGTGCCCCTCCATAATCCTTCCCGAAAGCCCGCTCTATCGTCATGGCCTCTTCTGAGGCCGAGTGGCTTCCCTTTATAGGAAAGCCGGCTTCTAAAATTAGCACCTGCTACTTCCCTCACCTAACAGGGAAAGGAGAAACGACAGATGACACGCCGACCGGTTCGTTCGTTGGGAATGCGCTTGGCCAGTTTGGCCACAGCCGCCCTGTTCTCGTTGCAGATGGGGCTTGAGGCGCCTCTTATCGCCTTAGGGCAAGTTCGTGTATCGCCCCCCCCCATAAACCGCAATAAATCTCATTCCATGAAGCCTGTTCACACGGCTTTTGTCTCTCACTACCCCTACGATGTGTCTGCTCATTCTTCCTCCTCTGGGCATCCGTATCACCCTCCGCACACGCTCTCGCTGTTAGACGAGATGGGGTGGCCTGCCGGGTCGGTCTCTGTCGAGCAGGTGCAGCATTGGCGGCGAGTCTACACGCAAGGCCGATTTCCAACTTGGCGCAAGGCGTGGGCTGCCCTGCGTTTGGGTGAGTATGTGCTAGGTTGGCAGAAGCATCCCCAGGCGGCCCTTCCTCTGTTTGGGGCGGCCTATCGTCTGAGCCGACCTCGCTCGGTGGTGCATGGCCTTGCGGCCTACGATGCAGCGGTGGCTCGCTATCATGAGGGGGCCTATGCGGCTGCAGCCCAGGCCTTTGCCCATTTGTTGGCCGGTCGGCTGTGGGGCTATCCGCATCAGACGGCCTCGTTGTGGCTGCGCCATTGTCAGGCCTGTGCGGGGTTTCACCAGCAGCGTGCCAAGATGGGAATACCGGAGCCACCCCAACTTGACCCCTTGTGTGGCGCTTCGGGGTTGGCCGTATGGCTCAAAGCGCACGGGCGTCCCTTCTCCAAATCCCGTCTGCTGCAGGTGTGCCATGTCACCGGGGAGGGCAGTAGTTTAGGAAACATTGTAGCCGGTGCCGAGAAGCTGGGGTTGGTGGCCAAAGCGGTGACGGCGGATAAGGTGGGGCTGTGCCTCTTGCCCAAGCCGTTGGTGGCTTATGTGGAGCGCGACCACTTTGTAGCCGTGGTGAAGGCCGACCGGCAAGGCGTCACCTATATCTGCTCGGATTGTGGCCCGTGGCCGGGCGGTGCCGTGCAGTTGACTTGGCGGCAATGGCAGCTTTTGGAGCCGGGGCCTTATGCGGTGTTTGCCGAGCCGGGTACGTCTTGGGCGAAGGTGTTAGCCAGCTTAAAGCCGACGCCCTCCTCCTCTTTTCAGGTAGCCACTCGCGCGAGCTTGGTAGGCGCGCTGGGTTTATCGGGTCTGTTTGGCAGCCACATTCGGCTGTATGTGCCCCCGCTATCGGGGGATAAGTGTGGGGGGTTAGCGGAGGCCCAACATTGCCCTCCCTACATTCAGTGCCCGATGGACTGTCCGGCAGGCGGCCCGTTTGGGGCGAGCGCAGGGGACCCGGTGAACCTAGCCACCGGGGAAGAGGAGTACACGCCGTCGCCGGACTTGGTGGTGTACAACCCCTCAGGGCCTTCGGTGGTCTGGGAGCGGATGTACAACAGCTTACGGGGGCCTTATGCCCTTCCCTATAGCTACCAAAACACCCCCGATTTTGGGGTGGGTTGGAGCCAACCCTATAATGTTGGGGTGTATGCTACCGGGCCGCATATTGCGCCTCCACAGGGTGCGGTCAGCCCCAATACTACCCTCCAGGCGATGAACTATGTGGTGTTTGCCAACGGTTCCCGTGTGCAGGCCAAGCCGAGTACGGCCGGGCCTCCGAGCGCTTCGACCCCCCGCATTGTTTGTAGTGTTGCGGGCGGGGTGGCTCTTTTAGTGGAGTGGGACTACGATAGCACCACGGGCGGCAACTACTTTAAGGTGACGTTTCCTGACCGTTCGGTGTGGCAGACGGTGGAGGCGCCTTCGGGCACCGTTCCGAGTTGGTATCCGGTAGGCCGGGAATACGACCGTGTGGGCAACTTTATTACCCTGCAATATGGCACCAACGGGGCCTTAAATGCCATTGTGGATACGACGGGCTCGGCGCTGTTGACCATTAACCGTGATGGCAACGGGACGATTACGTCTGTTTCCGACCGTTATGGGCGTAGTGTTTATTACCATGTGGGCAGCTATCCCACGCAAAACGTTCCCGCCGGCTATGCGCAGGCCTACTATGAGTTAGACCATGTATCCCAGGTGGTGAGCACCGGCACCCCCAATCCTCCCAACCGCTATGTGTATGGGTATGCCAATGTGGCCAATGGGGAAGGCAGCGAGACGATCCCGCTGTTGCACACCATTAGTGTTCCCTCTCCTACGGGCAACGGCATGGCCACGGCCACGATTAACTATCAGCCCAACACGGACTATGTGAGCAGCCGGGTGGATGCCAACGGGAATACGGTGACCTACACGGTGGTAGATGGCAATCATACGAAGGTGAGCTATCTGAACCCTCAGGGTCAGGTGGTGTTTTCGCAGACGCGGGGTTTTGACAACAACATGAGTGCCACCACAGAGACGGATGGGACGAACCAGACGGTGATAGAGGCCTTCACCTACGCCGACCCGAACGATCCGTATGCCCCATCGGTGGTTCAGGATGGAAACGGGTATGCCTCCGGGGGTGCCAACGGGAAGGGGACGTGGGAGTATACCTATGACGGTTATGGCCATGTTTTAACCGAGACCACACCCTACGGCACCACAATCATCTCTACCTACACCTACACCAACTTTGCTTTGGGGGAGTTGGTGAAAGTGCAGGAAGGGGGCAAGACGCCCACAAGCTATACCTACTATGAGCCGAGCGGTCTGTTGGCCAGCGTAAGTTCTCCGTTACCGGGGACCTCGGGCAGTGGTCAGGTGGTAACGACGACCTATAGCTACGATGCGTTGGGGAACTTGGTACAGGAGGTGGGTCCGGGCAATAACGCCGCCCAAACCGAAACAACCACCTATGGCTACACGCAAGACGGCAATTACCAACAGGCGGAAGCTTTGGGCGAACCCCTGACGATTACGGATAATTTAGGACATACCGTTCACCATCGTTACGACGCCCGCGGAAACCGCATAGCGGACATAGACGCTTTGGGCAATGAGATAGACCTGTCCTACAATCTAGCGGATCAACTGGTACAGATAACGTTTCCGGCGACGGGTCAGACAGGGGCCGGGCACTCTGCCATTGTTTATAGCTACCTCTATGTGGGCGGGTCTCAGACTGCGGAAAATCACTATGATGAAAGTGGTAACCTTGTCCGACATGTAACATATGGCTGGGGCCTAGAAGGCGAGTTTCTTGGGGCTTCTGGCGATACCAATCCCTATCAGTATAGCTACGATGCGGCTTATCGCCTTGTTGGTTTAACGGATGCCAACGGCCACACCATCACCTATAGCTATAACTCGGCCGGCTATTTGGCGCAGGTAACCTATCCGAATGGGGATAGCGTTCAATATCCGGTCTACGATGCGGATGGCAGCCCCTTAGAGCGCATAGATGGTCGTGGTCTGGTGACGACCTACCAAACGAATGACCCTGAAAGTCAACTAACGGATATTCAATATCAGGCCTCACCCGCTCTGAATGTTCACTTTAGTTATGACGCTTATGGCCGTCGCATCGGGATGACCGACGGCACCGGCACAACGAGCTATTCCTATGACGACCTCGACAATGTAACGTCGGAGACACGTACCTTTAATGGCTTGCCGGCTCAGACGCTAAGCTATAGCTACTACCCGGACGGTTCGCTGCAGAGCCTAGATACCCCGGCAGGCAGTTTCACCTACAGCTACGATGGGGCCGGTCGTCTGGTAAGTGAGACCAATCCGTTGAACGAGACGACGAACTGGAGTTATTTGGCCAACGACTGGCTTTGGACTCGGGCTCTGTCTAATGGGGTGGTGACCGGTTACACCTATAATGCCTTAGGCCAAATCACGAATGTGACGAACAAGACCGGTAATGGGACGCTATTGAGCGCGTTTGGGATGAGTTACAACGGTTTGGGCGACTGTGTTACGATGAGTTCGACCGTTTCCACGAATGCGGCCTACAGTGGTACGACTTCCTACAGCTATGACCGTTTGGAGCAGTTGCTGTCGGAGCAGTCCACACGCAATGGGGGCTATACGGAAAGCTTTGGGTATGATGGGGTGGGTAACCCAACGACCTTTCGCAGAGTGGGTCAGACCTACAATGCAGACAACCAGAACGTGGCCAACACCTATGACGGAGACGGGAACCCGGTGGTATATAAGGGGGTAGGGATGAGCTATGACCCGGAGAACCGTTTGGTGGGTGTAGGCAGCAGTTGGTCTGCCGGTTACGACGGCGATGGTTTGCGGGTCTGGAAGCAGGTGAACGGGGTACGCACCTACTATTTGAACGTCAACGATGTGCCTTTAGTGGAGTTAGATGGGAAGGGCAATGTGGTGGCGGTGAACACGTTTGGGGCGGATGGCCTCGTGTCACGGCATACGGGTAGTGGGGATGTGTTTTATGTGTTTGACGGTTTGGGGAATGTGTGTCAGCGTATGGATGGTTTAGGGAATGTGTTGAGTAGCTCGTTTTACGACGGTTATGGGCAGGGGGTTGGCCTGGTAAGTGGGGAGCCGTTCGGCTATGGCGGTCAGTGGGGTTACTACACGGATGGGGAGATAGGTTTAACGTTGTTGGGTTTACGTTATTATGATGGGGGCAGTGGTCGTTTTTTGACGCGGGACCCTTGGTTTGAGGTAAGTGACAACCTATATCGGTACACAGAGAACAATCCGGTCAATCTCCATGACCCCACGGGGTTGAAGCCTGAAAAACGTACACCGCCTGAGTTTAGGCCAGGCTGCGGAGGAGACAACGTTGGATATGATCCCACCTATCCGTCGCCTTGTCCACCAGGTTTTCATAAAGTCTGCGTGACTTGTTATGGCGGATATGGGCATCAAAATCCTGAGTTGAACGGTGGAGGACCTATTGCATTCCCCTCGAATCCGCACTGCAATCAGAAGTGTCATGGCAAATATCGAGATCGCTTTCCTAGAAAGGGGGACTGTGCCATTAGTGCGACTTGGGGGCCTCCATGGGATTGTCTCCCCGGTTCTCGTGTGACCATTGAAGCAGCTTCTGCTATAGGAGGCAAACATCGTCAGTGGCACTGTACGGTGTGTGATACAGGTGGAATGTCTCAAAATCAAATAGACATCTACATACCTGTTCGTAACGATAAAGAATGTAATAACTACTGGAAAACTGGGTTTTACTGTGTTAAGTGCACCCTAGGGAGATAGCCATGCGGAGCGTGATGTGCCTTCTTATGGTGTTTACAGAGTTACTTGCCGGTCTGGTGACGGGTATAGGTTTTGCAACGGCCTCCCAAGCCAATCCAAACTCGCGCTCCTGCCCACATTGGTTTGTAATGCCACCGACGGATTATCAGTTGCATGGCAGCCATATTGCATTCCCCATTCCAACAGGTTGGCACATCTCAGACATCTACGACTTCTCTTTTGAGAAGAAGACCATTCTCCCCGCTTCTATTTTTGAAGAGACCCCAACAGCCATTAAGAGGCGATTTGGGGTGGATTGGACACGCAATGGCCTATTTCTGAGTTTTGTTTCTGACAACGGGGATGGCGATCTGGATTTTGTGATGCAGATTTTCTTTGTTAACGCCGGGAGCTTGGCTACGCATGTAGGGGTTCAGGGATGGCCTATCAAAACAGGGCAAGGGCTAACGGGCGTGCTCGACCCAATAGGAGAGGCGGAACTCAACGGCGTTTTTCGACCGCACTTCGCGTTTTATCTACCTCAGAATCCCCCCATAGCCCTGATTTTGAAAGGAATCTTGCCGTTGAATACCCAATGGCAAAAGACACTGACGGCGTTTACACAAATAGGGCGGAGCCTTCAAATTCTCCCTTACCGTTTAGCTTCTCCGGTTCCCATGAAATCGTCATGGATGTCTATCTATAGTGTTTTCGGTGGCACCTCAGAAGCGGCAAAACCTATCCCCATTGCGCAGCAGGCCTTACGCCAAACCTATTTTCTTACCCCACCAAGCGCGTTGCTGTATGGTTATCGGATCGGTCTCCCGATCCCGACCAATTGGAAGGTCATCACGGCTCGGGTCTTCTCTCTTGCTGAAGGAGGCAAATGGGTACCTATAACCTCAAAAAGCGCTTTGACAAATAACACTCTGTTCTGGGAGCGTACCCAATTGCGCCTCACACTGCGCCCTCCCGCTACTTCGGTCGGTGGCCGGTCGCCGGTTTTTACTCTGGGTGTCTGTGTAGATAATGGTTGGAATATGCTTCCGCAACATTTTACGCATTGGCCTCGGATACATATCACAGGAGGGCTTATCGGTTATCTATCCAGCTCCGATGAGGAGAGTCGACTCTTCATCCCCCTAACGGCTTCTCAAGGAGTGAGAATACAGGCCGACAAGAGCTACCCGACGATACTCGTGATCTGTGGCCCAAGCCGAGAAGAGAGAGCCGCCTTTTCGTGCTTTCTGAAGTTCATAAAAAGATTGCGGTTACTTCCTTAGTTTTATCTGTAGGACAAGAGTTATGCGAACAAGAATGCTTTTCAGCACTATCGTTGTCTTGGTGGTTCTTCTCTTTACCGCTCGAACCCAGTCTTTCGGCGGAAAACCATTTGGCAGCGTTCAAAATGCCGTTGTGGTGCTGCACCATTTCGATCTGGCCAATGATGGCGCCTTTCCCTATGGGCAGCTTGTTGTGGATAAGAGAGGCAATATTTATGGAACGACAAGCGAACTAGGCGCCTATGATAGTGGAACACTCTTTGAGATTGATCCGCAGGGGCATTTCATGTGTCTTCATGCTTTCGGCCCTCTTCATGCCGGCCCTTCTTCTCGTAACTATAACACGGAGGGAGCCTGTCCCCATATGGGGCTTAGTCTTGACGCACAGGGCGGCTCTCTTTACGGTGCAACTCCCGAAGGTGGTCGAGAGGGAGCAGGAACGATTTTCTGTTTCTCTCTCAAAGACCGTGCCTATTCCTGTCTTTATAGCTTTCAACCCTTTGCGGCTTGCGAGGGCCATAACGCTCTACTGCACCCTCAGGCGGTAGTGAGCTATGGCGCGGGACGATTGATAGGATGCACCCAGTTAGGGGGAGAACAAGGGGGAGGCATGATCTTCTCTTTGGATAGGAGTGGGCGCTTCCGGCTATTACACTCGTTTCCACTTCCCCTAGAGGGAGCAGAGAGTGCGGAGGGGGCTTACCCAGATTTTCTTTGGCGTGCTCCAGATGGCTCTTTATATGGAACGACGCTTATGGGAGGTCGCTATGGCGGCGGTATCGTTTTTAAGCTTGACGTACGCTCCGGCTCATTAAAGGTGCTTCACGCTTTTCATAGGGTGGACGCGCTTCAGCGGAATCAGGGAGGGGCTTATCCTTACGGTCTTTTGTGCATAGGGAGCGAACTCTACGGTACTACCTACGCAGGGGGTGTCTACGGGGGTGGAGTTCTCTATATGCTTGAGCTGGCTGCGGGGAGGTTGCATGTGCTCCATAACTTCGGTGGCAAAATAGCCGATACCAGAGATGGGGCCTATCCGAATGGGACACTGGTAATGGACTCTCAAGGCGATCTCTACGGCACAACCGTTTATGGCGGAGCCAACGACATCGGTACGGTCTTTGTGTGGCAGCGAAAAGCCCATCGGGTTCGCCTTGTGCATAGTTTTGGGTCGCGACAGCCCGATGGTACGAACTCGGATGGAGCTTTTCCACGGGCTGGGCTAGTCCGCGACGCAAAAGGCAACCTATATGGAACGACCTCAGAAGGCGGAGCGTACAATCTTGGCCTTGTGTTTGAAATAAGCCTTACCGATAACCGGTTCAGGGTTGTTCACTATTTTTCCGGCAGCAGTAAAGGATATGAACCTCTTGGTGGGGTTGTCGCGCTTTCGAATGGAACGCTCTACGGAACAACGGCTCAAGGAGGGACATATCGTGAAGGTGTTCTCTATAGTCTAGATAAACAAAAACGCTATCGTGTGCTTGCTTCTTTTAACAGGGACTCTGTTGGAGCGAACCCCAAAACCCCTCTCGTCTTTGATGGGAGACGCTCTCTTTATGGGATAACCGCTTTGGGTGGAGAGCAGGATGCCGGCACTCTATTCCAAGCCACGTTGCTCGGTTCGGTGCGCGTACTCTACTCCTTTTCTGCCTATGAAACAAACGAAGGGGAAGAGCGCACCGGCATTGTAATGGATCGGCAAGGAAGGATTTACGGAGCTACGGCAGGGGCTAACGTGTGGAATATCCACGGGAATGGGGAGATATTTCGATATGAAAAACCCGGTAAACTCGTTCCCATTTACACCTTTGTTCGCCCTCAACAAGAGGGGGCACACCCGATTGCCCTTGTGGTGGGTTCCGCAGGCCTTCTCTATAGCGTTACGACAAGTGGTGGACTGTTTGGGAACGGCACGCTCATCTCCATAGACGCTAAAGGGCATTGTTCTGTACTCCATACGTTCACCCGAAAAGATTTACAGGGAACGAACTTGGATGGTGCAGAACCTACGGCTCTCACCATAGATAGTAAAGGCAACCTTTACGGCGTTACGGCCGGCGGTGGTTCGTATGGGGCCGGTACTTTGTTCATGTACTCCCCTTCCACTCACGAGTTTAAGGTTTTACATGCTTTTTCGGCCCCAACACAGCGGGGACAAAACGGTCGCTCAACGGAGGTAAATGTGGATGGTTCAGCGCCCTGCGCTCTCGTTGTAGATGGTGATTCTAACCTCTTTGGCATAGCATCTCGGGGGGGAGCGAACGGTACGGGAACCCTATTCGAGCTGTCTCGTGATGGTATGTTTCGAGTCCTATTCCATTTTCCTGCGCTCGATGACTATAAAAAGAATGCGTATGGTGCCTACCCTGCGTCGCTGACAATCTCTCAAAACAATAGGCTTTATGGCACTACACGGCAGGGAGGGTGCTATGGAGGGGGTACCCTCTTTTCACTGTCGCTAGACGATATCATGAGATAGATTTTAGGATATGTTCAGGGAGGCGACCGATGCATAGGGTATGGAGAACGCTCTCTTGGCTCTGTTTTGTGGGGCTGTGGCCGTATCCTGTTTGGGCTTTGCCGAAAAGCCAAACCTACTACACTCCTCCCTCCCCCTTGCTGTACTGGCATCGTCTTACGTTTCGCCTGCCTGAAGGCTGGCAACTGCGAAAAGCAACGGTGGGGTATTCCCGTGAAATACGTTCCCTCCCTATCTCCAAAGAGGGCCTTCTCCGTGACAGCCCTTTTCGGGATATGAATGGACTTACTCTTGAATTAGGGGCCAAGAACCACCCTAAGCAGTGCCTCACTCTCTGGGTACAATCGAGTTGGCTGATGGACGGCAAAGACCTGGGCAACTTCACTCCACGCGCGCCATTCCGTACCGCTTTCGGGTTGAAAGGATGGTGGTCACCCGAAAGTTTTATCGTTGGGACACAGCGATTTGGAGGCCTGCTACGCCTCGATGTCCCTCCTGCACAGGGAGCTACTATCAATCTCGATAGAACCTATGGAACTATGATTTTGTTGGGGCTAAACACAACCCAACCGCAACGTCGCCTCCGTGCGTTTCAAGAGCGCCTCCTTCTTGCTCTGGGCAAAAGTATACGTATCAGCACACAGGCAGCAAAGCCTTCTTCATGGGTTTTGGCTGCGCCCAAGCGTGCCCTAAGCGGCTTGTCCTACGCGCTTCCACCGTCTGCACTGCTCTTCGGTCAACGTATCTCCTTGACGCTACCACGCGGATGGCATGTCTTCCCCGATAAGGAAGGGCAGGGTTCGGGATGGATAAAAAATTTCGATTTCCGTTTAGCACCCATCCCCTCTGATGCTGCTGAGAAACTTATCCGTTGTCACGTGGAAACAGATGAGATCGCTCGGCTCGCCGACCTTCGTAACGGGGGATGCGGCTATCCGTTTCAGACCCAACAAGGGCTTCATGGGTTTTTAGAACCGTTGTATCCCATTTCCTCCCTTTCTTTTAACCTCTATCTGCCACAGAGCCGTGTGACTCCGGATGGGTTTCCAAGAGGGTATATGCTTCAATTTGATTGCGATTTTCCTCCGGGACAAACCCTGCAAACCGTGTGGCCTGTAGTGGGGTCTCTGCTTTCTAGTTTGCGGCCTGAACCTCCGTTTCCTCAATCGGGATTCACCTTTAACTCTGAGTTTTCAGACTACCTCATCAATACACCGATTTGGTATTTTTCTCTTTCTTCGCTTCGCAGTAGATCGGAACGGGCTTTATACGGCGCGATGGCCCTTCATGGTCATGGCGGAGTGGGGGCGCTTTATAGGCTCTCTCCAAACGGCACCGGCTTTCGTGTCCTTCATTCCTTCGCCCCCCTCCAACCCGACTTCTCCAACCAAGACGGCGCCTTCCCCTTCGCTCCCCTCGCCCAAGATGCCCACCAACACCTCTACGGCACTACCTCCACAGGAGGACCCGCCTGCGATGGTACCCTCTTCACCCTCCAACCTGATGGCTCCCACTTTCGCCTCCTCCATGCCTTCTCCGGCCCCGATGGCGCCCTGCCCTATGCCGGTGTCCTCCCCTCCCAAGACGGATGGCTCTACGGAGTGACGGAGGAAGGGGGGCCGTACGGCAAAGGCGTGGTGTATCGGATAAGAGAGGATGGCACCGGCTTTCAGGTGTTGCATTCGTTTGGAGGGAGAGAGGGAGCCTATCCGTTGTTGGTGGAGTTGGTAGAGGGAGAGGGAGGTTGGTTGTACGGGGTGACGAGTGGTGGGGGTGTTTATGGGAATGGGGTAGTGTTTGGGGTGAAGGCGGATGGGAGTGGCTACCGGGTGTTGCATGAGTTTGGTGCGGAGGACGGTTTAGGGAGGAATGGGGATGGGAGCCATCCTTATTGTGGATTGGTGTTGGGTGTAGGGGGTTGGTTGTATGGGGTGACGTATGGAGGGGGTGTTTATGGGGCGGGAGTGGTGTTCAGAGTGAGGGAGGATGGCAGCGATTATCGGGTGTTGCACGCATTTACTGGTCGAGATGGTCGTTGGGGTATGGGTGGGCTGGTGCGGATGGGAGGCAAGTTGTATGGGGTAACGTACAGCGGAGGGAGATATGAGAGTGGGGTCGTCTATGTAGTAGGTGAGGATGGGAGTGGTTATCAAGTTTTGCATGATTTTGGTAAAGGGGCAGCAGGTCTGTATCCGTATGGCTTGCTAAGCGTGGGGCATGGTGGTTGGTTATATGGGGTAACGGAAGGGGGAGGCGTTGGTGGGCAGGGAGTGGTGTATCGGCTCAGGGTGGATGGGAGTGGTTTTGGGGTAGTGTACGATTTTGGGAAGCGATTAAAGAAGGTTTTGGAAAGATGATGAGCTAGGGCGCGGATAGCCCCGCTAACAGTGGCTCACGGCAAAGGGAGCGGTGGCGGGAGCGTGTGGGAATCGAACCCACCAGAGACGAGAGTAGCTCGCCTCTCGCACGATTTTGAAGACCGGGAGGGCCACCAGGCCCCATCCGCCCCCAATAAAAGTATATGGCATCTTGTCAAGAGCCTTACTGCCCATGCTACTCTAAGCATCGCAACCGGCGGTCGCCCTTCCTTGGAATCGAGAGCGTGTTAGTGGTTGTTTCGGGTGATCTCCGTCCAGTCGTCGGTGCGGAAGGGGAAGGCGGGGAGACCGGCGCCGTTATAAAGGTTGCACTGTGGGTTGTCGGCCCAAGCGTATCGAACGGCTACGGGGTCGGGAACGTCGGGCGAGGAGAGCACCACGCTGTTCCCTTCGATTTGGGCGTCGGCCCAGTGCCACTGTTTATCGGGGCCGGCGATCGCGAAACCGGTAGGCTTATCTCCTTTCGTCACAAGGCCACCATCGGTGTGATCGAAAAAGACGCGAATCGTGTGTCCCTCTACCTTCATCGAGCGGAACGTGGGGCCGGAGTAGACCACTTTTTTGCCGTACACTTTGGCCAAAGCGTAGAGTGCGAGGCGTTTGCCAACATCCTGCTTATCTTTGGGGTGGATGTCGTTGGCGTCGCCGATGTCAATAGTGCAAACAATGCCGGTGTTGGGAACCGTGTGGGCAACGATGTCTTGGGACTCGCGCAGTTCCGCCCAGGCGCTTTCGGTAGGGGAAGGCTTTTGCGGGCCGAAGTTCGGCAGTTGCACGATGAGGAAGGGGAAGTTGCCCTCGTTCCAGGCGGCACGCCAGTCTCGAATGAGGCCGGCAAGCAGAGCGCGGTACTGGTAGGCCCTGCCCACGTTCGATTCCCCTTGA